>CAXUNX010000089.1:0-13086 GCA_964252545.1 uncultured Acetobacteraceae bacterium | reverse complement strand
ATGCCCGACAGCCTGATGCAGGCCGGCACCTTCGTGCAGACCATCCAGTCGCGCCAGGGAATGCTTGTGGGATCGCCCGAGGAGGTCGCCTTCCGGATGGGCTTCATAGACGCGCAGACCCTGCGCGGCCACGCCCAGCGATTGAACAAGACGGAACTCGGACGTCTGCTGCTGGAACTCGCCGAGGGCGTGCACAGCTGAGCCCCAACCATCAGCCCCCAACCATCAGCCAAGGACCCCCTGACTTGAGGAGAGCCCGGTGAAGGTCGAGCGTCTTGCCATCCCAGATGTCATCCTGGTCACCCCGCCGCGCTTCGGCGACAGCCGCGGCTTCTTCTCGGAAACCTACAACTACCCGCGCATGCAGGAAGCCGGCATCACCCTACCTTTCATCCAGGACAACCACAGCCTGTCCAGGCAGCGCGGCGTGGTGCGCGGGCTGCACTGCCAACTGGCGCCGCATCCCCAGGGCAAGCTCGTGCGCTGCGTCAAGGGTGCCATCTACGATGTCGCGGTTGATGCCCGGGACGGCTCGCCCAGCTACGGCAAATGGGTCGGCGCCGAGCTTTCCGAAGAGAACTGGTCGCAGCTCTGGATACCGCCCGGCTTCCTGCATGGCTTCTGCACCCTGAGCGAGGATGCCGAGGTGAACTACAAATGCACCAATGTCTGGAACAAGGAGGCCGAGCGCGCGGTGATCTGGAACGATCCGACCATCGGCATCGCCTGGCCGATCACCGACGGGCAGGCGGTGCTGTCCGACAAGGACAAGCTGGCACCGTCGTTCGCCGCGGCACATGGCTGGTTTCATTACTGATGGCCAGCCTCGCCAGAACAGGCGGCGCGATCCTGGTCACCGGCGGCAGTGGCCAGCTTGCCTCCTCGCTGAACCAGTGCGGCGGCCCGCGCATCCATCGCGTCGGCCGCCCGGAGTTTGATTTCGACCGCCCCGACAGCATCGAAAGCAGCTTCCGCCGGATTGCCCCGGCCGCCGTCGTCAACGCAGCCGCCTGGACCGCGGTTGATGCCGCCGAAAGCGATCCGGAAGGTGCCGCGCGCGCCAACCGAGACGGGCCCGCGGCGCTGGCCGCGCTCTGCCGGCAGGCCGCGATCCCGCTGATCCATGTGTCCACCGACTACGTGTTCAGCGGCGACAAGGGCGAGCCGTATACCGAGGCTGATCCGGTCTCCCCCACGGGCGTCTATGGCCGCACCAAGGCAGAAGGCGAGCAGGCGGTGCTGGCAGCCAATCCGCGCAGCATCATCCTTCGCACCTCCTGGGTGTATTCCGCGACCGGCAAGAACTTCGTGCGCACCATGCTCAATGCCGGCGCCAAGAATCCGACCCTGAAGGTGGTGGGGGACCAGTGCGGCGGCCCCACCAGCGCCGATGATCTCGCGGCGGCGATCATCGACATCCTTGTTCAGATCGAGGCTGGAGGCTGGAAGGACTCGTATGCCGGCATCTACCACGCCGCCGGCGCCGGCGAGACCACCTGGCACGGGCTTGCCGTGGCCACTCTCGAGGATGCCGCGAAGCACGGTCGCGCCATGCCGCAGGTTATCGCGATCCGCACCGAGGACTGGCCGACGCCAGCCAAGCGCCCGGCCGATTCCCGCCTTGATTGCGGCAAGCTGGAGCAGGTGTTCGGGGTCCGGCTGCCGGCCTGGCGGCGCAGCCTGACCTCGACCGTCGAGCGCCTTCTCAGCACGCCGGCGCCCTGATCCAGGGCCCGGCTTGGACCAGCTCGAGCGCAGCCTGGAACAGGTACAGGCACCCATCCGGCCTCCCCCGATGGAATCGGTAGCGCCGGAAGCAGGCCCCGCAGAGGCCGGATCGCGTCTCGCCCCGTTCGGACGGGCGCCGTCGCTCGCCCCAGCCGGCTTGGGTCGGGTCGCGATCCTGCTTTCAACCTATAACGGCCAGGATTTCCTGGCCGAGCAGCTTTCGAGCTTGCTCAACCAGACCCACAGCAACTGGACCTTGTTCTGGCGTGACGACGGCTCCGCCGACCGCACCTGCGCGATCATGGCGGATTTCGCGGCCGGCCCTGGAGCTGGCCGCTGCAGACGCGTGGCCGGCAGCGTCCATCTCGGCATCACCGGTTCGTTCCTGCACCTGCTGCGCCAGGTTCCGGAAGAGCACGTGGTGGCGTTCGCCGATCAGGATGACGTGTGGCTGCCGCACAAGCTCGAGCGCGGCTTGACGGCGCTGGGCGATGCGCGGGCCGCGCGGCCCGCGCTGTATTGCGCCCGCCAGCGGCTCGTGGACGACTCGCTGAACACCATCTGCTTGTCGCCGCCATTCAAGCCGCTGCCGTCGTTCCCTGCCTCGCTGACCCAGAACATCGCGACCGGCTGCACGGTGATGCTCAATCCGGCCGCAGCCCGCCTGGTCGCGTGCAGCAATCCCCCGGACGGCACGCTGCATGACTGGTGGTCGTATCTGCTGGTCGGTGCGGCGGGCGGCCGCCTGCTGGCCGACCCGGCACCGGTGATCCTCTACCGCCAGCACCGCAAGAACGCCGTGGGCGCGCCGCATTCGGTGCTGCGCCGCGGAGTGATGGCGCTCAGGCGCGGCCCGGATGCGTTCATGACGCTGTTTCGCATCCATGTCGCGGAACTGGCGGCCGCCTCGGACGTGCTTTCGCCGGAAGCGCGTGCCGATCTCGTTGTGCTGCAGGCGGCGTTGCGCGGCGGCCGGCTGGCCAGGCTGCGAGCGATGCGCGACCTGCCGCGGCTCACGCGCCAGACCTGGCTCGAGACCCTGCTGTTCCGGCTGTGGTTTCTGATTGGCTGAAAGGCGCAGGACGCGATGAACCGCAACACGGTGCTGCTGATCTGGGGGTTCGGCGCGCTGCTCGCCCTGGCGCTGATCTTCGCCGGCCCCAGCCCGGTCGAGCAGGCGCTGCAGAATGCGATGGACCAGCTCGAGGACGAGGTGGCCCGCCTCAGCGGTCCTACCATGGAGATCGTGCGCGGTGTGGCGATCGCCTTGTTCTGCGTGTTTCTCGCACTGTGTGCCGTGGCCCTGCGACGCGGTCAGCCGGCGATCGGGATCGCGGTCGTGGTGTCGGTGTTGTTTTTGCTGCTGGCGGGCCATGTGTTCGCCTATGTGATCTATCTGCACCGTCCGCACTGGGTGCTGGCGCTGCTGCTGGCACTCTTTTCGGCACTGGCGATGACCCGCCGGGTGACGGCGCCGATGACGATACGGCGTGGATAGCCGGCCAAGCTGTCCCCGGTCGGATGGAAGACGCTCAGGCAGTCTCCTCGCGCGTCAGTTCCGCCATCTCCGCCATGGCGGCCTTGTTGCTCACCGGAGCCACCGGCGCATTCAACATCGCATCGGCGTGGCCGGGTTTGAGCCTGCGCGTCAGCAGAAACGCGCCCGCAACCGCCAGGATGCCGAACAGCACGCCGCCCAGCGCCTGGCCGATCAGGATTCCTTGCGGCCCATAGCGCATGCCCACGAGCACGAACGGTATCGTGCCAAGCGTGGCGCGTCCCCAGTTGAACAGGGTGGAGAGCAGGGGTGCGCCCAGGTTGTTGAAGGCGGTGTTGGCCACGAACAGCGCGCCGATGAACAGAAATCCCGCGACCGTCCATGAACAGAACAGGTGCACCAGCCGCGCCGCGTCGCCGGTCGCCGAGAACAACGCAACCAGCGCATCCTGGGAGACGGCCAGCAGCGCCCACATCAGCAGCACGCAGCCGAGCACAAGCAGCAGCGCACAGCTCAAGGTGCGGCGGACACGCGGGATCTGCCCGGCACCCAGGTTCTGCGCCATGATCGGACCGACTGATCCGGTCAGCGCGAACACGAACGCGAACGCCACCGGCACGATCCGGTCGATGGTCGCCTGGCCCGAGACCGCCCCCAGGCCGAACCGCGCCATGACATGGGTGGTGAAGGCACCCCCGACCGGGGTCGCGAGATTGGTCAGGATCGCCGGAACCGCCACCGCCGCCGCCGGCCGCGCGTCGGCGAGCAGCGAACGCCACACCGGACGCGCCAGGATCCGGTGCCGGTGCACCGCCCGCAGGCCGAGCGCGGCAAGGGTCATGCGGGACAGCACGGTGCCGATCGCGGCACCGGTCAGGCCGAGATGCAGCAAATAGATCAGCACCGGATCGATCAAGGCGAGCAGCCCGGCCGCCCAGAGCGTGACCGTCATCGAACGCCGGGCATCGCCAACCGAGCGAAGCAGCGCCGAGCTTGCCATGCCGAGCGCGATCAGCGGCAGGAAGGGCGAGACGATCGACACGTTGCCGGCCGCCGCCCGCAGCACCGCGCCGCTTGCCCCCAGCCCACGCAGCACCGGATGGAGCATCAGCACCGTGCCGGTGCCGATCAGCAGCATCACAAAGGCCATCACGATGATCGCGCTGGAGGCGATCTGCCTCGCCTCGGCCACCCGCCCGGCTCCCAGGCGCCTTGAAACCGCGGCGCCGAGCCCGATCGACATGCCGATCGAGACCGCCATCTGCAGGTAGGAGACGGCGCCGGTGAACGCCACCGCGGCGGTCAGGGTGCGGTCGTGGAGCCGCGAGATGTAGAACAGGTTGAGCAGGTCCACCACGAACACGGCGATCAGGCCCAGCGTGCCGGTGCCGGCCATGACCACGGTGTGGCGCAGGATCGAGCCGGAGCAGAACCGCGCCGATCGGCTGGGATGCAAAAGGGGGGAAGCGATCGACACCGGTGCCACTCTAGCCTGCCGGTGCTGCGTTGGTCAGGGTGCGGCGTGGTTTTCTTTGTGGTATCCGCAGGCGGCCAGCGCGCCCAGCATGTGCGGCGGCGGCGGCGCCGTGGCGGCCACCGGCGGGATCAAAGGCAGCTCGATCGCGCGCGCCATCAGCTGCAGCCCATCTGCCGCGTAGCCGTAAAGCGGGTCGCCCAGGATCGGGCAGCCCAGGCTCGCGCAATGCACGCGCGCCTGGTGCGTGCGCCCGCTGAGCAGCCGCAGCTGCAGCCAGCTGGCGCCTGCGGACCCGCCAAGCAGGCGATAATCGGTGCGAGCCGGAGCGCCGTTTGCATCCACCCGCATGCGCCAGCCGCCCGCCCGATTGCTCTGCTTGCTGAGCGGCGCGACAATGGAACCGGCGGCGGCGGGAGGCGCGCCCTGCACCACTGCCCAATAGATCTTGCCGGCGCGTCCCTCGGCAAAGCAGGCCTGGGCTTCAAGCAGGGCCGCGCGACGCAGCGCCACCACCAGGCAGCCGGCGGTGTCGGCATCGAGGCGGTGCGCGAGCCACGGGCCGTCCCGCCTGCGGGAAAGCGCTGGGAACCAGTCCTCCACCGAGCCGCCGCCGGCAGGTCCCGGATGCACCTTGAGCCCGGCCGGCTTGTTGAGAACAGCGAAGCGTGCGTCCGCGAACAGCAGCGGCGGCGGCGTGTTCAGCCGGGCAGCTTTCGCCCGGGATCAGGCAGCAGCAGGGCAAGCAGACCGATCGCCGGGAGCCAGGCGCAAAGCTGGTAGACCGAGACGATCCCGATATGGTCGGCCATCACGCCGAGCACCGCGGCACCCACGCCGCCCATGCCGAACGCCAGACCGAAGAACAGGCCGGAAACCATGCCGACCCGTCCTGGCAGCAGCTCTGTCGCATAGACCAGGATCGCGGGAAACGCCGACGCCAGCAACGATCCGGTCAACGCGCTGAGGGCCACGGTCCAGCCGAGCCCTACATGCGGCAACAGCAGGGTGAACGGCAGCACGCCAAGGATCGAACACCAGATCACGACCTTGCGGCCGATCCTGTCGCCGATCGGACCGCCCGCCACGGTGCCGGCCGCGACCGCGCCCAGAAACACGAACAGGTCGATCTGCGACATCTGTGCCGACAAGCCGAAGCGGTGCATCAGGTAGAAGATGTAGTAGCTGGAGAAGCTGGCCATGTAGAAGAACTTCGAGAACACCAGGCTCATCAGTACCGCCAGCGCGACGCCGATCTGGCGGCGGCTGAGCCCGTGCGCCGCCTGGGTGGGAGCGCGCCTGCTGGTTCGGTTCTGGCGCGCATACCAGCGTCCGATCCCGCCCAGCATGGTCATGCCGGCAAGCGCCACCAGACAGAACCAGGCGAGGCTGCCCCGGCCGTTCGGCAGCACCACGAACGCCGCGAGCAGCGGCCCAAGCGAGGAGCCGACATTCCCGCCCACCTGGAACACCGATTGCGCAAATCCGTGGCGGCCGCCCGAGGCCAGCCTTGCGATGCGCGAGGATTCCGGATGGAAGATCGACGAGCCCATCCCGAGCAGCGTGGCACCTCCCAACAGCGCGCCATAGCTGCCCGCGAACGCCAGCGCCAGCAGCCCAAGCATCGACAGCGCCATCCCGACCGCAAGCGACCAGGGCAATGGCCTGCGGTCGGTGAACTGCCCCACCAGGGGCTGCAGCAGCGAAGCCGTCACCTGATAGGTGAGCGTCAGGAAGCCGATCTGACCGAACGAGAGATGGAAGCCTCCCTTGAGCAACGGGTAGATCGCGGTCAGCAGCGACTGGATGGTGTCGTTGACCATGTGGCACACGCTGATGGTGCCCAGAACCAGGCCGGCAACGCGACGGGTCCCGTCCTCCGGTTGCGCCGCAACCCGGATGTGCCTGCTCACGACGCTCTGACTCATACGCTGTTCCTGTTGAACGCGCGGACTTGCCGCGTGGGGCTTGCGGATCTACGCCGGGTGAAGCGCTGTTTCAAACCGCGATGCATGAAAGCGGGTTCATGGCTTCACTCTCCGGTGCCGAACCGTCCACGGTCCTGGATGGTAACGTGCGCCGCCGCGCGATGGCCGCGATCGCGCTCTCGGTGCTGATTACCACACTCGACTACTCGGTCGCCAACGTCGCCCTGCCGACGATCGCGCATGACATCCATGCCAGCGCCGCGGACTCGATCTGGGTGGTCAACGCCTACCAGCTCGCCAGCCTGGTCGGATTGCTGCCGCTGGCCTCGCTCGGCGATTTCACCGGCCAGGACAGGATGTGCCGGATCGGCCTGGTCGTGTTCATCGCATCCTCGCTCTGCTGCGCGCTCTCGCGGACGCTGCCCGAGCTTGCCTGCTCGCGCGTGCTGCAGGGGCTCGGAGGCGCCTGCATCATGAGCGTGAACGCAGCCCTGGTGCGCAGGATCTATCCCGGCAGCCTGCTCGGCCGCGGCATGTCGCTGAACGGGCTGGTGGTCGCGCTCGGGGTGGCGCTCGGCCCCACCGTGGCGGCCGGCGTGCTGTCGGTTTCGAGCTGGCGCTGGATCTTCTTCATCAACCTGCCGCTCGGCTGTGCCGCGCTGCTCGCCAGCGCCAGCTTGCCGGTTGCACCGCGCGCGCCGCCCGAACGGCGGTTCGACAGCGTCAGCGCGGCGCTGACGGCGCTCTCGATCGGACCGTTGGTGATCGGACTCGACCGGATCGCCCATCACGGCAGCCTGGGGCTGTCGCTGCTGATGATCGCAGCCGGCGCGGCCTGCCTGGCGTGGCTGGTGCGTCGACAGCTCCATACCGCCGCTCCGTTGGTTCCGGTCGACCTGCTGCGCCTCGGAGGCTTCCGCACTGCCTTCCTGGTGGGCTTCCTCGCCTTTGTGGCCTCGAACTTCTTTATCATCGCGATGCCGTTTTTTTTCGAGCTGCAGCTGCATCGCTCGGCGGTTCAGACCGGGCTGCTGATCACCCCTTGGCCGATCGCCATCGTGATGGTCTCGCCGCTGGTGGCGCGGATCGCCGATCGCCACCCGGCCGGCCTGCTTTCCTCCATCGGGCTGGTGATCACCGGCACCGGCTTCACCCTGCTGTGGCTCATGCCGGCGCATCCGTCCAACCTCGACATCGCCTGGCGCATCGCGCTGGCCGGGAGCGGGTTCGGGCTGTTCCAGGCGCCAAACAACCGCGCCATCCTCACGGCGGCGCCGGTGAGCCGCTCGGGGGGCGCCAGCGGCATGGTGTCGGTCGCCAGGCTGCTCGGACAAACGGTTGGCGCGATGCTGGTCGCCCTGGTGTTCGAGTTGCTGCCCGTAAACTCGGCACGGCACTGCCTGGGGTTTGGTGCGACCATGGCGCTGGTCGCGGCGCTGCTCAGCGCCGGCCGGTTGTGGCCGCGCGCGCCCGGCGGGTGCCCGGCATCCCCATGAGTTCGCAGCCCCGGTGCACCGCGGGCGCCTGTTCCGGGCGCATCATCTGGTGCGGGGCGCGCCCGCGCCGGTGTAGAACGGTGCTGCGGCGACAAGGGTGGGCAGCGGAATGCGAATGCGCACGATCATGACGGCGCTGCTGCTCGCGGCATCCGGCTCTCCGGCGCACGCGGCGGATGCCGGCGCCGCGCTGTATGCGTCGAATTGCGTGATGTGCCACCAGGCCGGCGGGATCGGCGCTGCCGGACGCTACCCGCCGCTGCGCGGACGCATCAACAAGATCGCGGCCAGCGCAGAAGGCAGGCACTACCTGGCCAACCTGATGCTCTTTGGCATGGTCGGGAAGA
Source organism: uncultured Acetobacteraceae bacterium (assembly GCA_964252545.1). GTDB lineage: Bacteria > Pseudomonadota > Alphaproteobacteria > Acetobacterales > Acetobacteraceae > Lichenicoccus. The sequence goes on along the minus strand of CAXUNX010000089.1, from coordinate 4,615 downwards.
TCGAGGCGGCCGGTGCGGACTATTACGGCTACATGCCGGCCTTCCGGCAACTCAACGACAACCAGCTCGCCGCCATCCTGAACTGGCTCTCGGCCGAAGGCGGCAGCAGCCCGGCGCCGGTGATCGCCGCCGCCGTTATCGCCGGCGCGCGCGCTAAGCCGCTCCGGGCGTCGGGCGTGGCCGAGCAAAGAAGGCGCCTCGCGGCACTGCATCCGCTGCCGTGAGCGGTGGCGGAGCAAGCACAGGACCACCCGCATGCAGATCAACGACCTTGATTCCTGGTGGATGCCGTTCACCGACAACCGCCAGTTCAAAACCGACCCGCGCATCCTGGTGGCGGCACGCGGCATGCACTATGTCGCGGCCGATGGCCGCAAGGTGCTCGACGCGGCGGCGGGGCTGTGGTGCGTCAATGCCGGCCACGGCCGCGCGCAGATCGTCCAGGCCATCGCGTCGCAGGCGGAGGCGCTGGATTTCGCGCCCAGCTTCCAGTTCGGCCACCCGCTCGGCTTCGCCCTGGCCTCGCGCCTGGCCGCCCTGCTGCCCGGCGACCTCGATCGGCTGTTCTTTGCCAACTCCGGCTCCGAGGCGGTCGACACCGCGCTCAAGATCGCGCTCGCCTATCACCGGGTGACCGGACAAGCCGCGCGCACCCGGCTGATCGGACGCGAGCGCGGCTATCACGGGGTTGGCTTCGGCGGCATCTCGGTGGGCGGCATCGCCTCCAACCGCAGGCTCTACGGCACCATGCTCGGCGGCGTCGATCACCTCCCCCACACCCACGATCCGTCTCGCGCCTTCACCCGCGGCCAGCCGGAGAGCGGTGCTGAGCTCGCGGACGCGCTGGAGCGGATCGTGGCGCTGCACGACGCCTCGACGATCGCCGCGGTGATCGTCGAGCCGCTGGCGGGGTCGACCGGCGTGCTGCCGCCGCCGCTGGGCTATCTGCAGAGGCTGCGCGAGATCTGCACCCGGCACAGCATCCTGCTGATCTTCGACGAGGTCATCACCGGGTTCGGCCGGCTCGGGGCGGCCTTCGCCGCGGAGCGCTTCGGCGTGCTGCCCGACCTGCTGGTCATGGCCAAGGGCCTCACCAACGGCGTGGTGCCGATGGGAGCGGTGGCGGTGCGCCGCGGGCTCTACGAGCGGTTCCTCGATGCCTCGCCGGCGGGGATCGAGCTGCCGCACGGCTACACCTATTCCGGCCACCCGGTGGCTGCGGCAGCGGCCCTGGCCACGCTCGACATCTACCACGCCGAACGGCTGTTCGAGCGTGCCGCAACGATGGCCGAACCGTTCGGGCGCGCCGTGCACGGCCTGCGCGATGCCCGCCACGTGATCGACATCCGCAATCTAGGCTTGGTCGCGGGCATCGAGCTCGCTCCTTCGGCAAAGCCGGGTGTTCGCGGCATGGCGGTGCTGCAGGGCTGCTTCCAGGCCGGGCTGCTGGTGCGTGTCACCGGCGACATCATTGCCCTGTCGCCGCCGCTGATCGTCGAACACGGGCAGATCGATCAGATGGTGCAGGTTCTGCGCGACGTGCTCGCGGCGGTGCCGTAGCCCCCGGGGGCGCGTCGCCCTCGGCGTCGGCTCTCCGGCGGTCGCCATCCTGGAGATCCAGGCGCCGCGTCGTGCCGCGCTCGATCAGGCGGGCCTTCAGCACGACCCGCTCGCTCTGATGATCGTGCCGTGCCAGGGCGCGGCACAGGATTTCGAGAGCCTGGTGCGTCATGGCCTCGGCATCCTGCACGAAGGTGGTGAGATCATACGCCCTCCAGGACGCGGAAGGGATGTCGTCGAAGCCGGCAACCATCAGGTCCCCGGGCACCCGCAACCGGAGATCGTGCCGGGCGACATCAACCACGCCGAGGGCGAGCAGATCGTTCGCGCAGAACACCGCATCCGGCCGCGACGTGCCGCGCAGCAGCTGCCGCGCCGCCTGCACGCCACCCTCGTATCGGAAGTCGCCGCAGGCGATCCGCGGCGTGGGCAGACCGAGTTCATGCAGGCGCGCGCGGAAACCCTGCAGCCGCTCCTCGGCCGCCGGGCTGCCCCGGGGACCACGGACGAAGCCGAAGCGGCGGCCGCCCCGTTCCACGAACAGGTCCACCATCGTCCGGCCGGCCGCCGCGTTGTCGCAGCAGACGGTGGAAACCCACGCGCTGCGGACCGGCGCGTTGAACGAGATGATCGGGATGTGCAACTGGCGGAACTCGGCGTCCGCCGCCGAGGAGAGGATCGCAAGCGGGCTCACGATCGCATCGACGCGGTAGCTCGCCAGGCGCGGGATGGCGTCGTCCAGCATGTGGCCGCTCTCGGCATGCACCAGCAGCGCCTGGTGTCCCTGCTGCTCCAGTCCCCTGGTAAGCTGCTCGAGAACCGCGCCGTTGAACGGGTTGTACATGCCGCCGATCACCACGGCGACCAGGTTGGAGCGGTTGGTCAGCATGATGCGCGGGATCAGGCTGGGCCGGTAGTTGAGCGCTGCGGCCGCGGTCGCGATCTTGCTCCGCGTGGCGGGCGAGACGCTGCCGCCGGGCTTGTAGGCGCGCGAAACCGCCGACTGCGACACCCCGGCGAGCCGTGCCACATCGTTGGAGGAGGCGTAACGCTTACGCTTGGTCATTCAGCATCCGGAGCAGACACCGCCAAAACAGCGCAAGGCCAAAACAGCGCACGGCGGATCCAAGCACATTGCGACACCCGGACAATCCGCCGCAACCGGGGCAGCCGACGCTTGACGCCCCCGGATGCACGGGCGTAGCTCGATGTCAACGATGCATAGCTAGTCATAGCGGGCACGATTGGGGAAGCGCTGATGGATCTTGGTCTCGGTGGCAAGGTCGCGGTTATTACCGGCGGCAGCGTCGGCATCGGGCTGGCAGTCGCCGAGGGCCTGGCCGCGGAGGGTGCGCACGTGATCCTGGCGGCGCGCGGGCGCGAGCGCGCGGAGGCGGAAGCAGAGCGTATCGCCGCAGCCTACGGGGTGAGCGCCCACGGCGTTGGCTGCGACATCGCCACCGCCGCTGGCGTGCAGAGCCTGCTCGAGGCCGCGGCCCGGCTTCATGGTGGCGTCGACATCCTCATCAACAACGCAGGAACCGGCAGCAACGAGACGATCATGGAGGCGCCCGACGAGAAGTGGCTCTCGTACTGGGAGCTGCACGTCATGGCGGCGGTGCGGCTGGCGCGCGGCCTGGCTCCCGGAATGCGCGAGCGCGGCGGCGGGGTGATCCTGCACAATGCCTCGATCTGCGCGGCCCAGCCGCTCTGGTACGAGCCGATCTACAACGTCACCAAGGCAGCCCTGATGATGTTCTCGAAATCGCTGGCGACCGAACTGGTTGGCGACAACATCCGCGTGAACTGCATCAATCCCGGCCTCATCCTGACGCCCGACTGGATCAAGACGGCCAAGCAGCTCACCGAGAACAGCGGCGGCGACTGGCAGGCCTATCTCGATGGCGTTGCGCGTGAACACGCGTCGATCAAGCGTTTCGCAACTCCGGAGGAGCTTGCGAACACCTTCGTGTTCCTGTGCTCCGAGCGGGCCAGCTACACCGTGGGTTCCACCTACTTCGTTGATGGCGGCATGCTCAAGACGGTCTGAAGACCTGCCGCCTGTTCACGAACCTACGTGAAGGTGCGGGGCAAGCGGGCCTCCTGGTACCGGGCGGTCGACAAGCTCGGGAACACCTTCGACTTCGATCTCTCGCCCACGGGCAACACTGCGGCGGCCAAGCGTTTATTCCTCCGGCATCTCCCGGCGGACCAGCACCTCGCGCTTGCCGACATGGTTCGCAGGGCCAACGATGCCCTCCTTTTCCATCTGCTCGATCAGCTTGGCCGCTCGGTTGTAGCCGATCGAGAGATGGCGCTGGATGAAGGAGGTGGACGCCTTGCCCTCGCGCGCCACCAGCGACACCGCCTGGTCGAACAGCCCGGTCTCGCTGTCGAAGCCGCTTCCGCCAAGCCCGTTGCCAAGCCCGCCCTGGCCGCCGCCCCCGCCGCCTGAGGCACCGGCTGCCTCGTCCTCGAACACCGAGGTGACATCGTCCATATAGGTGGGCTCGCCCTGCTGGCGGAGGTGGCGCACCACATCCTCGACCTCGGCATCGCCCACGAACGGGCCGTGCACGCGGGTGATGCGGCCGCCGCCCTGCATGAACAGCATGTCACCCTGTCCCAGCAGCTGCTCCGCCCCTTGCTCGCCCAGAATGGTGCGGCTGTCGAACTTGCTGATCACCTGGAAGCTGATCCGGGTCGGGAAATTGGCCTTGATGGTGCCGGTGATGACGTCCACCGAAGGCCGCTGGGTCGCCGCGATGACATGGATGCCGGCGGCACGGGCCATCTGCGCCAGACGCTGCACCGCCGCCTCGATCTCCTTGCCGGCGACCATCATCAGGTCCGCCATCTCGTCGATCACCACCACGATATAGGGCAGGTTCTCGAGACCAAGCGGCTGCTCCTCGAAGGTCGGCTTGCCGGTTTCCGGGTCGAAGCCGGTCTGCACCCGGCGCATCAGCACCTCGCCCGCGGCGCGTGCTGCGGCGACTCGCTCGTTGTAGCCGCCGATGTTGCGCACGCCGAGCTGGCTCATGCCGCGGTAGCG
>CAXUNX010000088.1:0-13108 GCA_964252545.1 uncultured Acetobacteraceae bacterium | reverse complement strand
TTGCGGCCCCGCATGCGTTTCATGTTCATCAGTGTGTCGCAGCACTTTCCTGAATGGCAACGCCCGGTCTCGGCCGGACGCCTTGGGGCGCCATGCCCCATCTTCTCGGAACCACCAAACAATCGGTGTGGCCTGAGGGAACCCGGCTTCCAACCAGAGGCCGGGACTTGTTGCAGATCGATGCCGGCTCTTCGCACGGGAACACCGATCGAGCGGAACAAACGCTTGCGGCGCAAACCGGCACTCGCTCCCGCGGGAGAACCGCCGCCACGCCGCAGCACGCAACCTAGCTGTCCTGACAAGTCCTGCCAAATATATTCTGGCAGCTTCAGGCAGGCCGCAAGGCAATCGTCCGGATTGTGCCAGAAAGGTCGGAATGCGCGCAAACAAACACAAGCCCGGATCCCTCTGCCATGGCGCGGACCGCTGGAAGCTGGCCCGCTCCGAGCTCCAGGATTGCCACACCCTGTTTCAACAGCACCGCCCCAAGTCTCGGCAGGATGGTCCTGTAGGCGGCGAGCCCGTCGACGCCTCCATCGAGCGCCTCCCGAGGCTCGAACGCGGCGACTTCCGGCATCAGCCCGCCGATCTCCGAGCTCGCGATATAGGGCGGGTTGCTCAGCACGAGGTCGAAGCCCGCGGATCCGAGCGCCTCGGTCCAGCTGCCGCACAGAAAGGCGCAACGCTTGGCCAGACCGTTGCGTTCGCTGTTCAGCGCTGCCAGCGCGCAGGCCGGCTGCGAGAGATCGATGCCGAGACCCCAGCCATGCCGATATTCCGACAGGCACGCGAGCAGCAGGCAGCCGGTGCCGGTGCCGAGATCAAGCATGCGCAAAGCGGCATTGCGGTCCGGCCGCAGCCGCAACAGGGTTTCCACCAGGGTCTCGCTGTCGGCGCGCGGGATCAGGGTTGCCGCGGACACCGCAAGATCGAGGCTCCAGAAACCCTGCGAGCCGGTGAGATAGGCGAGCGGCGCCCGGTTCTGCCGACGCCCGACCAGGCCGGCAAAGGCCGCGCGAGCCTCCGGCCCGACGGTCTCGGCCGGATCACGCAGCCGCAGGACCCCCGGTTGTTGACCAAGCGCATGCGCCAGCAACAGCAGGGCCTCGCGTCTGGGGGTCTCGATGCCGGCTTGCGCCAGGCGAAGCTGGGCCCAGCCGATCAGCGTGCCGATGCTGTCGCTCAAGGGCTGCATGGCCGGTTCCGCGCTTCAGAACGCCCAGGCAAGGCGTCGACGCTGCTGCCTGTGCTGGTGTTGCTGCTGGCCACGATCCCGGCAGCTTCGCGTGCGGCGACGTTCACGGTGCACGACATCCGCTCGGCGCGCGAGATCGGCGAGGCAACCGAGCTCTACATCGACAGCCGGCTGGTCGCGGCCTTCCATCTCGACGCGGCCACGCGCCAGCAAACCGTCACCATCCAGGTCGCCGGAGCCAAGGACGCGGCTGGCCGCGAGCAGCACCGCTATGATCTTTGCGGCACCATCACCATCCGCTCCGACAACGGAGCGCCCGAGACTCACGAGGTGAACGCGACCGGCTTGCTCAACGATCCGGACCGTCACCGCTTCGAGGCACTGGGCGCCGAGGACTTCAACCTGTTCTATCTGTCCGACCCGGACGATCCGGCAGCCGCGGACAGCCTCCGCCAGCGCTCCGGCTTGTGCCACGCGCCGATCTCCTGAGGCCGCTACATCCCGCATCACGCCTCATCCAGGGCGAGCAGGGCCGCCTGTTCCTCGGTGGCGAGTGCATCAATGAACTCGTCGAGTTCCCCCTGCATGACCTTGTCGATCTTGTAGAGCGTCAGATTGATCCGGTGGTCCGAGACACGCCCTTGCGGGAAATTGTAGGTGCGGATCCGCTCGCTGCGGTCGCCGGTACCAACCTGCGACTTGCGGTTGGCGGCGCGGGTGTCGTGGAGCTGGCTGCGCTGCTGCTCAAAGAGCCGGGCGCGCAGGATCTTCATCGCCTTGGCCCGGTTCTTGTGCTGGCTGCGCTCCTCCTGCATCGCCACCACGATGCCGCTGGGCATGTGGGTGATGCGCACCGCGCTTTCGGTCTTGTTGACATGCTGTCCGCCAGCGCCGGATGCGCGGAAAACGTCGATCCTGAGGTCGGCGTCGTTGACCACCACGTCCACCTCCTCGGCCTCCGGCAGCACCGCCACCGTCACCGTCGAGGTATGGATGCGGCCCTGGCTTTCGGTGGACGGCACCCGCTGCACCCGGTGCACGCCGGACTCGTATTTCAAACGCGCGAACACGCCGCGGCCGTTGATGTTGGCGATGCCGCCACGCAGGCCACCCAGCTCGCTCTCGTCGTACTCCAGCAGCTCGAAGCGCCAGCTGTTCGACTCGGCGAAGCGTCGGTAGGCGCCAAACAGCTCGGCCGCGAACAGCGCCGCCTCGTCGCCCCCCGCGGCGGGCCTCCCCGCGAGGATGGCGCTGCGGGCATCCGCCTCGTCGCGCGGCAGCATGGCAAGCCGGATCTCGTGCCGGAGCCTCGGCAGCCGCTCGCCCAGCGAGGCGAGCTCCGCCTCCGCCAGCTCCCGCATCTCCGCATCCCCGAGCAGTCCCCGCGCCTGGCGCTCCTCCGCCTCCGCGGCGCGCAGTTCGCTGATGCGCCCCACCACCGGGCCAAGCTCGGCGAACTCCCGCGAGGCCCGGTTGAAGGCGTCGCCCGAAAGGCTGCGGGAGAGCGAATCGCGCAGCTCGTCGGATCGCGCAACGATCCGGTCCAGCCGTTCCTCGAAGTTCATCGCGGCGAGAGAAGCCGGGCGGCGAGCTGGTCCAGTGCCACTTCGCTCTGCGCGCCGCTCGCGAGATCCTTGAGCTGGGCGGCGCCACGGGCGAGCTCATCCGGACCCAGGATGACGGCGAAGCTGGCGCCGATCTTGTTAGCCCGCTCCAGCCGGCGCTTGAAGGCTCCCCGGTAGGCGGCCTCGGCGCGCAGGCCGGCCGCGCGCAGCGATTGCAGCACGGCGATCGCGGCTGCCTCGGCCGCTTCGCCCATCGGGATCACCGCGACCGGACGAGGCGCTGCGGGAGAGGCTCCGAGCAGCATGGCGAGGCGCTCCACGCCGCCCGCCCAGCCGATCGCGGGCGTGGGCGGGCCGCCCATCTCCGCGACCAGCCCGTCATACCGCCCGCCGCCCAGCACCGTGCCCTGGGCACCAAGGCTCTCGGTGACGAACTCGAAGGCGGTGTGGCTGTAATAGTCGAGCCCTCGCACGATGCGCGGGTTCTCGCGGAACGCCACGCCGAACCGGTCCAGCGAGGCGCGCAACCCGTCCCAGAAGCCACGCGCGGGCCCGGTGAGGAAGCCGCCGATGCTCGGTGCTCCGGCCAGCAACGGCTGATCCTGCGCCGACTTGCTGTCCAGGATACGCAGCGGGTTGCGTTCGAGCCGGGAGCGGCTTTCCGGTGAAAGCGCGTCCTGCACCGAATGGAAATAGCCGATCAGCGCTTCTCGCCAGGCGGTGCGGCTTTCAGCATCCCCCAGCGTGTTCAGCTCCAGCACGACGTCTCTGTCGATGCCGAGCGCCGCCAGCACGTCGCGGCCCAGGGCGATCACCTCGGCGTCGGCCACCGGTTCGCTGCTTCCGATCAGCTCCACGCCGATCTGGTGGAACTGCCGGTATCGACCCTTCTGCGGCCGCTCGTAGCGGAACATCGGGCCGGCATAGAAGATCTTCTGCGGCAGCGACTGGGTCAGGCCATTGCTCACCAGCGCCCGGCAGATGGCGGCCGTGCCCTCCGGACGCAGCGTCAGCTGGTCGCCGCCGCGATCGGGAAAGCTGTACATCTCCTTGGCGACCACGTCCGAGGTCTCGCCCAGCGTGCGGGAAAACACCCGGGTATCCTCGAAGATCGGCGTCGACCATTCATCGAAGCCGTACAGCCCGGCCACCCGCCTTGCCGTGTCGACAACATGCGCGTGCCGCCGCTGTTCGTCCCCGATCAGGTCCCGCGTGCCGCGTACCGGCTGCACCGCATCCATCAATCAGCGGCCAGCTCTGCCGCCTTGTTGCGATCGTTTTCCGCCTGGAAGGCGGCAGCCCTGGCCTCAACCAGCTCGACGATGTGCTCGACCATGCGTTCGGCCGGCATCGTATGATCCTGCTTGCCGGCCGCATACACCATGTGGCGTCCGGAACCTCCGCCGGTGACGCCGATATCGGTCATCAGCGCCTCGCCCGGTCCGTTGACCACGCAGCCGATGATCGACAGGGTGAGCGGCGTCTCGATGTGGGCCAGACGCTCCTCCAGGGTGGCCACGGTGCGGATCACGTCGAAACCCTGCCTGGCACAGGAAGGACAGGAGATGATCTTCACGCCGCGGTGGCGCAGCCCCAGCGTCTTGAGCAGCTCCCAGCCGACATGCACCTCCTCCTCGGGTTCCGCCGAAAGCGAAACCCGCAGCGTGTCGCCGATGCCGGCCCACAGCAGGCTGCCCAGGCCGATCGCCGACTTGACGGTGCCGGCGCGCTTGCCGCCCGCTTCGGTGATGCCGATATGCAAGGGGTGGTCACAGACCTCGGCGAGCTGCTGGTAGGCGGCGACCGCCAGAAACACGTCGGATGCCTTGACGCTGATCTTGAACTCGTGGAAGTCGTGGTCCTGCAGGATCTTGGCGTGTTCGAGCGCGCTTTCGACCAGCGCATCGGGGTTGGGCTCGCCGTACTTCTCCAGCAGGTGGCGCTCCAGCGATCCCGCATTGACGCCGATGCGGATCGAACAGCCGTGCTCGCGCGCCGCGCGCACCACCTCGCGCACCCGCTCCGGGCTGCCGATGTTGCCGGGATTGATGCGCAGGCAGGCGGCGCCGGCACGCGCGGCCTCGATGGCGCGCTTGTAATGGAAATGGATGTCGGCCACGACCGGCACGTTCACTTCGCGCACGATCTCGGCCAGGGCGGCGGTGCTTTCCTCGTCCGGGCACGACACCCGCACGATATCGACGCCCGCGAGCTCGCTGAGCCGGATCTGCGCGATGGTCGCCGCAGCGTCCGTGGTGAGCGTGTTGGTCATGGTCTGCACGGTGATCGGCGCATCGCCGCCGACCGGAACATGGCCGACATGGATCCGGCGGGACGCGCGACGCACGATCTGCTGATACGGACGGTAGCTCATTGGCTCGGTGCTCCGGATCGGGCCCTGGTCCGGCTGGTGGTTTGAACCGACGCGGGCATCCACTGCGCCGCTTCGTGCCAGCATTAGGCGGCTTTGGCCAGAGCTTTGCCGGCGCGGCGGACCGATCGCCAGCAGCTCGGTTCAATGCCGGGCGGCTGCGGCCACCGCCAGGCCTTGGCCTGCTAGGGTGCGGTCAGGCCGCACCCTGCTTCAGGCGGTGCGCGAACTGTTTGCGGAACTTGCTCACCTTGGGCGCAATCACCACCCGGCAATAACCGGCACCGGGATGCTGCGCATAATAATCGTGGTGTTCCGCTTCGGCAGGGTAGAATACTGGAAGATCAGTGATCTCGGTCACGATCTCTCCATCCCAGACAGCGGCCGACTCGATCTCCGCGCGCACCGCCTCGGCGGTACGGCGCTCATCGTCGCTGGCCACAAAGATCACCGACCGGTACTGGGTTCCAACGTCGGCGCCCTGCCGGTTCGGGGTGGTGGGATCGTGGATGGTGAAGAACACGCGCAGCAGGTCTGCAAACGACAAGATCTGTGGATCGTAGCTGATGCGCACCACTTCGGCATGGCCCGTGCTGCCGCTGCAGACCCGATCATAGCTCGGCCGCTCCACATGTCCTCCGGCATAGCCGGAAAGCACGTCGGTCACACCGTGCAGATCCTTGTAGACCGCCTCCAGGCACCAGAAACATCCGCCACCAAGAACCGCCTGCGCCATCGCGCCCTCCCTGCAACCGCGGCACCTCACATGGCGACGATCCAGGCGGCGGAAAGGTCTTGACCTGTTTCTCTATGTCGTGATCGGGAAGGGGACCGCGCGGGCTGGCCGGGCGATTCGATGATGGCTGATGGAGGATCCGATGTCGTCAAACCCTCTCGAGGACGATCCCGGCCGCGAGCACCGGATCCGCGTGCGTGCCTACCAACTCTGGAGCGACGAAGGCCGACCGCACGGACGCCACGACGAATTCTGGGAGCGTGCGCGCGAGCTTGTGGCGATGGAGGACAGCGCCGGCGCCGGGCTGTTGCCGAACCCGCAATCCGCCGGTGCGGACCCTTCCCGGGAGCAGCCCGTCGAGGAGGCCTTCATCCAGCAGAACCTGGGCGAGTTTCCGGAGCTGACCGATCAAGGAGAGGCGGACAGCGCACCGAAGCCCAAGCGGTCGGCTCGGGCCGCCCAGCCGCCAGAACCGAAGCCGGCGGTGACGGCCGGCAAGGCCGCCGCCAAGGCGCCGGAACGGCTGCCCGCCAAGCCCAGCCTGAAGGAAAAGGCGCTGAAGCAACAGGCTGGGAAGCAGCAGGCTGGGAAGCAGCAGGTTGGAAAGCAGCAGGCTGGCGCCGCCGATCACAAAACGGCGGAACAGCCACCCAAGGCTCGCAAGTCCAAGCGCTAGAAGGCGCCGGACGGCTTCATTTCGGCACAACCAGTACCTTGCCATGCCGTCCGGGACGGGTGCCCGGAGGGCGGATCACCGGCGTGCTCTGCGGCGACATGGCCGGAGCAGGCTTGGCGATGCCGGGATCGAGATGATCGTGGGGGTGCACGACCCCGCTCTGGGTGTTGTTGCCGCCGTTGGATGGATCGACCGGGACCTGGGCCAAGCCGGCTGCCGCCGGCCACCACAGCAACAGCGCGCCGCCGATCGCCGCCCGGAGTGGTCGGCGCAAAACAACGATCCTGGCCACGTCATCGCTCCCTTGTTGTGTTGTCGCGTCGCCGTCTCCGGCCGAATAACGGCCCCGCCCGCCAGCCGGTTGCCCGCACCTTCGGGCTAGAAGCTGCCGATGAAACGCTCGGGAAGGCTCCAGAGCCGGTCGCCGCTGAGATGCAGGTCGATCCGGTAGAGGTCGTTCTGGCGGGAGGCGGCGCTCTGCATCACCTTGGCCAGCCATTCCTGGAGCTCGGCATCGTCAAGCCCGAACGAGCCGCTCTCCCGCCGCGGCAACCCGGCCATGGCGTGCAGCATGGCGCTCCAGTCCCGGTCCGCCATGCGCTGATGCGAACCGGCCTGCTCGGATGCCCAGGCCTGTGCCCGTGTCCGCGATAGCCGCTTCAACCCGGACTGCAGATCGGCATAGCGCAGGTGAAACAGGAACAGCTCGTCGAACACCGGCTCGGCTTCGATGTTGTGGAACCCGGGTGCCCAGCGCACCGGCCGGCGGATTAGCACGGGCTTGCACATCGATGAGCTGAAGCGGTTCCAGTGCCGCTGGCGGCTCACCGGCTGATCCCATTGCAGCGCCGGCTCGTCGTCCGGGCGGTGCACGACGTCGAGCCCGACCGCAGAGATCACCGCCCCCTCGCCGAGCGATGCGGCATAGTCGGTGAGCGAAGCGTGCAGCGCAGGGTCGGCCACAAGCATCTCGTCCACGTCGACATAAACGACCGCCTCGTACCAAACGAGCAGCCCCGCGCAGAGCTGCGTCACGAACCGTACCCGCCGGTGGTCGTCCTGGGGCGAGCGGGGAACCCGCAGCAGGTTCAATCCAGCCGGCAGGCAGCCGGCGGCGGTGCTGCCGTCGCTGGTGCCGTGATCGATCACATAGCAATGGGACGGCGGGACCTGCCCGGTGTAGTGCCGCACCCAGACCGGCAGGAACTGCGCCTCGTTGTAGACCATCGTGACAACGGCGAGTGGAGCCCGGACGGGGTTCATCGCCCGAGCAAAGCAGCTTTACCGAAACCAGACTACCCCACGGCCGCTCGCACGATGCCCCCCTCTTGACCCCTCAAGCACGCACTCCATACCGTGGGTGCATGCCCAGCATGCAAAACCCTCAAGCCCACGGCGGCGAACTGAAGCAGTCGCCGCTGCCGCCGGCGCAGATGATGCTTCGAAAGCCGGTGGGCCATGTTGAGGCGGAGATCGCGCTGCACGGGATGAAGCGCACGCTCGGGCCGCTCAACCTCACCATGCTCGGGGTCGGCTCGACCATCGGCGCCGGGATCTACGTCATGACCGGCAGTGCGGCCGCGCATTATGCCGGGCCTGCGGTGCTGCTTTCCTTTCTGCTGGCGGGTCTCGCCTGCGCCTTCACCGCGCTTTCCTACGGCGAGCTCGCCTCGATCATGCCGGTGAGCGGCTCGGCCTACACCTACGCCTATGTCGCCGTGGGAGAGGTGTTCGCCTGGATCACCGGATGGCTGCTGCTGCTCGAATACGGCATCTCCACCGCGGCGGTGGCGGCCGGGTTCTCGGGCTACGCCACCAGCCTGCTCGACGATTTCGGGCTGCATGTGCCGGCCTGGCTGCATACGCCGATGATCCAGACTGTGCAGACCGCCTCCGCCACCAGCCTGCTGTGGGGCGGCGGGTTCGATCTGGTTGCAGCCTTCGCCAGCCTGCTGGTCACCGCGATCCTGGTGGTCGGCGTGACCGAGTCCGCGACCGTGAACACCGTCATCGTGGTGATCAAGGTATCGGTGCTGGTGGTGTTCGTGGCGCTGGGCATCGGCGCGGTGAACCCCTCGAACTGGCAGCCGTTCATTCCGGCCAACACCGGCGGCTTCCATTTCGGCGTGGCCGGGATCTTCCGGGCCGCCTCGGTGATCTTTTTCGCCTATGTCGGCTTCGAGGCGGTCTCCTGCGCCGCTGCCGAGGCACGCAACCCCAGACGGGACGTGCCGATCGGCATCATCGGCTCGCTCGCGATCTGCACCGTCACCTACATCCTGGTCGCCGCCGTGCTCACCGGCATCGTGCCCTACCGGGAGCTCGGCGTGCCCGATCCGCTGGCGATCGCGGTGGATGCCATGCACCAGCCCTGGCTTGCCCTGCTGATCAAGATCGGTGCGGTGACCGGCCTGTGCTCGGTGATGCTGGTGCTGCAGTATGGCCAGTCGCGCATCTTCTACACCATGTCGCGCGACGGGCTGCTGCCGCGCATGTTCCACCATCTGCACCCGCGCTTCCGAACGCCCTGGCTCGGCAGCATCGCGGTCGGGCTGGGTACTGCGATCGCAGCCGCCACCCTGCCGATCGACATCATCAGCGACCTGGTCAGCCTGGGCACCACGGTCGCGTTCGGGATCGTCAGCTTCACCGTGATCTGGCAGCGCAACGCCCGCCCCGACATGGTCGCGCCGTTCCGGGTTCCGCTCGGCGGCATCCGCATCCGCGGCTTCTGGATCGGCACGGCACCGGCCTTCGGGATCCTGTTCTGCGTGATCATGGCGGCCCCGCTGCTGATCGACCTGTTCACTGCCCTGTTCAACGGCAACCCGGTTCCCGCCCTGCTGCTGCTCGGCTATTCCCTGCTCGGCGCGCTGACCTATGTCGGCTATGGAATGCGGCACTCGACGCTGGCGCGGGAGGTCTCAAGCCAGCGGCAGCAACCGCAATAGGAGCTCCGATGGACGCCGCCGAGCTGGACCTTCCGTTTGAAACCGGCGCGCTGCTGTCGGCCCTCGACGTGCCTCGCAGGCACTTCCAGGGGGGCGCCCAGCCGGTGCGCTCGCCGCTCACCGGAGAGGAGATCGGCCGCGTCGATCACGCCGGAAGCGAGGCCGCCGAGACGGCGATCGGGCAGGCGCAGTCCGCCTTCCTGCAATGGCGCATGGTTCCGGCGCCGCGCCGGGGCGAACTGGTGCGGCTGTTCGGCGAAGAACTGCGCGCCGCCAAGGATGCGCTCGCCCGGCTGGTGACCATCGAGGCCGGCAAGATCCCCTCCGAGGGCGCCGGCGAGGTGCAGGAGATGATCGACATCTGCGACTTCGCGGTCGGGCTGTCGCGGCAGCTCTACGGGCTCACCATCACCAGCGAGCGGCCCGAGCACCGGATGATGGAGCAATGGCACCCGGCCGGCCCGGTGGGCGTGATCTCCGCCTTCAACTTCCCGGTGGCGGTGTGGGCGTGGAACGCGGCACTGGCGCTGGTCTGCGGCAATCCCGTGCTGTGGAAGCCTTCCGAGAAGACGCCGCTCACCGCGCTTGCGACCACGGCGCTGTTCCGGCGCGCGGCGGCGCGGTTCGGCGATGCGCCGGCGGGGCTGTGCGACCTGCTTCTGGGTGGCCGCGGGATCGGGGCCATCCTCGCCGGCGATCGGCGCATCGCGGTGCTGTCGGCGACCGGCTCGACCGCGATGGGGCGGGTGGTCGGCCAACAGGTGGCCGAGCGCTTCGGCCGCTCGATCCTCGAGCTCGGCGGCAACAATGCCTCGATCATCTGTCCCTCCGCCGACCAGGCGCTGGCGCTGCGCGCGGTGGCCTTCGCCGCGATGGGCACCGCCGGACAGCGCTGCACCAGCCTGCGCCGGCTGATCGTGCATGAAAGCGTGATCGAGGCTTTCACGCTGAAGCTGCGGACGGTGTTCGAGCAGGTCTCGGTCGGCAACCCGCTGCTTGGCGACAACCTGGTCGGCCCGCTGATCGACCGCGCTGCGTTCGAGGGGATGCAGGCCGCACTCGAGCGCGCGCGGGAAGCGGGCGGCGAGGTGTTCGGCGGCGAGCGGGTCGGCGACGGGCTGTCTTATTATGTCCGGCCTGCCCTGGTGCTGATGCCGCGCCAGGTCGCCCCGGTGACCGTCGAAACCTTCGCCCCGATCCTTTACGTGCTGAAGTACCGCACCTTCGACGAGGCCCTGAGGCTGCACAACGACGTGCCGCAAGGCTTGTCGTCCTCGATCTTCACCCGCGACCTGCGCGAGAGCGAACTGTTTCTGGCCGCCCACGGCTCGGACTGCGGCATCGCAAACGTCAATATGGGGCCTTCGGGTGCTGAGATCGGCGGCGCGTTCGGAGGCGAAAAGGAGACCGGCGGCGGCCGGGAATCCGGCTCGGATTCCTGGAAGGGCTACATGCGCCGGATGACCAGCGCCATCAATTACGGCCTTTCGGTGCCGCTTGCGCAGGGCGTGCGGTTCGACGTCTGAACGCCCGGAAGCCGCTGCGGCCGGAAGCCGCCCTCAGAGCACGATCGCCGCGGCCGAGGCAGCACTCTGCGCCGCATAAAGCTGCAGCGGATCCAGCACCGCGCAGCCGAGCGCTTCCTCCAGCTCGCCCTGGCGTGGCGACGAGTCCAGCGGGGCAAGCGCCTGGTCTGACAGGTTCGAGCGGAAGATCCCGGCGGCGCTGACCGGCAGGAAATCCTCGTAGGTGATGGGCTCGGCCTGCACCGAGCCGGCGCGCACCGCCTCGTCCAGGCTTTGCGCCACCAGCGGCAGGTCAGCGGCCGCCCGGTAGCGGAAGAAGGCGAGGCCCTCGCTCCGCATCGTTTCGTGGTCGTCGGGAAACCCCGCGAACGAAGCAGCATCGCCATGCGCCAGCAGCCGGTCATAGAGCGCGCGTCCGGCTTCGGTGAGGGCCGCGCCGCGCTGCTCGATCTCGCCGAAGCGGGCGGCATGGGCACCCGCGGCATCGCCGAACCGCACCGGCTCCGTGAGTGCCTTGAAACTGGTCTGACGCAGCAGGATCGGGCAGGCGCGCCGCGGCGGCCCTTCGATCACCGCCTTGGCTTCCAGCCCGCGTGTCTGCATGGCCGCCTGTGCGGCGTCGATGTCCAGCACGCGCGGGGTGAGATGGTTGATGTGCGGCCCCTTGAAGCAGACGATGTCGGCGATCAGCGGGTGTGCCGCGCGAAGCGCCTGGTAGGTCGCGAGGTCCACCGTCGCCTGGTGGTGCCAGCGGAAGGTCTGCAGCGCCTCGGCGATGAACTCGCGGGCTTCCGGCTCGTCGAGCCCGCCCTCCGCCTCGAACGTTTCGATCAGTGCCAGAGCCCGGGGGGTTACGATCTGCCGGCGGCACAGGATCGCCCGCGCAGCCTCGCGCAGAGCTGCGTCGGCGATCAGCTCCAACCGCAGCAGCGAGGTGAACAGCCGGAACGGGCTGCGTCGCAGCGCCTCCGGGTCGGTCGGCCGGAAGGCGGTGGAATGCACCGGCACGCCGCTTGGCGCGAGGTTGTAATAACCAACCGGAACCATCCCGAGCACGCCCAGCAGCCGGCGCATCAGCCTCAGCTCGTTTGCCGTGCCGAGCCGGATGGCGCCATGCCGCTCCTCCGCCAACCGCTCCCGCCCCACGGTGGCCGCGAGCTGCCGGTCCTGGCCCAGCACCGTCCGGTTGATCGTCGACACCAGTTCCAGCAGCGTGCCGTATTGCGGCACCTCGCTGCGATACATGTCCGACATCGCCCGCGAGAACGCCGCCCGCATGGCATCCGGATCGATCATCGGCGCTCCTCCCCTTCCCCGCGCAGCAGCCGGGCCAGGCGGACCAGGATCGCCGCCGTCGCCCCCCAGATATCGTGGTCCGGGTGCGGCCACGACCAGGTGCCGCGTCGCAATCCGTCCTCGATCCGGCGCGGCGCCTCGGCATCGAGCAAGACCTCCAGGCCGAGTCCGAACACCGCATCCACCTCCTCGGACGCCGCGGCCCATTGGGCTTCGGCCGAAAGCAGCCCCACAAACGGGGTGATGAGGTAGTTGCTGCCGCGGGTGTCCTGCGGCGGCAGGCGTCCGAGCAGGGCGACGTGCCGCGGGTGCAGCCCGATCTCCTCCTCCGCCTCGCGCAACGCCGTGTCGGCGAGGCTGGCATCGCTCGGATCCGGACGGCCGCCGGGAAAGCTGACCTGGCCCGAATGGGTGCGAAGCACCGCCGAGCGACGGGTCAGCAGCACCATCGGCGCCGGCGCAAGCGCGACCGGCACCAGAACCGCGGCCGCCTGTCGCATTCCGCGCTCCGGCCGCGTTTCGTTGTGGCCCTGCCCGAGCGGCTGCAGCCTGGCGAGCCGCTTGCGCAGCCAGCCTTCGTCCAGCGGCGGCGGCTGGCTCATGCAGCAGCCAGAACAACGGCAGCGGACCGATGGAGAAGGCATGCACGAAGCGATCCGTGATCCATCGTCGCAAGTATCGCCACTTCCCCATCCGCAGGGAAGAGGCGCCCTCACTGCTTGGCGTGGCGGTTGACACTTTGCCATCGCCATTGCCGCGGCGCTGTCCTATGGATGCAGCGCACTCAAACGG
>CAXUNX010000087.1:0-13145 GCA_964252545.1 uncultured Acetobacteraceae bacterium | reverse complement strand
CCGCGGCGGCCCGGTGGCCGTTGACGTTCAGGCGGTCGCCGCGGTCCATGGCCGGGACGAGCTGTACGGCCTTACCGTGGAGCTGCTGGACGTGGTTCGAGGCGCCACCCGGCGGCTGACGCTGCCCGACGGGCGCAGCCTTGATGTGAAGGTTCCGGTCGGGCTCGAGGACGGCCAGAGCCTGCGTCTGCGCGGGCAGGGCGGCGGGGGGCTGAACGGCGGTCCGAACGGCGACGCGCTGATCCAGATCAAGGTGGCCGGCCATCCCTTCTATCGCCGGCAGGGCAGCGACATCGAGCTCGACCTGCCGGTGACACTCCAGGAAGCGGTGCTCGGAGGCCGGATCGCGGTGCCGACGCCGGCCGGCCCGGTGACCATGACGATCCCGCCCGCCTCCGATGCCGGACGCCGGTTGCGGCTGCGCGGACGCGGGGTGCCGGCGCATGGCGGCAACGAGGCAGGCGATCTGTTTGTGGTGCTCCGGGTGGTGATCGGCCAGCCGGATCCGGCGCTCGAGGCCTTCCTGAAGGGATGGAAGCCGCAGGCCGGTAACGATCCACGCCGCGACATGATGGGGAGCGCATGATCACCGTCGAGACATTGTATGTCCAGGTGCGTGGCCTGGATCCTTCGGACCTGCAGCGTTGGATCGACCAGGCCTGGGTGCGTCCCGATGGCGAGCCGGGACGCTACCTGTTCCACGACATCGACGTGGCCCGGGTCAAGCTGATCCTGGAGCTGCGCGAGCAGCTCCAGGTTAACGAGGAGGCACTGCCGGTGGTGCTGTCGCTGCTCGACCAGCTCTACGAGGCGCGGCGCCGCATGCGCCGGGTGCGCGACGCGCTTGACCAGGCGGCCGGCCGGCCTGGCAGGGAGGCGAGCCTTGCGGAGCTGCGTGAACAGCTGTTGCGGCAGCTGATGTCGGATCCCGGCTAGGCCTCGTTCATGACAGGGCTGGGTTCATGACCGGATTGGGGCTGCTGGCGATCCTGCTGACCCTGTCGGCCTTGTTCGGCACCATCAACCATCTCACCTTGCGGCTTCCGAACACCATCGGCGTACTGTTGTTCGCGCTCGCCATGTCGCTGCTGCTGCTCGCCGCCAACCCGCTGATCCCGGGCTACGACCTGCGCGCATTGTCGCAGCAGATGCTCGGCACGGTTGATCTGCCGTCGACGCTGATGAACGGGATGCTGTCGTTTCTGCTGTTCGCAGGCAGCCTGCATGTTGATCTCGGCGATCTCTGGAAGACCCGCCTGAACGTGCTGGCGCTGGCGACGCTCGGCACGATGCTTGCGGTCGCCTTTCTGGGAACCGCGATGTGGTTCATCTTTCCGCTGTTCGGCGATCTGGTGCCGCTGGTCTGGTGCATGGTGCTCGGCGCCATCCTGGCGCCGACCGACCCGGTGGCGGTGGTCGGCATGCTCAAGCGCATCGGCCTGCCGCCGCGGCTGCAGGCGCTGTTCGCCGGCGAGAGCCTGTTCAATGACGGGGTGGGCGTGGTGCTGTTCGGCGTCGCACTCGGCGTCGCCACCAGGCACGGAAACGTGTCCAGCGGCTGGGAGGTGACTGCGCGCTTCCTGTTCGAAGCGGCCGGCGGCGGGGCGCTCGGCCTGCTGACCGGCTTCGTGGCGTTGCTGATGATGAGCCGGATCGACGAGTTCAACCTGGAGCTGACCATCTCCCTGGCACTCGCCACCGGCACCTTCAGCCTGGCGAACGGCCTGCACATGTCGGGCCCGATCGCGGTGGTGATGGCCGGGCTGACCATGGGCGGGCGTCCGGCCCGGCACGCGATGAGCAGCAAGACCCGGGAGATGGTGATGAGCTTCTGGTCGATGGTCGACGAGGTGCTGAACGCGCTGCTTTTCCTGCTGATCGGCTTCGAGGTGCTCACGGTGCCGTTCCGGCCGGCTGATCTTGCGGCCGCCCTGTGCGCGGTGCCGCTGGCGCTGGCGGTGCGGTTCAGCAGCGTGCTGCTTTCGGCGATCGGCATGCATGTGCGCGGCCGCAACCGGATCGGCACGCTGATGCTGCTCACCTGGGGCGGCCTGCGCGGCGGCATCTCGGTGGCGTTGGCCTTGTCGCTGCCGCACGGACACGAGAAGTCGGCGCTGCTGGCGGTGTGCTACGTGACGGTGGTGTTCACCATCGTGGTGCAGGGCCTGACCATGGAGCGGTTGGTGCGCCGGTTCTATCGGGTGGGCCTGTCCTGACCCGGCCCACCGGGTCGGCCGCCGCCCGGTGACGGGGGGGCGCGCGGGGTGCAGGTGTGCTCAAAGGCGGCCAGGCGCGTTCGATCGCCTGATCCGCCGTGTTATGCTGCGGGTGGGGTTGGTTTGATGGCCTGCGGAGACGCAAGGATGATGGATGGCTGACACCGACGGACACCCGGGAGCCGATGCGGCCGCCAGCTTCAGCGGCTATTTCGACCGCTATGAGACCGGGCGCGCTTCGGGGTGGGTGGCCAACCTGGTCTCCCCGCAAACCATTGTCTCGCTGGTCGCGGTGATCGATGGGATCGAGGTCGCCGACGTGCTGTGCGACGGCTTGCGACCGGACGTGCAGGATGCGCTCGGCCTCGGCTCGGCGCGGGTCGGCTTCACCTTCGACGTCCCCGAACGCTTTCTCGACAACCAGCCGCATGTGCTGGGTTTCCTGCTGCCGGACGGCAGCGCGCTGCCGCACATGGGCGCGGACGGGCTCGGCAGCCTCGGCCCCTCGCTCGAGATCCGGGATCGCCCGTATGTCGGGCTGCAGGGCCAGCTCGACGGGCTGGTGCATCACGCGCTGCGCGGCTGGGTGCTGCGGCAGGTCGGCCAGGCGGGCGACTGGGGAGCGCGCTGCGACCTGCTGGTGACCTGCGACGACGTGCGGGTGGGGCAAACCCGGGCGGACCAGCTGCGGCGCGACGTCGGCGCCGTGATGAAGTGCGATCCCAATTGCGGCTTCGAGTTCACCATTCCACGCGCCTTCCGCAAGGACTATCCGCAGCGCTTCCGCGTCTTCGTGCTGCCGGAGATGATCGAGCTGGCCGGCAGTCCGCTGCTGGTTCGCACCGTCTCGGAATATGTCGAGGGACGGCTGCTGGCGCTCGCCGCCGACATGAGCCGGGTGCACGGCGACCTCGAGCGCATGCGCCGCGAGATCAACCGGCTGCTGCCGGCGGAGGGCTTTCATCTCGACGCCTATGACCGCTGGGCGCGCCGCTACTACGACAAGCTGCGGGCTCGGGTGGCGGCCGGACGCCAGGCGCTGCGCGAGCAGGGGGCGCTGCCCGCGGAGCCGCTGGTCAGCGTGCTGGTGCCGACCTACAAGCCGCTGCTCGCGGACTTCGAGGCGGCGATCGAGTCGGTGATCGCCCAGACCTACAGCAACTGGGAGCTGATCATCGTCGATGACGGCAGCAAGTCGGCGACCATCTCGGAGCGGATCGACCGGTTCTGCCAGCAGGACCGCCGCATCCGCTGCATCCGGCGCAGCAAGAATGTCGGCATCGCCCGCGCCACCACGATCGGCATGGATGCCGCGCGCGGCGCGTGGACGGTGTTCTTCGACCATGACGACGTGCTGGTCGACGTGGCGATCGAGGTGATGATCCGGGCGGCGCAGCGCACCGGCGCCAAGCTGCTTTATTCCGACGAGGACAAGCTCGACCAGGCCGGGTATTTCCGCGAGCCCAACCTCAAGCCCGACTGGAACTACCGCTACCTGCTGGGCTGCAACTATGTCTGCCACCTCACCGTGGTGGAGACCGCGACGATGCGCGCGGTCGGCCCGCTGAAGCGCGACTATGACGGCGCCCAGGATCACGACTTCATCCTGCGCTGCGCGGAGCGGCTCGCCCGCTGCGAGATCCACCACGTGCCCGAGCTGCTTTACCACTGGCGCATCACCCCGAACTCAACCGCCGCCAACGTTTCAAACAAGCAGTACGCGATCGAGGCCGGGGTGAAGTGCGTCACCGACCATCTCAGCCGGGTCGGCAAGCCTGCCCGGGTCGCCTCGATCAACGGCCTGACCATCTACAGCGTCGAATGGATCGCGCCCGATGATGTGAGCGTATCGATCATCGTTCCGTTCCGCGACCAGGCCGAGACCACCCGCCGGTGCGTCGAGAGCCTGCTGGAGCATACGCGGCACCGCAACTACACCATCGTGCTGGTCGATAACTGGTCGACCTCCCCCGACACCCTCGCCTTCATGGCGGAGATGGCGACAACCGAGCGCGTGCGCGTGCTGCATGTGGTCGAGGAGTTCAACTATTCGCGCCTGAACAACCTCGCGGCCGAGAACAACGACGCCGCGTTCTTTGTGTTCCTGAACAACGACGTGTTCGTATCGGACCCGGACTGGCTGGGCCGCCTGCTGGGCGAGGCGATGGCGGCCGACGATGTCGGGATCGTCGGCGCGAAGCTGCTTTATCCCGACAACACCGTGCAGCATGCCGGCGTGCTGGTGGGAACCCACGGCGTCGCGGCGCACGCGCATCTGGGCATCCCGGACGACGATTACGGCTATATCGGCCGGGCGCGGCTCAGCCATGAGGTGACCGCGGTCACCGCGGCCTGCCTGCTGATCCGAAGCGCCGTGTTCCATCAGCTCGGCGGCTTCGACGAGACCGACCTGCCGGTGGCCTACAACGACGTCGATCTGTGCCTGAAGGCGGTCGAGCGCGGCTGGCGGGTGGTCTGGTGCGCGGACGTGATGGCCGAGCACCATGAAAGCCTTTCGCGCGGCAGCGACCTGCGTCCCGAGCAGGAAGCGCGGCTGTTCCGCGAACAGCAGGTGATGCTGGAGCGCTGGGGCGAGGCGCCGTTCTTCCGGGAAGACCCCGCCTATAATCCGAACTTCCTGAAATCCGGCAGGCTGTTCCACCAGCTTTCGGATCCCGCCTCGAGGCCGCCGATCTGAGCCCGCACCGCCGCACGGCGGCGCGCTGCGTGCTGGTCGGCGCCATCCTGGCGCTGTTGTCCGGCTGTGCGGCGGCGCCCGCCACGATGTCGGCCGCCGACCAGGCCGCGGTGTCGCGGATCCAGTCGGCGCTCGACTCGCTGCACGGGTTGGTGGCGCGGTTTGTTGAGGCGGGCGCGGACGGCGCCCCCAGCGCGGGCCTGGTCCGCTACGATCCTGGCCGTCTGCGTCGCGATTACGCGACGCCCTCGCCGATGGTGGTGGTCGCCTCCGGCCAGCGCCTGGTGGCGCACCGCCAGTCCGACGACTCCACCACCCGGATCGGCTTGTCCGGCAATCCGCTGGGCCTGCTGCTGAGGCAGCCGCTGCGGCTGGCGGGCGCGATCCGGGTGACCGACCTGCGGCGTGCGCCGGGGCTGCTGCAGGTGTCGCTCGCGCGCACCAGCGATCCCGCGCAGGGATTGCTGACCCTGGTGTTCTCGGACCAGCGGGACGGGCTCGTGCTGCGCGGGCTGGAGGTGGTGGACGGGCGCGGCGCGCGTACCCGCTTCGACCTGTTCGACGAGCGCACCGGGATGCGCTTCGCGCCCGAGCTGTTCGACACCAGGGCGGTGGCCGCCACCCCTTGAAGGCGGCTGGAGCGCGGCGCCGTCTGCCTCGGTCAGCCGCCGAAGATCGGCGTCCACGCCCGGCGCAAGGCGGCGTCGACCTGGGCGAGGCCGGCATCGATCCCGAGCGCCCGCAGGCTGGTCACGCCGTGCTCGCGTATGCCGCAGGGCACGATGCCGTCGAAATGCGCGAGGTCCGGCGCGACGTTGAGCGACACCCCGTGCCAGCTCACCCAACGGGTTAGCCGCACGCCCAGGGCCGCGATCTTGCTTTCGCGGCCGGTTTCGGGATCGGACACCCAGATGCCGATGCGGCCGGTGCGCCGCTCGCCCCGCACGCCGAGCTCGGCGAGGGCCGCGATCAGCCAGGCTTCAAGGGCTGCCACGAAGGCACGCACGTCGCGCGGCGGCAGCGCGCCGTGCGGCCGTTGCAGGTCGAGCATGACATAGGCCACGCGCTGTCCCGGCCCGTGATAGGTCCATTGGCCGCCGCGCCCGGCCTCGAAGGTCGGAAAGCCGTTCGGGTTAAACAGGTCCACGGCCTGCGCCGAGGTGCCGGCCGAGAACAGCGGCGGGTGCTCGAGCAGCCAGATGCGCTCCGGCTCGCGGCCAAGCCGGATCGCCTCCACGTGCCCGCGCATCGCGCGCACCGCGTCCGGATAGTCGACGCTCGCAGTCGCGGTGTTCCAGACCGGAACGTGGTGTTGCGTGATTGCTCCATCGCCAAGCATCGGTTATACGCCCCCTTCGCACGGTATCGCCCAGGCGATCACCGCTGTCACGGTGCGGTCGTGGCGGAATGGTAGACGCGCAAGCTTGAGGTGCTTGTGGGGGAAACCTCGTGGAAGTTCGAGTCTTCTCGACCGCACCATTTCCTCCCCGTCGATGTTTCGGCCCTTGTGTCGGCGGCCCTGGAGTGATCCTTTCCGGGCTCTAGAGCGGCATCGGTTCGTGGGCGTGGCCTCGCGCTGCCGGACGCCTGACCGAGCCGCTCGCCCTGGAAGGATGCGGAGCGTGATCCGGCGGATCGTGCTCCAGGCGAGGAGGGATCTGGTGGACGAAGACTTCAGGAAGGCGGCGCTCGACTATCACCGGCTGCCCACTTCCGGGAAGCTTTCCGTCACCCCCACCAAGCGGATGGTGTCGCAGCGCGATCTGGCGCTTGCTTATTCGCCGGGTGTGGCCGCCGCCTGCGAGGAGATCAAGCGCGACCCGAGCACCGCGCGGGACTACACCGCGCGCGGCAACCTGGTGGGCGTGATCTCCAACGGCACCGCGGTTTTGGGCCTGGGCAATATCGGCCCGCTCGCCGGCAAGCCGGTGATGGAGGGCAAGGCCGTCCTGTTCAAGAAGTTCGCCGGCATCGACGTGTTCGACATCGAGGTGGACGCGTCGGATCCCGACCGCTTCATCGACGTGGTGGCGGCGCTCGAGCCGACCTTCGGGGCGATCAATCTCGAGGACATCAAGGCGCCCGAATGCTTCCGGATCGAGGCTGAGCTGCGCGCCCGCATGGGCATCCCGGTGTTCCACGACGACCAGCACGGCACTGCGATCGTGGCCGCAGCCGCCGTGCGCAATGGGCTGGAGGTGCAGAACAAGACGCTTGCAGACGTCAAGCTGGTCACCTCGGGTGCTGGAGCGGCGGCGCTCGCCTGCGTCGACCTGCTGGTGGAGATGGGCCTGCGGATCGAGAACGTGACGCTGACCGACATCAAGGGCGTCGTGTTCCAGGGCCGAGACGTCGACATGCCGCCGAACATGGCGCGCTATGCCCGCCGCACCGATCTGCGCGCGCTGCCCGAGGTGCTGGACGGGGCCGACGTGTTCCTGGGGCTGTCGGCGCCCGGCGTGCTGAGGCAGGAATGGCTGGCGCGGATGGCGCCGAAGCCCTTCATCCTGGCGCTGGCCAACCCGGAGCCGGAGATCATGCCGGATCTGGCGCGCGCGTCCCGGCCGGACGCCATTGTCGCCACCGGCCGGTCCGACTACCCGAACCAGGTCAACAACGTGCTCTGCTTTCCGTTCATCTTCCGCGGCGCCCTGGATGTGGGCGCCACCGAGATCAACGAGGCGATGAAGGTGGCCGCGGTGGAGGCGATCGCGGCACTGGCGCGCGCCGAGGCGAGCGAGGTCGTGGTGGCGGCGTACGGCGGCGAGGCGCCGAGCTTCGGGCCGGAATACATCATCCCCAAGCCGTTCGATCCGCGGCTGATCCTGCATGTCGCACCCGCCGTGGCGAGGGCTGCGATGCAGACCGGGGTCGCGACCCGGCCGATCCTCGACTTCGACGCGTACAAGGAGGATCTCGAGGTCTTCGTGTTCCGCTCCGGCCAGGTGATGCGGCCGTTGTTCGAGGTGGCGCGCAAGGCGGACAGGCGCATCGCCTATGCCGAGGGCGAGGACGAGCGGGTGCTGCGCGCGGTGCAGACGGTGGTCGATGACGGGCTGGGGCGGCCGGTGCTGATCGGCCGCCACGCGGTGATCGGACGCCGGATCCACAGCCTGGGATTGCGCCTGGTGCCGGGGCGCGACATCGAGATCGTCGATCCCGAGCAGGACGAGGCGATCATCGGACCGCTGCTGGAGCCATACCGCAAGCTGGTGGAGCGCCGTGGCGTGCCGCCGATCATGGCGGAGCGGCACATGGTGCGCAGGCCCACCGTCACTGCCGCGATGCTGCTGCATGCGGGGCTGGTCGACGCAGCGCTGGTGGGCGGCCACGGCGACTGGTGGCGGCACATGCATTACTGGGGCCCGCTGATCCCGCGGCGGCCGGAAGTCACCCGGCTGTATGCGCTGTCTGGCCTCATCCAGTCGAACGGCGTGCTGTTCTTCTGCGACACCCACTTCAACCTGGATCCGACCGCCGAGCAGATCATGGAGATGACCACCCTGGCCGCCGACGCCGTCAGGATGTTCGGCATCACCCCGCATGCCGCCCTGCTGTCGCACTCCTCGTTCGGCGCCAGCAACTCGGAATCGGCACGCAAGATGCGCCGCGCCCTGCAACTGCTTCGCGACCAGGCACCGGAGCTCGAGGTCGACGGCGAGATGCAGGGGGATGCCGCGTTGAGCGAGACGCTGCGCGACCGCGTGATGACCTCCAGCCGGCTGAGCGGCACCGCCAACCTGCTGATCATGCCGTCGCTGGATGCGGCCAACATCAGCTTCAACCTGCTCAAGGCGGCGGGCGAGGGGCTGCAGATCGGCCCCATCACCCTGGGCGTGAGCAAGCCGATCCACACCCTTGCCACCAGTGCCACCGCGCGCGCCATCGTGAACCTGACGGCGCTGGCGGCCATGCAGGCCGAGCAGGCGGCGGGGTGAGCGGCGGTCCATTGCGGCGGACGCCGCCGCGTGGCACCGTTCACGAACTGTTACGCGCCGTGGCCTGGCTTGGTGTCCCTTGGTTGTGAGGTGAGCGAACGTGATCAAACCGTTGAAAAAGGCCGTTCTTCCGGTTGCCGGCCTGGGAACGCGGTTCCTGCCGGCCACCAAGGCGATGGCCAAGGAGATGCTCCCGGTGGTGGATCGCCCGTTGATCCAGTACGCCGTGGACGAGGCTCGCGACGCCGGGATCGAGCAGTTCTGCATGATCACCGGCCGCGGCAAGACCGAGCTGGTGGAGTATTTCGACGTCGCCTATGAGCTCGAGGCGACGCTTCGCGCGCGCGGCAAGCAGGAGGGGCTGGAGGCGCTCGCGGCCACCAGCATGCAGCCCGGCTCGATCGTCAGCGTGCGCCAGCAGGAGCCGCTCGGGCTGGGTCACGCGATCTGGTGCGCGCGTTCGTTCATCGGCGACGATCCGTTTGCGATCCTGCTGCCGGACGACATCATCCTGAGCAGGACGCCCTGCCTCAAGCAGCTCGCCGACGCCTACCACGAAACCGGCGGCAACGTGGTGGCCATCGCCGAGGTGCCACCCGAGCAGACCAACCGCTACGGCATCCTGCGCATCGGCGCCGACGACGGCAGGCTGGTGGAGGTCACCGGCCTGGTGGAGAAGCCGAAGCCCGCCGACGCGCCGTCCAACCTTTCGATCATCGGCCGCTACGTGCTGACCGCCGACGTGATGCCGTTCCTGGCCATGCTGGAGCGTGGCGCGGGCAACGAGGTGCAGCTGACCGACGCGATGGCCAAGATGATCGGCCGGGTGCCGTTCCATGGTCTGCGCTACGAGGGCAAGCGCTTCGATTGCGGCGACAAGGTGGGCTTCCTGGAGGCGCAGATCGCCTTTGCGCTGGACCGTGACGACCTCGGACCGGCGGTGCGTGAGTTCCTGAAGCATTATTGCGAGTGCCTGTGATGGCCTTCCGGCATGAGTTCGATCCGACCAGCCTGCGCGAATACGATATCCGTGGCGTCGTCGGCACCACCCTGGCCGCAGCCGACGCGTTCGCGGTCGGCCGGGCGTTCGGCACGATCGTCTCCCGCGGCGGCGGCAGCACGGTGGCGGTGGGCTGCGACGGCCGGCTGTCCTCGCCCGAGCTCGAGGCCGCGCTGGTCCAAGGGTTGATGGCGTCCGGCATGTCGGTGCTCCGGATCGGCCGCGGGCCGACGCCGATGCTGTATTTCGCCGCGACCACCTTGCAGGCAGACGGCGCGGTGATGGTGACCGGCAGCCATAATCCGGCGAACTACAACGGTTTCAAGATGATGCTGGGCCGCAAGCCGTTCTACGGCCCCCAGATCAAGGAACTTGGCCGCATCGCCTCGGCGTCCGACGTGGTGGAGGAGGCGACCGGCTCCGAGCGACGCGTGGACATCGCCCACGACTACATCGCGCGGCTGATCGCCGACTGGGATGGCGGCGACCGCATCCTCAAGGTGGTGTGGGACAACGGCAACGGCGCTGCGGGAGAGGTGCTGCAGCGGCTGGTGCAGTCGCTGCCCGGCGAGCACACCGTGCTGAACGGCGAGATCGACGGGCGCTTCCCGGCGCACCATCCGGACCCGACGGTGCCCAAGAACCTCCAGGAACTGATCGCGGCGGTGCACGAGAAGCAGGCCGATCTCGGCATCGCCTTTGACGGCGACGCAGACCGCATCGGCGTGGTGGACAACAAGGGCCAGATCCTGTGGGGCGACGAGCTGCTGATCGTGCTCGGGCGCGACGTGCTGCGCGAGCATCCGGGTGCGACCATCATCGCCGACGTCAAGGCGAGCCAGGTGCTGTTCGACGAGATCACGCGGGCCGGCGGCAAGCCGCTGATGTGGCGCACCGGCCATTCCTTGATCAAGGCAAAGATGGCGGAAACCGGCTCGCCGCTGGCCGGGGAGATGTCGGGACACGTGTTCTTCGCCGATAAATGGTACGGCTTCGATGATGCGCTGTATGCCGCGGTGCGGTTGCTCGGGATCGCGGCCCGCCTCGATGCGCCGTTGTCGTCGATCAAGGATGCGCTGCCGCGCACGCTCAGCACGCCCGAGCTGCGTTTCGACTGCGACGACCATCGCAAGTTCGGCGTGATCGAGGAGGTCGCAGCCCGGCTGAAGTCCGAAGGGGCCGAGGTCTCCGCGATCGACGGCGTGCGGGTGCGGACCGCGGATGGCTGGTGGCTGCTGCGTGCCTCCAACACCCAGGCGGTGCTGGTCGCGCGCGCCGAAGCCGGCGACGGGGCGGGGCTCGACCGGCTGAAGGCGGCGCTGGCGCTGCAGCTCCAGCAATCGGGGCTGGCGGCTCCTGATTTCAGCGGAGAGAATGCCGGGCACTGATCCTGCCGGCCTCGAACCCGCGCAGCTGGTCGAGGCATCCGAAGCCACCGTTCTGATCAGGTGCAGGTCGCCGGGGTTCGAGACCCGGCCGCCGGAGTTCACCAACGGCGCGCTGATCCCCGCTGCGGTGCGGCTAGCCTGTTCGGCCTGGGAACAGCGGCGCTTCGAGCCGCGCGACGTCACGGTGCGGGTGTTGCGCGACGTGTATGTGGCAGCCGAAGGGCTGGTGTTCGAGCGCGACGGCGCCCTGCTCCGCTGCAGCCTGCGCGAGCACGAGCCCGATCTGGTGGAGCAGGCGGCGGAAGCCGTGCGTCGCGTGGTCGCAGGTGCTCCGGTGGAGCGGCACCAGCTTCCGCTGGTACTCGGCAAGAAGCGGGGCGCATCCAACTACGGCCACTGGATGGTCGAGATGCTGCCGATGTTGCATCTGGCGCTGCTGCGCCTCGCGGACCCGCGCATCGGCGTGCTGGTGCACGACGTGGGCGATCCCGGGATGGTCCGGATCATGATCGAGTCGCTGCGCCGTGTGGGCGTCGCGGACACCCGGGTGCGGGTGAGCGACATGGCGCCGGTGCAGGTCCGCGAACTGATCATGGTCGAGGGGCTCACCGCGCACGGCAGCTACATGTCGCCGCTGGTGGAGGCGTGCCACGACCGGCTGGCGCACGGCGTGGCCGGGCGGGGGACCGAGCGGGTGTTCCTGCGTCGCGGTTCCGGGCTGAACCGCCAGTTCCAGGACGATGCGCATATGTGCCGCCTCGCATCGGAGCGGGGCTATGCGGTGGTGACACCGGGCGATCTGAGCCTGGTTGAGCAGATCGCGGTGATGCGCGACGCGCGGCTGGTGGCAGGCATCATGGGCTCGGCGATGACCAACCTG
Source organism: uncultured Acetobacteraceae bacterium (assembly GCA_964252545.1). GTDB lineage: Bacteria > Pseudomonadota > Alphaproteobacteria > Acetobacterales > Acetobacteraceae > Lichenicoccus. Next base: position 1,025 of record CAXUNX010000087.1, on the reverse strand, counting down.
ATCTTCGCCCGTGCCGGCGCGCGCGCGGCCGTGTTCGCCCCGGCCGCCATGCCGGACACCTTCTTCTGGTTCATCGCCAGCCTGCGCGGCCTGCACTACCGCGAGATCCGCTGCCTCCAGTCGGGCGCAGGCGACGACTGGAACCGGCCGCTGGAGATCGGGTTCAGGGCGTTCCGGCGTGTTCTCGACGAGGAAGTCGGCGCGGCGTAGAGGCCGGGCATGGAGGCGCCGGAACGTCTCGCGCAACGGCGTGGCTCGCGCGCCGAGCGGATCGCTCGGGCGCCGCACCGGACCTGCCCGGGCGGACGATGCCCGCCTGGTCGAAGATCATCAGGGCAGGGACAACATCCAGGGTGAGCGGGATCCTGATCAGGAACTGCGAGCCGCGGCCGGGAAGGCTCGCGAGGTCGATCGTGCCGTTGATCCGCGCGATGTTGGTTTTGGCCACATCCATGCCGACGCCACGGCCCGACACCGAGGTGACCGCGGCGGCGGTCGAGAATCCGGGCTGGAAGATGAGGCGGCGGATCTGTCCTTCGCTCATGCCCTGGAGCACCGTCTCGCTGACCAGCCCTTGCGAGACCGCCCGGGCACCGATCCGGGCCGGATCCAGCCCGCGGCCGTCGTCGCTGACTTCGATCACCAGGTGGCCTGCCTCGTGTCGAGCGGCGAGGATGATGGTGCCGGTCTCCGGCTTGCCGAGCCGGCGCCGTTCCGCGGGTGGCTCCAGCCCGTGATCGGCGCTGTTGCGGATCATGTGGGTGAGCGGATCCTTGAGCAGTTCGAGCACCTGCCGATCAAGCTCGGTTTCGGCGCCGAGCATCACCAGCTCGATGTTCTTTCCGAGTTGGTGCGCGAGGTCCTGAACCAGCCGCGGCAGCGTGTTCCAGGCGCTGCCGATCGGCTGCATGCGCATCCTGGTCGTGGCCGCCTCTAGATCGGCGGTAAGCCGCGAGAGCCGCCCCATGGGCGTGGCCAGCAGGCTGCCGGGATCGCGGCGCTTCGGCTTTCGCGCGGCGCCACGC
>CAXUNX010000086.1:0-13182 GCA_964252545.1 uncultured Acetobacteraceae bacterium | reverse complement strand
AGACGGTGCAGGCCTACATCACGCGGGTATGGGACGTGCTGCGTCGCGAGCCGGACCAGGTGCAGCGTTTCTCGTCGCTGCTGCCGTTGCCGAAGCCGTATGTCGTGCCAGGCGGACGGTTCCGGGAAATCTATTACTGGGACAGTTATTTCAGCATGCTCGGCCTGCAGCAGGCGAACCGCCGCGAGCTGGCGCGCGACATGCTCCAGAACATGGCGTCGCTGATCGACCGGTACGGCCACGTGCCGAACGGAAACCGCACCTACTATCTGAGCCGCTCGGAGCCGCCGTTCTTCGCCTGCATGCTCGACCTGCTCGCCCGCACCGACGGCACCGGGGTCTACCTCACCTACCTGCCCGAGCTGCAGCGCGAATACGACTACTGGATGGAGGGCGCGGACGGCCTCGGCCCGGGCCGCGCCCACCGGCATGTGGTGCGGCTGCGCGACCACACCCTGCTCAACCGCTACTGGGACGACCGCGACACGCCGCGCGACGAGTCCTTCCGCGAGGACGTGCTGACGGCACGAAAAGCCGGCCGCCCGCCGCAGGATCTCTACCGCGATCTGCGCGCCGGCGCCGAGACCGGCTGGGATTTCAGTTCCCGCTGGCTGGCCGACGGCGTCCATCTCTCCACCATACGCACCACCTCGCTGCTGCCGGTCGACCTGAACAGCCTGCTCGCGCACATGGAGCAGACGCTGTCGCTCGCCTATGGCCTGCGAAGCAACGGCGACCGGCGCGACGCCTTCCAACGCAAGGCGGACCAACGCATTGCGGCGATGCGCCGGCTGATGTGGGTGCCGCAGCGCGGCGCCTTCTTCGATTATGTCTGGACCGAGCAGAAGCCCAGCGCCAGCCTGTCGGCGGCGACCGTGCTGCCGCTGTTCCTGCATCTTGCAACCGACCGGGAGGCCCGCGCGGTCGCACAAACCCTGCAAGCACGGCTGCTGGCACCGGGCGGCCTTGCAACAACAAGAAACGACAGCGGCCAGCAGTGGGACAGCCCGAACGGGTGGGCGCCGATGCAATGGATGGCGGTGTCGGGCCTGCGCAACTACAACAACGACGCGCTTGCCCGGATCATCGCGCAGCGCTGGATCGGGCGCGAGCTCAGCGCCTACCGCAACTCGGGCTTCCTGATGGAAAAATACAACATCCAGTCTCCCGGCCAGCGCGCCGGAGGCGGCGAATACCCGCTGCAGGTCGGCTTCGGCTGGACCAACGGCGTGCTGGCGGCCTTGCTGGCGCTCTACCCGGACCTGCCGGCGTCCGGAAACGGGCCTGCGGCGACGGTGTCGGCGCGATGACGGCAAGCCCGCCTGCCAGCGGAGTTATCCGGATCGCCTTGCTTGATGCCGCAACCCTTCCGCCCGCGGTGGTGATGCGGCCGATCGGCTTTCCGCACGAGCTGATTGTTTATGAGCGCTCGACGGAGCAACAGGTCGCCGAACGGATCCGCACCGCCGACATCGTCATCACCAACAAGGCGCCGGTGCGCGCACCGGCCCTCGCGACCGCCGCGCGCCTGCGCATGATCGCGGTCGCTGCGACCGGCTACGACATCGTCGACGTCGCCCAGTGCACGAGCCGGGGCATCGTCGTCTGCAACGTGCGTGATTATGCATCCGTCACGGTGCCGGAGCATTGCTTCGCCCTGATCCTCGCACTTCGACGCAACCTGCTCGCCTATCACCGCTCGATCGCCCAGGGCGCCTGGCAGCGTTCAGAACAGTTCAGCTATTTCGACTACCCGATCCGCGATCTGGCAGGCTCCACGCTGGGGATCATCGGCAGGGGCGTGCTCGGACGCGCGGTCGCGGATCTGGGCCGGGCGCTGGGCATGCGTGTCGTGTTCGCAGCATCCGCAGAGCGCGCTGACCCCGACCCGCTCGCCAGGCCGTTCGACGACGTGCTCCGGCACAGCGACGTGCTCACCCTGCATTGTCCGCTGAACGGGCAGACCAGGAACATGATCGGCCCGAAGCAGTTCGCGCTCATGCAGAAGCGGCCGCTGCTGATCAACACCGCGCGCGGCGGCCTTGTTGACGAGCTGGCTCTCTGCAGGGCGCTGGAGGAGGGCCAGATCTCCGGCGCGGGCTTCGACGTGACAACCACGGAGCCGCCGCCTCCCGACCATCCGTTCATGCGCCTGCTCGATCGTCCCGACTTCATTCTGACGCCGCATGTCGCGTGGTCCAGCGTCGAGGCCACGCAGGCGCTCGCCGACCAGCTGGTCGAGACGATCAACCGCTTCCTGCTGGGAAACCCGCGCAACGTCGTCACGGGCTGACGGCGCGCGCGAGGCGTCTTCCTGCCACCGGCGAGATCCCTGCCGCCCCGAGCCGTCTCGATCACGCTGCTGCGCGTTGCGCAAACGCTTGGCCCCGCCGGCGTTTGGTTCCGGAACCTTGCAGCGGGACACCAAGATGAGCGCAGATCAATCCAGGCCCCTCGCGGTGGTGACCGGAGGCTCGAACGGCATCGGCTACCAGCTGGCCAAGCAGTTCATCCAGAACGGCTACGACGTGCTGATCGCGGCCGCCAACCAGGCCCACCTGACCGAGGCCGCCCACACGCTGGCCGCGTCCGACGGCACCGCGAAGATCGAGACCGCCGCGGTCGATCTGGCGAGCTTCGAAGGCAGGAAGGCGTTGGAGGGCGCGATCCAGCGGAACGGGCGGCCGGTGGATGTGCTTTGCGTCAATGCCGGCATCGGCCTCGGCGGCGCCTTCGTGGAAACCGAACTCGAGCGCGAGATGGAGATGATCAATCTCAACGTCACGGGCGCCGTCCACCTGACCAAGCTGGTGCTGCCCGACATGGTGGCCCGCAACCAGGGCGCGCTGCTGTTCACCTCCTCCATCGCCGGCACCATGCCGACGCCGTTCGAGGCCGTCTACGGTGCCACCAAGGCGTTCCTGCGCTCGTTCGGCGAGTCGCTGCACAACGAGCTGAAGGACACCAACCTGCACGTGACCGTGCTGATGCCCGGCGTCACCGACACCAACTTCTTCCATCGTGCGGAGATGGACGACACCAAGGTCGGGGCCAGCAGCAAGGACGATCCCGCGACCGTCGCCAAGACCGCCTTCGACGCACTGATGGCAGGCAAGGACAAGGTGGTCGCCGGCCTCAAGAACAAGGCGATGGTCGGGATCAACGCCCTCCGCTCCGAGCAGGCCACGGCGGAGTCGCATCGCAAGCTGGCGGAACCAGGCTCCGCGCAAGGCTGAGCGCCCGCCAGGCCTGGCAGGCGGCCCCCAAGGAAGGGGGCAGACGGTGCACAACCAAGTGACAGCGTCTGCTGCGACCGAGGCCCGGTTCCAGATGTTTCCTGCGGGTGCCTTCCTGATTGCATCGGAGCAGTTCCATGTCGTTTGATCCACGAACCGCCTATCCGCAGCCGCCCTTCCCGACGCCCAAGCAGCCGATGCCCGGGGAAACCCGGGCGATGGAACCCCGGCCCGACCACGGCGAGTCCAGCTACAAGGGAAGCGGCCGCCTGGCCGGAAAGGTCGCGCTGATCACCGGCGGCGACAGCGGCATCGGCCGGGCGGTGGCGCTGGCATTCGCGCGCGAGGGCGCCGACGTTGTGATCTCCTATCTGGATGAGCACCAGGACGCGGAAGAATCCGCCTCCTGGGTCACCAAGGCCGGGAAGCGCGCGCTCCTGTTGCCGGGTGACGTTTCCCAAGAGGAGCATTGCCAGGAACTGGTGCGCCGGACGGTCAGCGAATTCGGCAAGCTCGACGTGCTGGTCAGCAACGCGGCGTTCCAGGCCTCGCACGAATCCATCGAGGAGATCAGTGCCAGGGAGTGGGACCACACCTTCCGCACCAACATCTATGCCTACTTCTTTCTGGCCAAGGCGGCGCTGGGCGTCATGAAGCCGGGCGGCAGCATCATCGCGAGCTCCTCGATCAACGCGAAAACCCCTTCGCCGCAGCTGCTCGCCTATGCCACCACCAAAGGCGCCATCGCCAACTTCACCGCGGGGCTCGCGCAGTCGGTGGCGGAAAAGGGCATACGCGTGAACTGCGTCGGTCCGGGGCCGGTCTGGACGCCGCTGATCCCGGCCACCATGCCCGAAGAGATGGTCAAGGAGTTCGGCAAGGCGGTGCCGCTCGCACGGCCAGCCCAGCCGGTCGAGCTGGCTCCTCCCTATGTCATGCTGGCATCGGACGAATCCAGCTACATCACCGGCGCTTATATTCCGGTGACCGGAGGCAAGCCGGCTCTCTGATTTTTTCCGGCCTTCTGCTTCGTGGCCTTCTGCTTCATGGCCGCTGCGGCTGGCAGCGGCCATCAGGCCGCCCGCTGCAGCGCCACTCTCATCCGGTTTTGAGCTGAAGCAGCCTGTTGTAGTTGCGACGGAACAGCGCGGTGGCGGCTTCCGAGCCGACCCGTGCGACGGTCTCGCAAACCCAGCCGTGACCGTAACGAAATGGCCGCGCCGACCCTTCGGCGATCAACGCGGCACCCAGGGCAGGGCTGGTCGCGAGATGGATCGAGCCGTCGAGGTGCATGTGGCCCAGTTCCTCCGCGTCGACGTAGAAGTCGATGCCATCAACACGGGTCGGGTCATAAAACGCCCAGTGCACCGTCGCGATCACCCCGGGCCAGCCGGTGACGGCGTCGGCCACGGTTTTCAGCGGCCCCTCCAGCGCCGGAGGCGGCGCCACCGGTCCCTTGTCGGCTCTTGTTATGGTGTCCGACGCGTCATTGTTCATGGCCAACTCCTGTTTCGGGTCCGGATCTCCGGCTCAGCGAGCCCGGCTGAAGCGCCTCCTCGCACCACTGCCGGAAGCTGGTCGGGGTGGTCGCTTCCGGGGTGCGCGGCTCCGCGTTGTCGAGACCCCGGTTCTTGGCCGCCAGCATGTCGATCATCGCCTGCGCCATCGGCTCGGAATAGCCGTTGCTGATCAGCCTCGGGCGCAGGGACTCGGCAGGGATCTCCTGGAAGCGCACCGGCTTCCCCAACACCGCGGACATGATCTGCGCCATCTCGTTGTATGACACATCCTCGGGACCCATCACCGGGACGCTGCCCTGGCCGGTCCAGGAACGGTCGAGCAACAGCCTTGTGGCGACCGCGGCGATGTCGCGTGTGGCGCAGGCCGGCACCTTGCGGTCGCCGTCGATCGGCCAGAAGAACATGCCCTGCGTCTTGATCGGCTCCAGTTGGCGGAGGATGTTTTCCATGAACGAGGCGTTGGCCAGCGCCCGGTAGCGCACGCCGGTGCTCGCGATCAGGTCGTCCATCATCAAGGACGCGGTGACGTGCCCGGCAGGCAGGTCCACGCCGCGACCCAATGCCGATATGCCGACAACCCGTTGCACGCCCCGGGTCACGAACGCCTCGCAGGCCGCTCGGCTGAAGTCCAGATAGGCCGCCTCGACGCTTGGAGCGCCGGTGTCGGCCGGCACCAGCCAGAACACCGCGTCGGCACCAGCGAACGCCCGATCGACGACGTCGCGGTGCTTGTGCGAGCCCTGGACGATTTGCACGCGCTCGCGCGCGCGCTGCGAGATCCGCGACGGATCGCGCGCGATCACGCGGACCGCCTCGCCGTGGTCGAGGAGCTTATCCAGCACCTGCCGGCCGATGGTGCTTGTGGGAGCGGTCACAACGAGCATTATCGGGTTCCCTTCTGCCAAGTAAACTAAACCGTTCCGTCTACTTGTTGTCAAGCCTCGGTGAACACGCGACACTCAGCCATGGCAAGGCGCGGCGACCAGCTCCGGGAACATATTCTCCGGACGGCCAAGGACGTATTCCTCGAGCAGGGCTTCGAGCGGACGTCGATGGACGGGGTGGCCGCTCGCGCGGCGACCTCCAAGCGCTCGCTTTACGCTCATTTCGAAAGCAAGCAGAGGCTGTTCCTTGCTGTCATCGAGCTGGTGCGAGGCTTGTTCCTAAGCCGGCTGCAGATGCCTGGGGACTACGCAGGTGAACCGGCCGAGGCTCTTGTTGCGTTCTGCGGCCGCTACCTCGAGATCCTGTTGTATGAGAGCTCGATCCAGATGATCCGGCTCAGCATGGCCGAGAGCACGCGATTCCCGGAAGGTGCCGCCGAATATTTCGACGTGGTGTTCGCCGAGGTCCACCTCCGCCTGAGCACCTACCTTGCGCTCGCATTCGGCCTGCCTGCCGACGTGAGCAGCCAGGCGGCGCAGAAGCTTCTCGGCCAGGTTCTCCATCCGCGCCTGCCGAGGGCGCTGTTCGGTCTGGACAAGCTGGCCACGAGCTTTGATCAGGCGGCCCTGTCGCCGGACTTCGACCTCAGCCAGATCCGCCAGGCCGTGGCTGACATGATGAGCACGCTGCCGCAGGGCATCGCCTCACCAAGCACCAGGGTCGGGCCGGGGCGCACCGCGCGACCTGGTCGAAAGCCGGCCTGACGCGCCGGTCAGCGGCCGGAGCGGCCGCGCGCGCCGATCTGAGCCGGTTCCCAGTTGATCAGGACGCAGGCTCGACCGGGGCGTCCTGGGTGGCGGCAAGCGCGTAGAGGATGCGCGCCCACGACCGCGTGCCGCGATGGAAACTCTCGAGGTCGTATTTCTCGTTGGGCGAATGGATGCGGTCGTCGTCCCGGCCGAACCCGACCAGCAAGGCGTTCATGCCGAGCGCCTGCTGCAGTTCGCCGACCACCGGGATCGATCCGCCTGAGCCGATGGTCACGGCAGGACGGCCCCATTCCTCGCCCAGCGCGCCGAGTGCCGCGCGCAGGGGAGCACCCTCGAACGGCACCGAGCTCGCAGGCGAGCTGCCGTGCGCCGTGAACGTCACCGTGCAATCCGCCGGCAGGCACGCCTGCACATAGGCGCGGAAGCTCGACCGGATCGCTTCCGGATCCTGCCCCGCCACCAGGCGGAACGAGATCTTGGCGGAGGCCTGCGCCGGCAGCACGGTCTTGAAGCCGGCATCCTGGTAGCCGCCGGTGATGCCGTTGACCTCGCAGGTGGGACGCGCCCAGGTCTGCTCGAGCGCGCTGTAGCCCTGTTCTCCCGCGGGAACCGACAATCCGACCGCGCCCAGCAAGGTCGCATCAACAAGCCCGAGCCGCCGCCAGTCGGCGCGGATCGCGTCCGGCACGTCGCGGACCCCCTCGTAGAAACCGGGCAGCGTGACCCGGCCGGTATGATCGCGCAGTCCGGCGATGATCGCCGCCAGCACATGGATCGGGTTGCGCGCGGCATTGCCGAACAGCCCGGAATGCAGGTCGCGGTCGGCGGCGTGGATCACGATCTCCTCGCCCACCAGGCCGCGCAGCATGGTGGTGATCGCCGGAACCCCCTCGGTCGCAAGCCCGGTGTCGCAGACCAGCGCCAGATCGCAGCGCAGCTCCTCCGCATGAGCCTGGAGGAAAGGCAGCAGGTTCGCGCCGCCGCTCTCCTCCTCGCCCTCCAGGATCACCGAAACCTTCAGCGGCAGGGCGCCGTCCGTCGCCCGTAGCGCCCGGCAGGCCTCGAGAAAGGTCATCACCTGGCCCTTGTCGTCCGAGGCACCCCGCGCCACCACGGTCCGGCGGCGGCTGGAAGGATCCTCGCGCAGCACCGGATCGAACGGGGCGGTGTGCCACAAACCCAGCGGATCCACCGGCTGCACGTCATAATGGCCGTAGAACAGCACGTGCGGACCGCCTGGCGCCGAATCGTCATGGGCGACCACGATCGGGTGTCCCGGCGTTTCCCGCACCGAGGCGGTGAAGCCCATGCTGCCCAGATCCCGGCACAGCCACTCGGCCGCGCGCCTGCAATCCGCCACATGCGCCGGCTGCGTCGAGATGCTGGGGATCCGCAGCAGCTCGAACAGCCGCTCCAGATTGGGCTCGATCGTCGCATCGATATGGTCCAGCACCCGCGAGATCGTCAAAGCACCGTGCTCCTTACCGGGCCGGCGCAAGCTCGCCGGTGGTCACATCCTGCAGGATGGAGCGCAGCGTCTCAAGATAGAGCGTCTTGTGGTTCTCGTGCTGGAGCCGCTTGAGGGCGCCGCGCCGGAGCGTGTTCCAGGTCTCGGCGTCCTGGTAGGTGGTGACGATGCTGTCCGCGAAGCGCTGCGGGTCGTCGGTCCCGCCGGCCATGATCTCGCTGCCGTGGGTCCATCCGACCTGTTTGCAGAGCAGGTCGGAGGCGACCACGGGCAGCCCAAAGCTGGCGGCCTCGTGCACCTTGAAGGGGATGCCGCCGGCGAAGCGGGTGGGGGCCACAAACACGCGGTGGCTGTCGTAAAGCCCGGCGAGGTCGTCGGTGGCGCCGACCAGCTCGACGCGCGGGTTCCGGCCGAGCTCGGACAGGTCGATGCCGCGCCGCACGAAGCCTGCCACGGTGAAGCGCAGGTCGGGTGGCAGCCTGCCTTCGAGCAGCGGCAGCACGTGCTGGATGAACCATTGCAGGCTGTCGTGGTTGGGCGAGCCCGGGTCGTGGATGGCGCCGAGGAACAGCAGGTGCCGGCGCTGGCTCCAGGTGGACTGGGTGGGCTGCGGCTGCTTCATGTGGCCGAGCACGGTGACGTTGGAGTGGCCGGCCTGTCGCACCAGCGCTGCGTCGTGGGCGTTCACCGCGATGATCTTCTGGCAGAAATAGGCGCAGGCGAGCTCGCGCTTGAGGGCCTGCTCCAGCGGTACCGGGTTCGGGCGTTTCAGCAGCCGGTTCTGTTCGGCGGTGCGCGGAGCCGCGATCGCCTCGGTGTCGAGCACGAAGCCGTGCGGCGGCAGGGCGGACGAGCTGTCGCCCAGGATCGGCAGCAGCCGTTCCAGATTATGCGTCCGCCCGATCCACACCACGTCGTAATAGCCCGAGCGCTCCTCGATGAACTCGGGCAGCCGCTCCATGCCGCGTTCATAGAGCACCTCGGCGCTTTCCGGCATGTCGCGGTAGATCTCGATCACGTCGGCGGTGGCCTTGTAGATCGGGAACACGCTGACCAGGTGGCCGAGCTCGGCCATGCTGTGGATGATGTCGTTGGAGCGCACATAGCCGGCACCCAGGTTGCGCAGCGGGATGCGGTCCTCGATGAACAGGATCCGCAAGCCCGCCCGGGCGCCTGGATGGGGGGCTCCGGGCAGCCGCGGCGAGCGCGCGTGCACGGCGTTGCGCGCCCGCGGCGGGTGCTGGTAGCGCAGGGTGTCGAGGTGCTTGGCGACGAAGATCCGGTGGTTGCGCGCCATCAGCCGGGTGGAGGCGGTGGCGTCGGCCGAGCCGTATTCGAAGTGCTGCACCACCACCGAGGGGTCATACATCACCCGGTGGCCGGCCTGGCGCAGCCGCACGCACAGGTCGGCCTCCTCGTAGTAGGCCGGGCGGAAGGCGTCGTCGAAGCCGCCGAGGCTGCGCACCAGCGCGCTCCGCAGCATCAGGAAGGCGCCGGAGCAGTAATCCACCTCGCGCACGAAGTTGGCCTCGGGGGTGTTGGGATCGGCGTCGCGCAGGTAGCCGAAGGTGGTGCCGTCGCGCCAGATGATCGAGCCCGCCTCCTGCAGCAGGCCGTTGGTGCGGATCAGCTTGGCGCCCACCGCGCCGATGTCGGGCGCGCTGAACAGGCGGCCGAGGGCCAGCCTGCAGGCCTGCGGGGCCAGCAGCAGGTCGTTGTTCAGGAACAGCACGGCGGGGGCGCTGACCTGGGCGAGGGCGGTGTTGCAGGACTGCACGAAGCCGGCATTGAAGGGAAAGCGGATCAGCTTGATGCCGGCGGTGTGCCGCTCGAGGTGGCGGGTCTCGTCGGTGGAGCCGGAATCCACCACGATCAGCTCGAGATCGCCTGCGAAGTTGGCACGCAACGAGGCCAGCGCCATCATGGTCAGCGCGAACTGGTTGTGCAGCACCATGATCACGCTGATCTCGGCAGGACCGTTCGGCGTGAAGTCGAGCCGCTGGCGGGCCAGCTGCGGCAGCATGGCCTCGGCGGCGCGCGCGAACAGCTGCTTGGACTGGGCTTCCGACACCGGCTCGACCACCCGCCCCAGAACACCCGAGGCCAGCCGCGACAGCCAGTGCGCGAACGGGTCGCGGAAGGCGCCGCCTTCGAGGTCGGCCTGCACCCGGCCGCTGAGGAAGTAGTGCAGCAGGTCGATGTCGGGGTGCGGCTTGCGCCGCTCGGCGGCGCCGTGCCGGACGAAGTGCTCGTAGCCGTTGCGGAACAGGCCGGCGGCGATGCCTTCCTGCACGTCGGGGTAGGTGGCGGCATAGAACGCCTCGGAGAACCATTCCAGCGGCTGGTAGCGGTGCGGCTCGGGGTTGCACAGGAAGTGGTGCAGGGCGCAGCGCCACAGCCCGGCCGCGATCTCGCCCGCCACGGCAGGATACTGGTTCAGATACCAGGCCGGATCGAAATACCACGAGACCCGCGCGCGCGAGCCGGCGATGCAGCCGGCGGCCAGGAACTGCGCGAACGAGCCGCCCACGGCGCTGTCGGCCTGGTCCTCCTCAGGCTTGTTGTTGCGGTACAGCATGGCATCAAAGAACCAGTGCCCGGAGCGGAACTCGCGGTCGCCGAGCGTCAGGTAGTGGTCATAGCCGTTGAGCAGCCCGTGCCGGTCGAGCACGCCGCGGGTGATCTCGGGATAGCTGCTCCGGTAGAAGCGCTCCGAGAACAGCCAGTGCGGCGAACGCTCCCGGAAGCCGTCGTGGCAATAGTGCGAGAAGCCGGACGCGAACCCCTCGCCGCCAAGGAACGCCGCCACGTCCGGGTTCTGCTGCAGATACCATTCCTCGTCGAAGAACATGTTGGGCGAATGCCCGAGCGCCGCTCCATGCTCCCGGTAGAACTGCTCCACATCGGCGATCCCGAGCGAGGCCATCTGCGGCGATGCCGCCGGATAACGAGACAGGTACCAGTCAGGATCGAACACGCTCCAGACTGCCCGGCGCGGCACGGGCTCGAAATTCGGCGGCATGCTGCCGCCATCATGATCCGCCACCGCGCTGATCCGGGTTTCGTTCATGATTGTTCCGCCTGATGCGCCGTTCGCCCGGCGGAATTAACTCTATTCTAACGATCGGCGTCAAGTTTATGTGATGTTTCTCGCGAACAGGATCCGGTCGCGAAACTCAGCCGGCCGAGAAGTTCGGCGTCCCGCTTCCGGCGGGCGCCGCCACCGGTGCTGCGGCCGTGGCGGCGGTTTCCTGCGCCGCCTGCTGGCGCTTGCTCTGCCAGAAGGCGATGAAGTCGATCGGCTGCAGCAGCACCGGCGGAAAGCCGGCTTCCCGGATGATCGCGGCCAGCATGCTGCGGGCGAACGGGAACAGCAGGCGCGGGCATTCGGCCAGCAGCACCGGCTCGATCGCATTCTGCGGCACGCTGGCCAGGGTGAAGATCCCGGCATAGCCGAGCTCCATCTGGTAGGCGATGGCCGGCGATGCACGTTCCGGTTGAGAATCCGGCCCGCTCGCAGTGGCTTCGCACTTGATGGTCAGGGTGACCTCGAACACCGGCTGCGGCTGCGCTTCCGGGATCGGCCGCACCAGCACGTCCAAGGCGATGGCCACGTGGGGCCGCTCCGGCATGTTGGCATAGATCCCGGGCGCGCCCGGAACCCGGAACGACATCTCCTTGACGTACTGAGTATTGAGCAGCAGCGGCGCCGCCGGGATCGCGGGCGCCGGCTGCAGTTCATTGTCCGACATGGTCGCCCACCTTGAACACCGATGGCGCTAGCCTACCCCACGCCCTCCGTTCAAGGCGAGTGCGGCGCACGCCCCGGAGCGCCCGTGGGCGGCTCGGGCTCGCTTCAGATGAACAGGCCCCTCAGGAAACCCAGCGCTGGCAGCGGTGTCCAGCTGCGCGGCAGGTCCGCCCTGCGGATCGGTGCCACGCTGTAGCGCGGCGGCGGCTGCCGGCAGGTACGCAGGAGCTGCGCATAGGCCTGCACTTGCTGCTCGCGCCACGCCTGGTCGGCCAGTGCCGCATCGCGGCTCGGATAGATGTCGGCGACCCGCTGCGTGCGCCCGGCGGTCGCGATCACCGCCCAGAGCTTGTCCTCGCGTCGTGCAGTTCGCACATGGTCGAGCGTGACGATGTCGCTCATGCGCTCCTCCGATTGGCGTGCCAACGAGACCATGCGGAGGCCAGCCCGGCAAGAGTGCCGCCGGACCCCCCGCCGGCGCCCAGCGACGCTGACGTGCAAGGAGACTCGCCTGTCCAAGACGGATGCGGCACTTTATACGGGGCAAGGGATGGAGATGAGTGCCAGATGCTGCGCCTGATCGTCACGCTGCCCTTCCTGGTCGCCCTGGTGGTCTTCGCGATCTACAATCAGGAGATCGTGACGCTGTCCGCCCCGGGCTACAGCCGCCAATCCTCGCTGGCGGTGATGGTGATGGTGACCGCGGTCATCTTCTTTCTGGTGGGAGCCCTCACCGTGTGGTTCGCCGAGCTGCGGCAGCGTCGCCGCGCCCGGCGTGCCGAGCAGACAGTGCGCGGCCTTGAAACCCAGATCGGGGAGCTCAGGCTGCAACTGGCGCAGGCGGTCACCCAGAACCACCTGGCCCAGCAGGGCGTGATCACCCAGCACCCCTATATCGGCCAGTCCGCGATCGGCCAGACCACGCCCCTGCACTCCTCGCCGCCGCCCGCCTCCGTCTGACCACGGCCTCCGGTGACGCGCCGCACGCGCCTGATCGCGGCGCTCGACACCTCCGACGAGGCCCTCGCCGCGAGCTGGGCGCACACGCTGGCGCCGCATGTCGACGCGTTCAAGCTCGGGCTTGAATTCACCTGCGCGCACGGGCTGAGCGCCGCACGCCGGGTGGCGGGCAGCCGCACCCTGTTTCTCGACCTCAAGCTGCACGACATCCCGAACACCGTGGCCGGGGCGATCCACGCCCTGGCGCCGGTGGCCCCCGAGATGCTGACGATCCATGCGCAAGGCGGCGAGGCGATGATCGCAGCCGCGCGCGCCGCGTGCGAAGCGCCACCGATACAGGCGGCACGTCCGCTGCTGCTGGCGGTGACCGTGCTGACCAGCCTCGACGCCGCCATGCTGCACCAGACCGGCGTCGCCGGCGGCACGCGCCAGCAGGTGCTGCGTCTCGGCCGTCTGGCGATCGCCGCCGGAGCGGACGGGCTGGTCTGCTCGCCGCAGGAGATCGCCCTGCTGCGCGACGCGCTCGGAGAGCGGCCGGTGCTGGTGGTGCCGGGGGTGCGTCCGCCAGGCGCGCCGCTGGACGACCAGCGGC
>CAXUNX010000085.1:10391-13451 GCA_964252545.1 uncultured Acetobacteraceae bacterium | reverse complement strand
TCGGTGGCCTCGCGCAGCCACGCCACCAGCATCTCCGGCCCGAAGGCTGCGGCCGCACCGGCGCTCTTGATCATCCGCCGGAGGCTCGCGACGTAGCCCTCACGGCCGGCAAACGCCGCAGGCAGCGGCAGCGGCGCTGGAACCAGGCCGGCATACTGGCAGGCGCAGAAGATCCGGATGAAGTCCGCGTCGCTTTCGGCGATCATCGCCACCCGGTCGCCGGGTCGCAGCCCCAGCGCCACCAGGCGGCGTGCGTGATCGAGCGCCTGTTGGCGCAACTCGCGGTAGAGCAGCGCCTCCTGCAGCACGCCCCGGCCGGAATAAAGATTGAGGCCGCTCGCACCGATCGCCGCATAATCGAGCGCATCCGCCAAGGTCGGGAAGTCGGCGAGGCGGCGGCTCGAGCCGGGAGTGGACGGAGTGGGCGCGGCTGGGTTCGGCACGGGCAGGAATGATCCTCGGGAGGGAGCTTGATCTGAACCGTGACGCCGCGCAACCGGGATCAGCGCGCGGTGGCGCCCGGCCCGCGCTTGGTGGCCAAGGCAATCCGGTCAGCTCGACAAACACACATCAACACCGCCTTATCACGAACTCCGCCAGCGGTCTGCAACGCCGCCGGCGGCCTGCCGGACCTGCCGGGCGAGGTTCCCGCCGGACTTATAGCAGGCTCCAGAGAACCCGCCAGCATCGCGCGGCCGCCTCCACCGGACGCCTCCACCGGACGCCTCCACCGGACGCCTCCACCGGACCCTGCGCCCTGCTGCCGCAACCGAGGATCGGCGAGCAGGGCGAGGGTGGCCGCGCGCGCCGGGCCGCCTGTTTCGGCGGCGGCTTCGAGCCTCGGCCGGGAGCTCTCGGCTTGCGCCCGCGAGCGAAGCGACTAGAGTTCATGGATGATGTGAGTCCGGCGCAGACCGGAAGCGGGGGAGTGCGGTGCGTCTGGATCCCAAAGCAGCAGATCCATGCCGCTCCGCCGACGCTCGCGAACAGCCATGGTGCACTCGGGGAAATTGTCATGAGGGATTTTCGGTTCCGCCTTCTCGGCGTGGCTTGCGCCGCGGCATTGGCGTCGGCGGCGCATCCGGCGGGTGCCGCGGAGTACCAGGTCGGCCTCAGCGTCGCGACGCTGGCAAATCCGTTCTTCCAGGGCATGACCAAGGGAGTTCAGGAAGGGATCGCCCAGCATCCGGATCTCGTGCTGATCAACACCAGCGCCAACGGCGACGCCAACACGCAGACCAACCAGGTGACCGACCTGATCAACCAGCACGTCTCGGCGCTGATCCTCAACCCCATCAACGCCAACTCCATCGTGCCGGTGGTGCACGAGGCCAACAAGAAGGGCATTCCGGTGTTCACGCTGGATCGTGGCGCCGCGTGCGGAAGCTGCCAGGTGAACTTCCTGGAAACCGACAACGAGGCGCTCGGCAAGGAGGGCGCCGACTTCATCGTGGCGCAACTCAAGAAGCGCTACGGCTCGGTCAAGGGCCATGTCGTTGATCTGGAGGGATTGCTCGGAACCACCGCCGGCGACGAGCGGGAGAAAGGGTTCGCAACCGAATTCGAAGCGCTGCAGAAGAACAACCCGGATCTCAAGCTGGTCGCCAGGCAGGCGGCTGATTTCGACGCCGACAAGGCTTTCAACATCACCACCCAGCTGCTCGCCGCGCACAGCGACATCGACGCGATCTTCAACGGCAACGACGACAACGCGGTCGGCGCGCTGCGCGCGATACGCCAGGCCGACCGCTTCGAGCCGATCGGCCACGCCAAGCACATCATCATCATCGGCATCGACGGCACCGAACAAGCGCTGAGCGCGATACGAAAGGGCCAGATGGATGCAACGCTTTCGCAAAACCCGCTGACCATGGCGAAGCAGGCGGTGGCGTACGTGGAGCTTTATCTGCACGGAGACAAGTCGAAAATTCCGGCGCACCAATACTGGCCGCACATGCTTCTGACCAAGCAGACCATCGACAGCCCGGCGGCCAAGGCCTACGGCCTGTGGGGCGATCAGGTCAGCCAGTGAACCCGGAGCCCTAGGGCATGGCGCGTCTGCTCGAGATGCAGTCCATCTCCAAGGGCTTCCCCGGCGTCAAGGCGCTCTCCGACGTCAGCATCGTCCTTGATCGCGGCGAGGTGCTCGGCATCGTGGGCGAAAACGGCGCTGGCAAGTCCACACTGATGAAGATCCTAGCGGGCGTGTATCCCGCGGATGCGGGCACGCTGCATCTGGACGGCAAGCCTTTCGCGCCGCGCCACCCGCGCGACTCGCTGGACGCGGGAATCATCGTCATCCACCAGGAGCTGAGCCTGGTTCCGGACCGCTCGGTGGCCGAGAACATCTTTCTCGGCCATCTGCCTCGCACGTCGATCGGCAGCGTGCGCCGCACGCTGCTCAACCGGGAGGCGACGCGGCTGCTGCTGCGCGTCGGCCTGTCTGTCGCGCCGCAAACCCGGGTCCGCGATCTTGGCATCGCCCAGCAGCAGCTCGTCGAGATCGCCCGGGCGCTTTCGCGCGAGGCGAGGGTGATCGTCATGGACGAGCCCACCGCCACGCTCACCGCGGCGGAGCAGCGGATCCTGTTCGGCACGATCGCGGCGCTGCGCAAGGCCGGCGTCGGGCTCGTCTTCATCAGCCACCATCTCGAGGAGGTGTTCGAGATCTGCGACCGCGTCACGGTGCTGCGGGACGGTGCTGCCGTCGAGACGCGTCCGGCCGCCGAATGGAGCGAGGCGTCGCTGATCCAGGCGATGGTCAACCGGCCGATCGAGGCGCTGTTTCCGGAACGCCGTGCCGAGCCGGGCGAGGTTCTGCTGAGCGTGGAAGGGCTGGGCTGCGCCGCACGCTTCCGCGACGTCTCGTTCGAGATCCGGGCCGGCGAGGTGCTGGGCCTCGGCGGCCTGGTCGGCGCCGGCCGCACCGAGGTTCTCAAGACGATCTACGGCGCGCTTCCCGCCACCGCCGGGCGCATACGCGTGCAGTCGCGCACGGTGCGGAGGCCCCCCCCGCGCCGCCCCCAACCCCCCCGCGGGGGGCGGGGTGCCCCGGGGCGC
>CAXUNX010000085.1:0-10381 GCA_964252545.1 uncultured Acetobacteraceae bacterium | reverse complement strand
GTGCGGATCCGCACCGTGCGCGACGCCATCGGCGCCGGCGTGGCGCTTGTTCCCGAGGATCGCAAGGGAGAAGGGCTGGTGATGCCGTTCTCGATCCGCAGCAACGTCGCGTTGTCCACGCTCGGCCGGGTGGCGTGGCTTCGTGCCATCCTGGCGCAGGGGCGCATCGACCGGCTGGCGGACGGCGCCGTGCAGGAACTGCGTATCCGCACGCCGAACATCCGCCAGCCGGTGCGCTCGCTCTCGGGCGGCAACCAGCAGAAGGTCGTGCTCGCCCGGGCGCTGACGACGCGCCCGCGAATCATCCTGCTCGACGAGCCGACGCGCGGCATCGATGTCGGTGCGAAGGTCGAGGTCTACCGGCTGATCAACGGCCTGGCCGAACAGGGTGCGGCCGTGCTGGTGGTCTCGTCGGACATGATCGAGCTGCTCGGGGTCAGCGACCGGATCCTGGTCATGCGGTCGGGACGCGCGGCCGGCATGGTGCCGCGCGCCGAGTTCAGCCAGGAGCGGATCATGCAGCTGGCGGCGCTGGGCTGACCGACGTTTCACACGAGAAGGCTTGTGATGGCTCCCGCTCAGACGCCGCCTCCCGATCATCGCCGCTCCGGGCTCGCCTCGCTCACCCGGGCCATCAACGAGCTGACCATCGTCGTGGGCTTCGTCGGCATCTCGCTCTACCTGGCGATCACCACGCCGGCCTTTCTCACCTCCGCCAACCTGCTTTCGATCCTGCTGGCAAGCTCGCTGATCGGGATCGTCGCGGTGGGCGAGACCTTCGTGATCGTGACGGGCGGCATCGACCTTTCGGTCGGCTCGGTGGTGGCGTTCACCGGCGTGATGGCGGGGCTTGCGCTGAAGGCATCGATCCCCGTCCCGCTCGCGGTGCTGGTGGGGATCGGGATCGGCGCGCTGTCCGGCGGGTTCATCGCGTTCGCGGTGACCGTGCTGAACATGAGCCCGTTCATCGTGAGCCTCGCGGTGCTGGCGATGGCGCGTGGCCTCGCCTTCATCGTCACCAACGGCAACACCGTGTTCTCCTTTCCGGACGCGTTCGACAATATCGGCGGCGGCAATATCGGGCCGTTCCCGGTGGCGGCCCTCCTCACCCTGCTGGTGTTCCTGGTGGCCGGGCTGGTGCTGGCGCGCACGGTGTTCGGCGCGGAGGTGTATGCGGTCGGCGGCAACCGGGACGCGGCGCGCCTCGCTGGCATCCCGGTAAACCGCACTCTGGTGATCGTCTATGTCGTCAGCGGCGCGTTGGCCGGCCTGGGCGGCGTCATCCTGGCGGGACGGCTCGACAGCGCGCAGCCGATCGCAGCGGTAGGACTCGAGCTGAATGCGATCGCCGCTGTGGTGATCGGCGGCGCGTCGCTGTTCGGCGGCAAGGGCAGCGTGCTCGGAACGCTGCTCGGCGTGCTGATCATCGGGCTGATCAACAACGGATTGACGCTGAAGAACGTGCAACCCTTCTGGGTCCAGTTCATCCAGGGCGCGGTGATCTTCGGCGCCGTGCTGATCGACAGCCTCAACCAGAAGCGGCGCGGCGCATAAACCCCAATAGGAGATCGGAAGATGGACAAGGTTCCGCCAGGCCTCGGACGCATGAAAGGCAAGGCCGTCCTGGTCACCGGCGCCTCGAACGGGATCGGGCGCGCAACGGCGCTGTTGTTCGCCGCGGAAGGCGCCAGCCTGGTGATCAACGATGTCGATGCGGCCGGGCTGGAGGAGCTGCGCGGGCTTATCGCCGGCTCCGGCCTTCCGGTCCGCAGCGTCGTGGGCGACGTCTCCAAGGTCGACGACGCCCGGGCGATGGTCGCGGAGTCGGTGGGTGCGTTCGGCCGGCTCGACGTCCTTGTCGCCAATGCCGGGATCATTCCCGAACTGGATCTGCTCACCGCCACCGCCGAGGATTTCGATCACGTCATGGCGGTCGACGGCCGCGGCATGTTCCTGACATGCAAGTTCGCGGTGGAGGCGATGCTCCGGTCGGGAGGCGGCTCCATCGTCTGCCTGTCCTCGATCTCCGGCGAGGCGGGACAGAAAAGCCAGGCCGTCTACGGGCCGGCGAAATTCGTGGCCTCCGGCCTGACCAAGCACCTGGCGGTGGAGCTGGCCGGCCGCGGCGTCCGGGTCAACGCGGTGGCTCCGGGCACCATCGCCACCGAGGCGGTCAAGAAGCTCTCGAACCAGTACATCGCCGGTGTCACGGCGATGCACCCGATCGGCCGGATCGGCAGTCCCGACGAGGTGGCGCAGGCCATCTTGTTCCTGGCCTCGGATGCGGCCTCGTTCATCACCGGCGTCGTGCTGCCCGTCGACGGAGGCTACCTGGCGCAATAAGCAGGGGCGCAATAAGCCGGGGCGCAACAAGCCGGGGCGCAGTGAGCCGTCCGGAACCGACGACGCGACCGGCCCCGGGCAGAGCACCCAAAGGAGAACACCATGAGCTGGGCACCCCATCACGGCAGCGAGCACCCGTTCGGCCGGCACAACCCGCTGCCGCTCGGCGACCTTCCCGGCACGCGCTATCCGAGCCCGGCGATCGAGGCGCTCGACCCGCGCTTTACGGCCAGGCAGGGGAACGCCGCGATCGAGCGGATCGCCACCGGGTTCCGTTGGGCGGAAGGTCCGGTGTATTTCGCCGACGGCCGCTTCCTGCTCTGGAGCGACATCCCGAACAACCGGATCATGCGCTGGCTGGAGGATGACGGCCACATCAGCGTGTTCCGCGCGCACAGCAACCACGCCAACGGCAACACCCGCGACCGGCAGGGGCGGCTGGTCACCTGCGAGCACGATACCCGCCGGGTCACCCGCACCGAACATGGCGGCGCCGTCACCGTGCTGCTGGACCGCCACGACGGCAAGCGCCTGAACGCTCCCAACGACGTCATCGTGGCCTCGGACGGCGCGATCTGGTTCACCGATCCGGGCTACGGCATCGACGGCCCCTATGAGGGCCATTCGGCGGAGGCGGAGCTCGGGCGTCACGTCTACCGGCTGGACCCCTCGACCGGCAAAGCCGCGGTGGTCGCCGATGATTTCGTCCGCCCCAACGGGCTGGCGCTGTCGCCGGACGAGCAGCGCCTGTATGTCGTCGATAGCGGGATCACCCATGGCGGCCCCTCGCATATCCGGGTGTTCGACGTGCGCAACGACGCGCTGCATGGCGGACGGGTGTTCGCCGAGGATTTCGCGCCCGGCTTCACCGACGGCCTGCGGGTCGATGCGGAGGGCAACGTCTGGTGCAGCATGGGCTGGGCCGATCCCGGCGAGGACGGCGTCCGCTGCTACGCGCCGGACGGCGACCTGATCGGCAAGGTGCACCTGCCGGAGGCATGCGCCAACCTGTGCTTCGGCGGCAGCAAGGGCCACCGGCTGTTCATGGCCGCGAGCACGTCGGTGTACGCCGTCTACCTGAACACCACCGGAGCCCGGTCCGGACTCTAGCCCTAGGTCCCGCTCCAGCCCAGGCCTGGCTCGAACCCTGCTCGGGCCGGAACGATCAGCCGGAGGGCTGCTGCAGCGCGCCCCCTGTTGCGGCCTCCGCCGCCTCGATCATGGTCCAGTAGATCCGGCTCTGCTCATAGGCGTGGTCGAACAGCGGCGCGAGATGCGCATAGGTGTCGGCCCAGGCCGGGTTCGGCGCGATCTCGCCGGTGAACCGCACCAGGCGCTCGGCGGCGCTGCGCAGATCGGGATAGAGCCCGATGCCGCTGCCGGCTAGCATGGCGCATCCCAAAACGCCGCTTTCGTCCGCCGCCGTGGTCAGGATCGGGCAGCCATACAGGCTGGCCTTGATCTCCAGCCACAGCCGCGTCTTCGCCCCCCCGCCCGCTGCGATCAACCGATCCAGCCGGTTGCCTGCCGCCTCCATCACCCGGAGATTGCGCGCGGCGGCGAAGGCCACGCCCTCCATCACCGCGCGATGCAGGTGCGCAGTGCCGTGCGCGCTGGTAAGTCCGATGAACTGGGCACGCGCGTTCGTGCAGTCGCCGAGCCGCTCGCCGTTCAGGTAGGGCAGGAACAGCAGCATGCCGGCTCCGGGCGGCGCCGAGGCCGCCAGGGTGACGATGCGCTCGTAGGCGGTGCCCTTCTCGTGAAAGGCCCGCCTCGCCCAGCGCATGGCGTCGCCGCCGGCATCGAGGATGGTGAAGGCCGACCAGTTCGGCAGCGCGCCACGCACGTTGGTGATCACCGGATCGAGCACCGGCGCCTCCGTGCAGAGCGTCAGCAGGGTGGAGGTGCCGGTGACGTCGGAGGCAAGCCCGGGGGTGATCACTCCGGATCCCAGCAGCGCGGCCGGATAGTCGCTGATGCCCACCACCACCGGGATCCCGGCCGGCAGCCCGGTTTCCGCCGCCGCCTGCTCCGAGACGCCGCCCAGCACCGCATCGGGCTCGCGGATCGGCGGCAGCAGCCGGCGGTCGATCCCCAGCCTTGCGCAAAGCGCCTCGCTCCACTGCCCCGAGGCGACGTCGAACAGATAGGTGCAGGAGGCTTCCGGCGCGTCGATCGCCATGGCACCGGTCAGCTTGAAGTTGATCCAGTCCTTCGAGCTCAGCACAGCGGCAGTTCGCGCATAGGCGGCCGACCGGTGCGCCTGCAGCCATTGCAGCTTGAACCCCCACCAGGCGACCGACGGCGGATTGCCCGCCAGCGGCAGCAGGTCGCGCCAGGGCTGTTCCCGGCTGAAGCGGTCGAGCTCGGCGCGGTTGCGCTTGTCGTTCCACAGCGGCACCGCATCGAGCGTCGGCTGGCCGTCCGCATCGATCAGCACGGTCACGTGCATCTGCCCGCAGGCGGCGATCCCGGCGATCCGGGCGGCGGCTCCGGCCACGCTGTCCAGCACGCGCCGGATCACCGCCACGGCGCCATGCCACCAATCCAGCGGCCGCTGTTCGGACCAGCCGAACTGCGGCACGATCTGCTCGTGCTCCTCGGCGGCAAACGCCAGCGTGTCGCCGGCCGGCGTCAGCAGGGCGGCGCGGACGCTTCCGGTCCCGACATCGATCGCCAGCAGCAGGTCACGGGGCATCGCCGGCATCAGGGCCACCGCGGACTGAACGACGGGTGCAGCATCATGCCGGCCAGAATGGGCATGCCGCCCGGTTTTGCATAGACCGGCTTTTGCCCGCTCACCATGCAGCGTTTGACCGGGCCGTCCTGGCGCGGCTCCACGGCAGCGATGCCGCGGGCTGCGGCAGGATGAAGCCATCGGCCATGTAGCGGCCGCTTCCAAGCTGCCGCGCCGGGCGCCACCAGACGCGCACCAGGCTCCAATCGTTCCGGGCCGACACATCGAGAACGGGCGAAGCCCGGTCGATCCGGTTCGGCTCCCAGTTGGCTTGGGTCACCAGGATCTCGCGGGAGCCGAGCACGCGCCGGACCACGGAGACATGGCCATAGGGCAGCCGACGGCTCCTTTGCAGCACCAGAACCGCGCCCGGCTCCGGCGCCCGCGAACGGACGAACCGGCCGGCGGATTCCTGCCACCAGTCGGCTGCCGGCCCGGAAAGCGGCAGCCCGCTGACTGACCGCGCATAGGGGGCGCATTGCAATCCGCCGCAGCCCGAAAGCGCCACGCAGAACAGGAGGCTTGCGAGGCTGCGCGCAGGGCCTGAAGGCGGATGCTCGAGGCGCGGCATGGGGTCTTTCGGGAGACGCACCACACAGCATGCGCAGCGGCAACCGCCGTGACAACTCCGAAGTGTTCAGAACCCCGCATTCCAGGGGGCATGCCAGGGCGCACGCTTCCGGCAAAAACGGCACGCGCCGGTCTGGTTCGGCGCCGGCTCGGAAGTCGCATCCGGGGTTCAGGTCCCGTGCGTCTGAGGCCCAGGGCGTCTCAGGCCCGGTGCATTTCAGGCCCGTGCGTTTCAGGCCTGCAGGGGCGCTGGCACCGTGGCCGCCGACAGGATCGCGGCGCCGGAACTCCCTGCGAGGTTGAGCGGGACCAGGGGGGAAGCGGAGGCGGCCATCCTCGCCTGGGCGGCTTCGGCAAGCGCCTCCGGGGGCTCATCCTCGCGCCGATTTCCGGCAGGCGTGGCTGCCCTGAGCGCGGCCTCGGGAAACCCGGTCCAGGGCGCCGCCGCCATGGCAGCCCCGATGACCGCCCCCATGACCGCTATCGACTCCCGTGCGACCGCCCAGATTGTCTGCCCGAACAGCAGCGGCGTCAGCAAGGCGAGCCAGATGACCCGGTTCTGGTAACGATCGTGCGGCCCGCTCAGGATGCCGGTGACGGCGGCGTTGCAGAACAAGCAAAGCAGCACCGCGGCGCAAAGCAGCGCCACGGGATGATGCCTGCGAACCGCCACCACCAGGCATATGGCGGTGAATGCAAGCCCAAGCCAGAACGCTGCGCGGTGCAGCGCGCAAAGCCAGACCGGCACCGTCAGCTCGCCTCGGCTTTGCCGGGAGTCCTGGAACAGGCGTATTTCCAAAGCCGGAAAGCTTTGATGCAGGATCGGCCCGACCTGACGCGGCCACGCGTTGAGTCCGTCTCCGGACCGGAAACGCAACAGCTGACGCTGGAGATTGCCAAACGCTGTTTTCAGGACGAGCCCTGGATGTTCCTGGACCGTTCTGAAGATGATCTGCTTGGCCTCCGCGGAGACCAGCTTCGCGCCGCCTAGGCGGGCCACCGGGCCATCCAAGCGCCAAAGGAAATGATCGGAGCTCGGGAAGGTGGCGGCGTGCGGCGGCAGCACCGGAAGGTAACTGCACAAGCGCCACTTGGTGTTTGCACAATCCTTTTCCAGCGTCATCTCTGCCGGGCCGTCATAGACCAGCCGGGCAAGCAGGAAGACGTTGCCGAACGGCGACAGCGTGAACCTCTTAAAGGCGTACAGATTGACCGTGCAGAGCACCAGCATGGCGAGTGCCGCCGGTGCAAGGACGCTGCCAGCGGCGCGCCAGTCGAACGGCGACGTCGCTCCGAGCAGGCGCCGGGTCGGTATCAGCGCCACCAGGAGCAGGAGGGTGATCCAAACATTGGACAGGTGGGCGCCAATCATCCAGGCGGCGAACAGGATGAGCATCCGGTTCTCAACCGTTCCGATGGTGTCGGGGCGAACCAGCAGGAGCGCCAGCACGACAACCAGCATGGAGGTGAACACGTCGGGCATGAGCTGGCTGGCGAACCAGGGCAGCGGTGTTGCGACACAAAGCAGGCCGACGATGGGCAGCAGGAAACCCCTGGGCAGCTTCGGCACGAAACCACGACGCACCGCGTCGAGAACATAGACAACAAGCCCGGCCTGGATGAGCACCGAAGACCAGGTGGTGATCTTCCAGTGCGTCAACAATAGAAATACACTATAAACCGCTGGACGATCCCAGCCGATATAATGCTTGATGGCCTGGGAAAGGTAGGTTCCAGTATCCGCGAACACCAACGGATAGCCGTTAAGCAATGCCGGCCATATCAATAGGGCCAGGCAGCACGAGCAGGACGCCACGGATGCCAGCCAAGGCGCGACCGAACAACCAACCTGCTTCATGGCGGTTAATGCTTTTACAAGATTATGATGTTAAGGCCCCGCCCGGCGAACACGCTCGTTCAGGTGTCAGTATAAAACCATATCTGTAGTGAGAGCGCAAGTGTTCTGAAGTGAACAGCGCTCGAACGTCTTACCGTTATTATGACGTTACGGACGCTGCGCGCCGCGCACGTTTGTATAGATGGCATAGAGCGTGTGCGAAGCGCAGATGAACAGCTGGGCGTGGTTGCGACCTCCGAAGGCGAGATTGGCCACCGTGAACGGCACCTTGATCCGGCCGAGCCGCTCGCCGTCGGGTGCGATGCAATGCACGCCGTCGGCAGCACTGCACCAAAGGTTGCCGAGCTCGTCGCAGCGGAAGCCGTCGGCGTAGCCCGGCGATACCGCATGGAAGAACCGGCCGGCCGACAGCCGTGTTCCTGCGTCCAGCACGTCGAACACGCGTATGCATCGCGCCGCCTGCGGATCGAACTGCTTGCCGGTTTCCGCGACATAGAGCAGCCGCTCGTCCGGCGAGAAGCAAAGCCCGTTGGGGCCCTCGAAATCGTCGGCCATGATCCGCAGCGTGCCGTCGCGTGGATCGAAACGGTACAGCGCAGGCCTCAACTCCGAACTCTGCTTGCCGCCTTCATAATCGGTGTTGATTCCGTAGAGCGGGTCGCTGAACCAGATGGTGCCGTCCGAGCGGCAGACGATGTCGTTGGGCGCGTTCAGCCGGCCGCCCTGGTAGCGCTCTGCCAGCACGGTGATCGTGCCGTCCCATTCGGTTCGGGTGATGCAGCGGTTGCGGTGCGAGCAGCCCAGCAGCCTGCCCTGGCGGTCGCGCGTGTGGCCGTTGGCGAAGCCGGATGGCTGGCGGAAGGTGGAAACGCCGCCGCTTTCGCTCCAGCGCATGATCCGGTCGCCGGGCAGGTCGCTGAACAGCAGGCTGTTCTGGTCGGCAAACCACACCGGACCTTCGAGCCACCCGAATCCTTCCGCCAGCTTGATCAGCGGCGCGTTTGGCAGCACGTAGGCGGCAAAGCGCGGATCGTGGATCTCGAAGCCGTCCATCGTGGGGCCTCCGATTTGAGGTGAAGCTCGGATGATGGCGCTAGCGGTGCATCTCGGCGGCAAGCATTGCCATCAATCTTGCAGCGGGAACCGGCCGGGCCAGGATGGCCGCCTGGCCGGCCCATTGTGCCCCGTATCCGGTTTCGCCGACAGCCTTGGCGGCTGCGTTGAGCGCCTTGCCGGCATCATAGGCAATCGGATAATCGGGCGCCGCCAGACCGGCTCGCGCGGCCCATTCGGTGAATCGGTTCTGGATGCAGCGCGCAGCCCTGCCCGAGATCGACCGGGTCATCACCGTGTGTTGCGCGCCAGGCCCGGACAGCGCCTCGCGGTAGGCCTGGTCGGCAGCGCTCTCCGGACACGCAACGAAAGCGGTGCCGAGCTGGGCGGCGGTGGCACCCAGCGCGAGTGCCGCACTGATCCCTTGCCCGTCCATGATGCCACCGGCGGCGATCACCGGAAGGCCGGATCTGACCACCAGCAGTCGCGTGAGCGCCATCGTGCCCAGGCAATCATCGACCGCTTCGGGATCGAACGCGCCCCGGTGGCCGCCCGCCTCGTAGCCTTGCGCAACCACCACGTCGATGCCGGCCTTGTTCGCGGCCTCGGCTTCGGCCAGCTTGGTGGCGCTCGAAACAAGCACGCAGCCAGCCGCCTTCAGGGCACCGATACGCTCGGCGCCCGGTAGTCCGAAATGGAAGCTCACCACCGGGGGTGCCAGCTCAAGCAGCGCTGCGAACATCTCGTCGTCGTCGAGGAAGCTCTTGTAGATGGTCCGGAGCGCCGCAGGCGGTTCGGCCCCGAAGCTCCTGAACAAGGGGGCGAGCGCCTGCAGCCAGGCGGCCTCGCGGATCTGGTCGCTCCGAGCGTTGGCGTGGACGAACAGGTTGACGTTGAACGCCCGGTCGGTGTGTTCCCGCAATGCCGAGATCATCGCCCGGGCGCCTGCCGCGTCGGTGGCACCCAGCCCGAGGGAGCCTAGCCCGCCTGCGTTCGAGACCGCCGCGGCCAGCATGGGCGTCGACACCCCGGCCATCGGTGCCTGCACGATCGGCAGCGAAAGCTTGAAACGGTCAACAACAGACATGGGATATCCCGTGATCCGAAGCACAGGGGCCCTGCCCCTGGAAGCCTTTAGGTCTGGTGGCAGGCGGCGCGAACCGGATCGACGTGCAACTGCACCGTCATCAGCACCGCGGGCTCGTCGCCCACCGTGCCGGAGCGATGACCCTTCTTGCCGTCCGCCTCCTTGCAGTTCTGGTCCTCGCCCAGCGAGAACTCGCCCGGCCCCTGCTCGATGCGGCTGCCGTCCATGCTCTCGATCCACCAGCGGCCGGACAGCACGACGATCCATTGCGGCGCCGGGTTCTCGTGCCAGGTGCCGACCCAGCCGACCGGCTGCACCGTCACCACCACGGTGGCCTCGCTGCGCGCATGGCGGTTGTTCCATTGCGGTGCCGCGCTGCCGACGCCCTTCAACTCGAACTCGGTCAGGTGGCACTGGGCCTGGTGGCTGACGCCCTCCTCATCCGTCCAGAGATGCCAATAGGGAATGCTGGGCTTCGGGCCTGACGGGTCGGACATGGAGCGCTCCGGCTGCTGACGGAGTTTGAACCGCCCGGGCAGGCGACTGTTCCCGCCGCCCCGGCGGTATTGCCGGCATCGGCCTCAAGCCGCCGGGAGGTCGCGGCGGAACTCGGATCTGAGCGCCCGGTACAAGGCCTGGTAGCGCGCAAGCCCGGCCTGGTAGGCCAGGTGGCGCGCAGGGTCCGGCAGGGTGCGGTCGAGCACGTCCGGCGGCCCGCAGAGCGGCTCGGGCG
>CAXUNX010000084.1:0-13543 GCA_964252545.1 uncultured Acetobacteraceae bacterium | reverse complement strand
AGCCGGTGCGACAGGCCGAAGCCGCCGAGCAGCGCCTCGGCGCGCGACGCGGCGACCCGGCGCGACACCCCGCCGATCATCTGCGGCAGCACCACGTTCTCCCGGGCGGTGAACTCCGCCAGCAGGTGGTGGAACTGGTAGACAAACCCGATCGCGCCGCGGCGGATGGCCGTGCGTTCCGGATCCGACAACCGGCCGGCATCGCGCCCGTCGATCAGCACGGCGCCGCCCTGCGGCCGCTCGAGCAGGCCCGCCAGGTGCAGCAGCGTCGACTTGCCGGCGCCCGAGGGCGCCATCAGCGCCACCACCTCGCCGGCCTGCAGGCGGAGCTCCACTCCCCGGAGCACCTCGAGCCTTGCCTCGCCGCTCTGGTAGCCGTGCGTCACGCCACGCAGCGCGAGCGGCGGCTCACTCATGCCGCAGCGCCTCCACCGGATCGGTCCGCGCCGCCCGCCAGGAAGGGTACAAGGTCGCCAGCAACGAAAGCGCCAGCGCCATGAAGATCACCTGGATCACCTCCGACCATTGCAGCTTCGCCGGCAGGTGCTCCAGGTAGTACACCTCCGGGTTGAACAGGTTGGTGCCGGTGAGGCGCTGCAGCCATTGCCGGATGGTCTCGATGTTGAGGCAGAACACGATCCCCAGCAGCGTGCCGGCCAGCGTGCCGGTCACGCCCACCGAGGCGCCGCACATCAGGAAGATGCGCATGATCGCGCCGCGGCCGGCGCCGATGGTCCGCAGCACCGCGATGTCGCGGGTCTTGTCCTTGACCATCATGATCAGCGACGACACCACGTTGAAGGCGGCGACCAGGATGATCAGCGTCAGGATCAGGAACATCACGTTCTGCTCGACCTGGACGGCGCCGAAGAAGGCGTTGTTGCTCTGGGTCCAGTCCAGCACGCGAAGCGGCGCATCCGGCAGTGCCGCGCGGATGCGGCGGGTCACCGGCTGCACCGCATCCGGATCGCGCGTCATCACCTGGATCAGCGAAACCGCGCCCGGCATCTGGAAGAAGATCTGCGCCGCCCCGATCGGCAGAAAAGCGTACGACGCGTTGTAGTCGTTCACGCCCGCATCGAAGATCGCCACCACCCGGTAGGCGCGCACGCGCGGCACCGTGCCGAACGCGGTGGCAGCACCGTTCGGCGAGACCAGCGTCAGGCGCGAGCCGATGCCCAGGTTGGCGCGCATCGCCAGCGTCGCGCCGATGACGATGGCGTCGTCTCCCTTGAAGTCTGCCAGGCTGCCGGCGCGGATATTGCCGCTGATCTCGCGCAGCGCCTGCAGGTCGCCCGCCGAAAGGCCGCGGATCAGGCCGCCTGCGCTGTAGCTCCCGGCGCTGAGCAGCACCTGCCCCTCGACCATCGGAGCCGCCGAGGCAACCCCCGGGACCGCTGCGACACGCCGGGCGATCGCCGGGTAGTCGGTGATCGGCGCACCCTCGCCGTAGATGCTGAGATCGCCGTTCAGCCCGAGGATGCGGCCCATCAGGTCCGCCTTGAAGCCGTTCATCACCGACATCACGATGATCAGCGTCGCGACCCCAAGCGCGATGCCGATCAGCGAGAAGATCGCGATCACCGAAACGAACCGCTCGCCGCGCCGGGCACGCAGGTAGCGTCCGGCCACGGCTCGTTCAAACGCGCCGAACATTCCCGGTCCCCGATCTCAGCGAATGTTCCGGATCAACAACAGCGCCTCATCCACCGCGATCTCCCGCCGCTCGCCGGTCGCCCGCCGCTTGAGCTCGACCTGGCCCAGGGCCGCGCCGCGCGGACCGACGATGAGCTGGAACGGATGGCCCATCAGGTCCGCGTCCGCGAACTTCGCACCCGCCCGCTCGTCGCGGTCGTCCAGCAGCAGGTCGCCGGGTGCCGACCCGTACAGCCGCTCGCAGATCGCGTCGCAGCCGGCATCGCCGGTCTTGAGGTTGAGGATGGCGGCCCGGAACGGCGCCACCGCCACCGGCCAGACGATGCCGGCCTCGTCGCCGAGCGACTCGATGATCGCGCCCGTCAGCCGCGAGATGCCGATGCCGTAGCTGCCCATCTCGGGATGCACCGGCTCGCCGTCCGGGCCCGCCACCGTGATCCCCATCGCCTCGGTGTACTTGGTTCCGAAGTAGAAGATCTGGCCGACCTCGATGCCCCTGCCGGCGCGACGCCGCGCTTCCGGCACGCGCAGCCAGGCCGCCTCGTCGTGCTTCTCGTCGGTGGCCGCGTACATCGTCGTCACGAGGTCAAAGAACCGGTCGAGGTCGGCGGGCCGGCTCGCATCGAACTCCGAGTTCACCCAGTCGAACTGCTCAAACTCGGAATCATAGAACACGCCGCTTTCCCCGGTGGGCGCCAGCATAATGAACTCGTGGCTGAGATCGCCGCCGATTGGCCCGGTGTCGGCCGCCATCGGGATCGCCTTGACGCCGAGCCGTTGGAAGGTGCGCATATAGGCCAGCATCATGCGCCGGTAGCTCTGCACCGCTTCTTCGTAGTTCAGATCGAAGCTGTAGCCGTCCTTCATCAGGAACTCGCGGCCGCGCATCACGCCGAACCGCGGCCGCACCTCGTCGCGGAACTTCCACTGGACGTGATAAAGCATCTGCGGCAGCGCCTTGTAGGATTTCGCCACCCCCCCGAAGATGTCGGTGATCATCTCCTCGTTGGTCGGGCCGTAGAGCAGGTCACGCTCATGGCGGTCGCGCAGACGCAGCATCTCCGGACCGTACGCGTCATACCGGCCCGACCGGCGCCACAGATCCGCCGGCTGCAGCGTCGGCATCAACAGCTCCTGGGCGCCCGCGGCGTCCTGCTCCTCGCGCACGATGCGTTCGATGTTGCGCAGCACCCGCAATCCTGCCGGCAGCCAGGCATAGATCCCAGCCGCCGTCTGCCGGATCAGGCCCGCCCGCAGCATCAGCCGGTGCGATGCGATCTGCGCCTCTGCGGGAGTTTGCTTCAGGGTCGGCATGAAGCTGCGGGACAGGCGCATCGGATACCTCGGGGTGAGCGGCCCCGGACCCTAGAGCAAGCGGTTGTCCACCGGAAGCGTGCACCCCACCGGCCAGCCAACCACCCGATCCTCTACTTATGATGCGCTGCACAATGACGCAGTGCACAAGTATTGGGCTCAAAAATTAGAAATATATGCTGTGATTACAGCGACCACATGGTGACAAACCCGTCACGAACGCATAAGAAAAAGCCCACGCCACTTGGTTCAGCGCGTGGGCCAAGTTTAGGGAGAAAACGCCAGTCACACGGCAGAACGAGGCAAGATCCTTGTTCTGCCGTGAATGATGTCACGGCCCAAAGCCGATCACCAGCGCCAAATGCATATCCGGCATGCGCTAGCGAAAACGTCACCAACCTGCCGACCGGACTTGATCCCCGACCGAACCGTGGCCGGCATCAATATCCGGGGCGATACGCCAAAACCCCGTGCCGGAACGACAGCCAGTCGCTGCGGATCAGCAACGCAAGGCTGATCCAGACCACCACCGACACCAGGGTGGTGATCACCATCACCCGGCCGATCCGCGGCGCCTTTGGCAGGCCGCGGAAACCCGAAACCGGATCCGCCTCCGACTCAGGCTGCTGGCCGAGCGGCAGCACCGCGAACAGCACGGTCCACCAGATCAGCACAAACAACACCGCGCCGGTGAACGCGCCCATCCGTCACACCCTGATCAGGTGGATATCGAGCACCGGCCGCTTCTGCAGCTTGCGCCCGAGCGCCCGGCGCAACGCCGCCTTCGCCGCTTCCCGGAAACCCTGCTCATCGAGCCGCGTGGCAGGCGGCAGTTCGGCAAGCCCCTGCGCGAACACCTCCCTCACCCGCAGCGTTTCCGCGTCGTCGGGCTCGAGCAGGCCGGGCGCGCTCACCTGCGGCGTCCCCAGCAGCTGCCCCCTTGCGTCAAGCACCACGCTTCCCAGCACGATCCCTCCCGCCAGCATCTTGCGACGCGCGGACAGCACGCCTCCCTGCATCGGCAGCAGCCGGTTGCCGTCGAGCGCCAGCTTGCCGACCGGCACCGAGTCGATCACCTCGCCGCGATTGCCCGACAGGCTCAAGACGTCGCCGTCCTCCAGCAGGATCGGCTCCACCCCCTCAGCGCGGGCAAGATCGGCATGCGCCGTCAGGTGGCGCCACTCGCCATGCACCGGCACCGCATAGCGCGGCCGCACCAGCCCATAGAGCCGGCGCAGATCGTCGCGCGCGGCGTGCCCGGAGACATGCACCATGTGATCCGCATCGGTGAGCACCCGCACCCCCCGGCGCACCAGGCTGTCCTGCACCGACATGATCGCCCGTTCATTGCCGGGGATCATGCGCGAGGAATACACCACCGTGTCGCCCTCCCCGAGCGAGATGTTGGGGTGGGTGTCGGCGGCGATGCGCGACAATGCCGAGCGCGGCTCTCCCTGGCTGCCGGTGATGATCATCAGCAGATGGTCGTCCGGCACGTGCATGGCGTCCTGCTCGGACAGGAACAGCGGCACCTCGTCGAGATAGCCGCAATCGCGTGCCGCCACCTCGAGGTTGCGCAGGCTGCGGCCGACCACCACCACCGATCGCCCGGCCGCCTCCGCCGCCTTGGCGATGCTCTCGATCCGCGCCACGTTGCTGGCGAAGCAGGTCACCGCGACCCGGCCCGAGATGCCGGCGACCAGGCTGGTCAGGCTGCGGCGCACGTCGCTCTCGGAGCCGGCCTCGCCCTCCACCATGGCGTTGGTGCTGTCGCAGATCATCGCCAGCACGCCCTCCCGGCCCAGCTCGGAGAACGCATCCATGTCGGTGGGCGGCCCCACCAGCGGATGCGGGTCGAGCTTCCAGTCGCCGGTATGCAGCACGGTGCCGTAGCGGGTGCGCAGCACCAGCGCCTGCGCCTCCGGCACGGAGTGGGTCACCGGGATGAACTGCAACGAGAACGGCGCCAGCTCGAAGCTCGCTCCCTGCTCCACCACGTGCAGCTCGACGCGCGAAAGCAGCCCGGCCTCGCCGAGCTTGCGCCGCAGCACGGCGGCGGCGAACTGCGTCGCATAGACCGGGCAGCCGAGGCGCGACCAGAGATGCGCCACCGCGCCGATATGGTCCTCATGCGCGTGGGTGATCACCAGGCCCACCAGTTGGTCGCGCTGCTCGGCGATGAAGGCCGGGTCCGGCATCAGGATCTCGACCTCCGGCATGTCGTTGCCGGAGAAGCCGATGCCGCAATCCACCGCCAGCCACGCGCCGTCGCACCGGTACAGGTTCAGGTTCATGCCGATCTCGCCCGTCCCGCCCAGCGGCAGGAAGGCCAGATCGCCGTTCAACACATCCATCGTTCGCCTTCAATCGTTAGAGGTTCTGTCGTTGATCAATGTCGGTATGGGGTTGCGAGACGCCAACAGCCGCAGCCCATCGAGCGTCAGCTCGGTATCGATCCGCTCGATCACGGAGGTGCCTTCGGAGAACAGCGGCGCCAGGCCGCCGGTCGCCACCACCTTCATGGCGACCGCTGCCGCGTCGCTCCGGGAGGCGGCGAATTCCTGTCGGATCCGCTGGACCAGGCCCTCGACCAGACCGATATAGCCCCAGAAGATGCCCGAGCGCATCGCGATGATGGTGTTGCGGCCGATCACCGCCTGCGGCCGGCCGACGCCCACCCGCGGCAGCCGTGCCGCCGCCTGGTGTAGGGCTTCCACCGACAGGTTGATCCCCGGCGCGATCGCGCCGCCGCAGTAGTTGCCCTCGCCGTCGATCACGTTGAAGGTGGTTGCCGTGCCGAAATCGACCACCAGCACCGGACCGCCATATTTCTGGTGCGCGGCCAGCCCGTCGAGCAGCCGGTCGACGCCCACCTCGGCCGGGCTGTCCATCTTGATCTCGAAGCCCCAATCCAGGTTGGTGGCGGCAAGCAGCGGCTCCAGGCGGAACCAGTCCCGGCACAGCCGTCGCAGATGGTAGAGCGCCGGAGGCACCACGGTGGCGATGGCGGCGCGGTCGATCTGCCCCCGCTCCAGCCCGCTCAGGCCCAGCAGCGCCAGCAGCCACACCGCGTACTCGTCGGAGGTGCGGTTGATGTCGGTGCCGATCCGCCAGATGCCGCGCCAGGAGCTGCCGTCATGCACCCCAAAGACGATATTGGTATTGCCCGCATCGACCACCAGCAGCACGGCTCAGGCTCCTTGGAGCATGATCGAGGCGGTCATGCTCGCTTGCTTAGGGAACAGGGCAGCTTGTGCCGCTTGGTAGGACGAGCACCTCCCCGGTGTTGATCCGGCGGATCTCGCCCGCGACGTCCAGCAGAAGGCTTCCGTCTTCCGCGATCGACGAGAACAGCCCCGTTGTCTGCCCGTCCGCGCCGCGCACCGCAAGCTTTGTTCCGGCCGGATGCGCGCGGGCCAGCCATTCGGCGCGGATCAGCGCCGGCCGGTGCCGCTGCCCGAGGCGCAGGCTCAGGCTCTGCAGCAGGCGACCGGCCATCGTTGCCGGGTCCACCGCCGGTCCGAGCTCGGCGAGGCAGGCGGCCTGCCGGTCGGCAAGCGCTGGCGCCGTGCCGAGGTTCGCGCCGAAGCCGATCACCAGCCAGCCGAGTCCCCCTGCTGCGGCAGGACTCGCCTCGATCAGGATGCCGCCGAGCTTGCGTCCCCCGAGTGTCACGTCGTTGGGCCATTTCAGCCGGATGGCGTCACCGGCGGCGGCGCTCCCTGCGGCCAGCGCGTCGTGGAACGCCAGCGCCGCTACGAACGGCCACAGCGCTCCCGGTTCCGGGCGGAGCAGCACCGACAAGGCGAGGTTGCCGGACGCCTCGCTCCAGGACCGTCCGCGGCTGCCGCGTCCCCTGGTCTGGTGAAGCGCGAGCACCGCGAGCCCGGCCGGCTCACCCGCCTCCGCCCGTTCGATGCAGAGATCCGAGGTCGAAGGCAGCGAGTCGTGCTGAACCAGCCGCCAGGCCGGACAGCTCACCTGAACAGCACGGCCGCCGCGGATTGCGCAGCGGCGGTGACCGGGCCCAGCACGAGGATGAACAGGCCGGTGACCAGCCCCATCGCCACCGATACCACCGACACCGAGAGCGGGCGGCGATCAAACGCCGGCGCCGCCGCATCCACGTACATCACCCTGACCACGCGCAGGTAGTAGACCGCGCCGATCACGCTGGACAGGATGCCCACGATCACCAGCAGCGGCATCCCGGCGCGCAGCGCCGCGCTGAACACCAGCAGCTTGCCGAAGAACCCGGACAGCGGCGGCACCCCGATCATGCTGAACATGAAGATGGCCATGGCCAGGGCGAGCGCCGGATCGGTGCGCGACAGCCCGGCCAGGTCCGAGATCCGCTCCACCGCGCGGCCCCGCCTGCGCATGGCGACGATGCAGGCGAAGCTGCCGGAGTTCATGAACAGGTAGGTCGCGAGATACACCAGGGTGCCGCGCATGCCGGCCGGCGTCGCCGCCGCCAGGCCGATCATCGCGTAGCCCATGTGGCCGATCGAGGAATAGGCCATCAGCCGCTTGATGCTGGTCTGCGGGATCGCCGCCAGTGCTCCGAACAGCATCGAGGCGATCGACAGGATCTCGATCAGCAGTTGCCATTGCGGGGTGACCTGGCCGAACGGACCCGCCATCACCCGCAGCAGCAGCGCGAAGGCTGCGATCTTCGGCGCCCCGGACATGAAGGCGGTCACCGGGGCGGGCGCTCCCTGGTACACGTCGGGCGTCCACATGTGGAACGGCACCACCGAGACCTTGAAGGCGAGGCCCACGATGATGAAGACGATGCCGATCACCAGCCCGGGCGGGATCTCCGCGGATTCGGCGAGTGCGGCCTGCAGGCCGCGATACTCCATCGTGCCGGCGAAGCCGAACACCAGCGAGACGCCATAGAGCAGCAGCCCCGAGGCCAGCGAGCCCAGCACGAAGTATTTCAGGCCGGCTTCCGCCGAACCGAGCCGGTCGCGGTCGAACGCGCACAGGATGTAGATCGCCAGCGATTGCAGCTCGAGGCCGATATACAGCGTCATCAGGTTCTCGCTGGACGCCATCACCATGGTGCCCACCGCCGAGAACAGCACCAGCACCGGGAACTCGAAGCGGGCGATCTCCTCGCGGCGGTTGTAGTCGAGCGCCAGGATCAGGCTGAGCGCGGCACCGGCCAGGCTCAGCAGCTTCATGAACCGGGCGAAGCTGTCATTCACGAACACCCGCTGGTAGCCGACGCCGTCCGGCGTCACCACCACCAGCACCGCAGCCAGCAGCATCGCCGCGATGCACAGCAGCGAGGCCGGCACGAACGGGTTTCCTCTGGGCCGTAATGCTCCGAACATCAGGATCAGCAGGCCGCACACCGCAAGCGCGATCTCGGGCAGTGCCAAGGTCCAGTTCATCGCGCGGTCCCCATCATCGCGCGGCACCCATCATCGGAACACCAGAAAGGTGGAGATCAGCACCACCAGGCCGATCAGCATGGTGAAGGCATACACCGCGATCGAGCCGGTCTGGATGCGCACCGCCTGCGCCGAGCCGCCGGCGGTGAGCCGGGCCATCCCTTGGGGCACCCCCTGGATGATGCCCTCGTCGCCTACGTGCCAGAGCAGCCTGGCGGCCGCCGCGTAGGGACGCACGAAGATGCGTCCGTACAGCTCGTCGAAATACCATTTGTTCAGCAAGAACAGGTAGATCCCGCGGTAGCGCTGGGCGAGCCTGTGCGGCAATTCCGGCTTCAGCGCATAGAAATACACCGCCGCCGCAACCCCCAGCAGCGAAAGCACGGTGGGCACCAGGGTGATCGCCAGCGGCATCTGCTCCATGGCGGTCATCACCCCGTTGTTCGGGGCGTTGAAGATCGCGCCGTTCCAGAACCCCGCCTGATGCACGCCGATGAACCAGGGGGCCAGCGCCCAGCCGCCGACCGCCGCTCCCACCGCCAGCACCAGCAGCGGCAGCAGGATCACCGGCGGGCTCTCGTGCGCCGCCGCCGCCACCTGCCCGTCCCGGGCCCGACCGTGGAACACCAGGAACAGCAGCCGCCAGCTATACAGCGCGGTGATGAAGGCGGTGATCGAACCCAGCGCCCAGCCATAGAAGCCAAACGGGGAATGCGCCGACCAGCTCGCATCGAGGATCGCATCCTTCGACCACCAGCCGGCGAAGGGCGGGATCGCCGCCAGCGCCAGCGAGCCGATCCACATGGTGGCGCAGGTCACCGGCAGCTTGCGGGCAAGGCCGCCCATCCGGAACATGTCCTGCTCGCCGTGCAGCCCGTGGATCACCGATCCCGCCGCCAGGAACAGCAGCGCCTTGAAGAAGGCGTGGGTGGTCAGGTGGAACATGCCGGCCTGGTACACGCCCACGCCGCAGGCGATGAACATGTAGCCGAGCTGCGAGCAGGTCGAGTAGGCGATGGTGCGCTTGATGTCCGGCTGCACCAGCCCCACGGTCGCGGCAAAGAAGCAGGTCGAGGCGCCGATCAGCACCACCAGGTCCTTGGTCACCGGGGCGAACTCGATCAGCGGCGACATCCGCGCCAGCAGGAACACGCCCGCCGTCACCATGGTCGCGGCGTGGATCAGCGCCGACACCGGAGTGGGCCCCTCCATCGCGTCCGGCAGCCAGGTATGGAAGAACAGCTGCGCCGACTTGCCCATCGCGCCGATGAACAGCAGCACGCCGATCACCTCGGTGGCGCGCATGTCGACGCCGAACAGGTGGTAGACCGCCTGCTGGTGCGCCGGCACCAGCGCGAAAATGTTGTCGTAGCTGACGGTGGCGAACTGGGTGAAGGTCAGCGCGATCCCCACCATGAAGAACAGGTCGGCGATGCGGTTGACGACGAACGCCTTGTTCGCCGCCGCCTGCGCGTTGGGCCGCTCGAACCAGTAGCCGATCAGCAGGTAGCTCGCGAGCCCCACGCCTTCCCAGCCGAAGAACAACTGGATCAGGTTGTCCGAGCTGACCAGCATCAGCATCGCAAAGCTGAACAGCGACAGGTAGCTGAAGAACCGCGCGGTGGGGCTGGTCTCCCCGGCCATGTAGCCGATGCTGTAGAGGTGGATCAGCGTCGACACCACGGTGACCATCGCCACCATCTCCGCCGACAGGGTATCGAAGCGCAGGGTCCAGGGCGCATGGAAGCCGCCGGCCTGCACCCAGTCCGAGATCGGCACCGCAAGCGTGGGCGAGCCCTGCTGCAGGCCCATCGCCAGGGCGGCGACGCCGCACACCGCCGCCAGCAGCATCAGGCCGACGCTGACCAGTTGCGAGGCACGATCGCCGATCAGCCGGCCGAACAGGCCGGCCACGATCGCGCCGAACAGCGGCGCGAACACCGCAACCGTGAACAGGGTGGACGCGGTCATTCCCTCACCCCTTCATCAACCTGGCATCCTCGACCTCGATGGAGCCGCGGTTGCGGAAATACACCGTCACGATGGCAAGTCCGATCGCCGCTTCCGCCGCCGCGATCGTCAGCACGAACAGGGTGAACACCTGGCCCGACAGGTCGCCCAGGGCGGCCGAGAACGCCACCAGGTTGAGGTTGGCCGAAAGCAGGATCAGCTCGATCGACATCATGATGGTGATGATGTTCTTGCGGTTCAGGAAGATGCCGAAGATGCCCAGCACCAGCAGGATGGCGCTGAGCACCAGGAAGGGCGCGAGCCCGACGCTTGCGATTCCTGGGGCAATCCCCGGCGTGGCAGCCTGCGCCATGCCTAGCCTTCCCTCCTGCCGGTGTCGATCAGCACCGGTGCCGCATCCTTGCTGCGCAGGAAGCCGCCGTTCTCTGCGGTGCTCTGGCCGAGCCCGAGGCTCATCATCTCGAGCGTGTCGGCCGGCGTCCGCGCATGCTGGCGCGCCACGTTCTGGCGCTTGGCCACCGGCCGGTCGCGCAGCGTCAGCACGATGGCGCCGATCATCGCCACCAGCAGCACCAGGCCGCAGGCCTGGAACAGGAAGATGTAGTCCGTATAGATCAGCCTGCCGAGCGCCTCGGTGTTGGAGGCGGCGGCGGCCACCCGTGCATGCGGCAGGTCGCGCACGTTGGGAGCGATCCGCCAGCGCCCCACCGCGAGCCCGATCTCGGCCAGCAGCACCGCCCCCACCGTGAGGCCGATCGGCGCATAGCGCTGCAGCCCCTCGCGGGTGGGCGACAGCTCGATGTCGAGCATCATCACCACGAACAAGAACAGCACGGCGACCGCCCCGACATAGACGATCACCAGGATC
Organism: uncultured Acetobacteraceae bacterium; assembly: GCA_964252545.1. GTDB lineage: Bacteria > Pseudomonadota > Alphaproteobacteria > Acetobacterales > Acetobacteraceae > Lichenicoccus. The sequence continues at coordinate 2,332 of CAXUNX010000084.1, read as the reverse complement.
ATCGCCAGGAACTCGGCGCCGGCGATCAGGAACAGCCCGGCCGCGTTGAAGAAGCCCAGGATCAGGAACAGCACCGAGTGCACCGGATTGCGGGCACTCACCACCATCGCCGCGCACAGCACCAGCACGGCGGCGAAAACATAGAAGGTGATCTCGGTGATCATCGGTAGGGCGCATCCTGCTCGAGGCGGCGCGCCAGCACGCTTTCCCAGCGGTCGCCGTTCGCCAGCAGCTTGTCCTTGTCGTACATCAGCTCCTCGCGCGTCTCGGTCGCAAACTCGTAGTTCGGTCCCTCGACGATCGCGTCCACCGGACAGGATTCCTCGCAAAGCCCGCAATAGATGCACTTGGTCATGTCGATATCATAGCGGGTGGTGCGCCGCGAGCCGTCCTCGCGCGGCTCCGCGTCGATGGTGATCGCCTCCGCCGGGCACACCGCCTCGCACAGCTTGCAGGCGATGCAGCGCTCCTCGCCGTTGGGATAGCGGCGCAAGGCGTGCTCGCCGCGGAAGCGCGGCGATAGCGGCCCCTTCTCGTTGGGGTAGTTCAGCGTCGCCTTCGGTTTGAACATGGCGCGCAAGGTGACGCCCATGCCGGCGATCAGCTCGACCAGCAGGAAGTTGCGGGCAGTACGGTCCAGCATGGCCATGGTTTTTTGCTTCTCAGGAGCCGGTATGCGGCAACCAGCCGGTTGCCATCAGGAAAGCCGCGGTCAGCACCAGCCACACCAGCGACAGCGGCAGGAACACCTTCCAGCCGAGCCGCATCAGCTGGTCGTAGCGGAAGCGCGGGAACGTGCCCCGCACCCAGATGAAAACGAACAGCACGAACAGGATCTTGGCGATGAACCAGAGCGGGCCCGGGATCCAGGTGAACGGCGCAACACCCACCGGCGGCAGCCAGCCGCCCAGGAACAGGATGGTGGTCATCCCGCTCATCAGAAACATGTTGGCGTACTCGCCCAGAAAGAACAGCCCGAACGCCAGCGAGCTGTATTCCACGAAGAACCCCGCCACCAGCTCGCTCTCGCCTTCCGGCAGGTCGAACGGCGCCCGGTTGGTCTCGGCCAGCGCCGAGATGAAGAACACGATGAACATCGGAAACATCGGCACCGCGAACCAGACGCTTCGCTGCGCCAGCACGACGTCGTTCAGGTCCAGGCTGCCCACGCAAAGCAGCACCGAGACGATCACCAGCCCGATCGAGACCTCGTAGCTCACCATCTGGGCTGCCGAGCGCAGGCCGCCCATGAAGGCGTATTTCGAGTTGCTGGCCCAGCCCGCGATCAGGATGCCGTAGACCCCGAGCGAGGAAACCGCGAACAGGTAGAGCACGCCGACATTGATGTCGGCGACCGCCCAGTGGTTGTTGGACGGGATCACCGCCCACGCGGTCATCGCCAGCCCGAAGGTCAGCAGCGGCGCGATCAGGAACAGCGCCCGGTTGGCGCCAGACGGGATCACCGTCTCCTTGGTGATCATCTTGATCGCGTCCGCGAACGCCTGCAGCAGCCCGAACGGCCCCACCGTGTTCGGGCCGCGGCGAAGCTGGATCGCCGCCAGCACCTTGCGCTCCGCATAGGTGAGATAGGCGACGCCGATCAGCAGCGGCACCAGCATCGCCAGCGTCTCGAGCCCGGTCAGGATCAGCAGCCCGAGATCCGTGTGCAGAAAGAACCGGTTCACGCCGGCTACTCTGCCGCCGTGCGGATCGCCGGGCGAAAATAAACCCGCGAGCATTCGGCCATGGTGGGGCTGGCCCGGCTGATCGCGTTGGTCTGGTAGTAGTCGCCGACGCCGGTGGTGAACGGCGCCGAACCTAGTGCTGCCGGATCGCCGGCGGGGCCGGCCAGGTCGGTCACCCCGAACCGCGGCAGGCCGGTCCGCGCGAACGCCGGATTCACCGCGGCCAGGCGCTCGCGCAGCGCCTCGATGGTGTCATACGGCAGGGTGCGGCCCGCCACCTCGGAGAACGCGCGCAGGATGCGCCAATCCTCCTTGGCCTCGCCAGGCGGAAACACCGCCTTGAAGGCCTGCTGCACCCGCCCCTCGGTGTTCACATAGGTGCCCGGCTTCTCCACATAGCTCGCACCCGGCAGGATCACGTCGGCGCGCGCAGCGCTCGCGTCGCCGTGATGGCCCTGGTAGATCACGAAGGTGTCGGGCCCGATCCGCGCCGGGTGGAACTCGTCCGCCCCAAGCAGCCACAGCACCTCGACGCCGCCACTCATCATCCCGGCGACCGAGCGGCCGCCCGGCGCGGGCACGAACCCCATGTCGAGGCCCGCGACCCGGCTCGCCGCGGTGTGCAGCACGTTAAAGCCGTTCCATTC
>CAXUNX010000083.1:0-13641 GCA_964252545.1 uncultured Acetobacteraceae bacterium | reverse complement strand
GTGCCAACGTGACCCGGGCCGGCATGGCCGACCGCGTGCGTGCATCCGACGAGGCGGCGCGGGGTGCCGCACAGCTGCGCACGGCCGGCATCGCCTCGCTGCTGGTCGACATCTCGCCGCGCCACGAGGTTCGCGCCGAAGCGTTGGCCGCCGGCATGGGGGCACTCTATCTCAAGCTGCCAGACACCGAGGCGCTGTCACGCGTGGTGCGCACCGCCAGGCGCGAGGCGGCGGCATGATCGGCCGGTTGCGCTGGGATATCGAGGGCGCCGACTGGCCGAACCGGCAGGCGAGCCGGTTTGTGCGCGCCGCGGGCCTGCTTTGGCACGTGCAGGAGGCAGGCGCCGGTCCGAACATCCTGCTGCTGCACGGCACCGGGGCCGCCACCCATTCCTGGCGTGGCCTGCTGCCGCTGCTGGCGCAATCCCATCACGTGCTAGCGCCGGACCTGCCCGGTCACGGCTTCACCGCAATGCCGCTTGCCACGCGGATGTCGCTGCCGGGCATGGCTCGCCTGGTGGGCGACCTGTTGCAGCGGATCGGCTTCCAGCCGGACCTGGTGGTGGGGCATTCGGCCGGTGCCGCGATCGCCGCGCGCATGATCCTGGATGGCCGGATCCAGCCGCACGGGCTGCTCAGCCTGAACGGCGCGCTCATGCCGCTGCCGGGACCGTCGTCGCAATTGTTTCCGGTGGCGGCCCGGTTGCTGGCCAGCACTCGCGTGGTGCCCTGGATCTTCTCGCTGCATGCCGCCAACCGCGACCTGGTGACGCGATTGCTGGGCAATACCGGCTCGCGCCTTGAGGAGGCGGACCTGCGGCTCTACCGACGCCTGTTGCTCAATCCCGGTCACGTTTCGGCGGCGCTGCAGATGATGGCGCACTGGGACCTGGAGAGCCTGTGGGCGGATCTGCCGTCGCTGCGCCTGCCGGTGACGCTGGTGGTGGGCAGCGCAGACGGGATGATCCCGCCGGCGGACGCGGAGCGGCTGAGCGCGATCCTGCCGCAGGCGCGCGTCCGTGTGCTGGAGCGGCTCGGCCACTTGGCGCACGAGGAGCAGCCTGCGCGCATCGCCAGCCTGATCGAGACGTTCGCCACCGATCTCTGGGCACCGCAGGCTGCGTGACCCGCCTGGTTGACCTCATCCTCTGTTTGGTCGTGCTGGAGGGGACGGTGCTGACCATGCTTTACCGGATAGCCGGCATTGGGGTGCAGCCGCGCATGGCGCTGCAAACGCTGGCGGCTGGCTTTCTTCTGCTGCTGGCGCTGCGGCTGGCCTTGTCGGGGGCGCCATGGTTTGCGCTGTGCGGCGTCCTGCTGCTTGCCCTTTGCGCGCATGTGGCCGATCTCTGGACCCGCTGGAGGCACCGGCAGGGCGAGCTGGTCTGATGCTCCGCGGCTCGCACGAGAACAGGGTGCTTTGTCAGCGAGGCATGAGAACATCAAGGCATGAGGCCGATTGATCCGCACGCAGTATCCGCGTTCACCGCCTCCGGTGCCGCCTCTCTGGTCGAGAGCATCGAGGCGCTGACGGTCGTGCTCGCGGTCGGCTCGACACGAGGCTGGCGCTCGGCGCTGTCCGGAGCGGCCGCCGGCCTGCTTGTTCTGATGGTGCTCGTCTGGTTATTCGGACCGCTGCTGCGTCAGCTGCCGCTGGCCCCGGTCAGGACGGTGTTCGGCGTCCTGCTGCTGCTGTTCGGCGCGCGCTGGCTGCGAAAGGCGACCCGCCGTGCTGCCGGGACCATCCCGTTGCGCGACGAGCTCGCGTCGTTTCGGCGTCACCAGCAGCAGGCTGGGGGGTCGATGCCGTCACGGCGCTGGAGCGCGCCCGGATGTGCCGCATCGTTCCAGGCGACGCTGTTGGAGGGGCTGGAGGTGATCTTCATCGTCATTGCGGTTGGCGCCGGCGGCGCGCAGCTATGGCGGCCGGCAATCCTCGGCGCAGCGCTCGCGCTTATGCTGGTGATGCTGCTTGGTGTGTTGCTGCACCGGCCGATCACCCATGTTCCGGAGAATACCGTCAAGCGGGTGGTCGGCGCCTTGTTGTGCGGCTTCGGCACGTTCTGGTTCGGAGAAGGTGCTGGCGTCCGCTGGCCAGGCGGCGATCTGACGTTGCCTGCGCTGGGGGTCGGCTACCTGCTGCTTTCCATCGTCGTCGCGCGGCGGCTCCGCGGCCGGGTGCCGGCGCGCGTTCGGTGAAGCTGGTTCAGCGCTGCCTGGGCGAGATGTGGTCGCTGTTCGTCGATGATGTGGAGGCGACGCTGGTGATGATGGCCTGGCTTGCAGCCTTCTGGCTGCTGGTCGCCTGGAAAGGCGCCGGACCCTGGTCCGGGCCGATCTTGTTCGCGGGCCTCGCGTCGGTTCTGGCGGGATCCCTGCTTGCACGTCGCTAGGCCGGGTCCCCGGGCCGGCATGGGCGCCTTCAAGGCCTCCCGGCGCCGGGCAAGGTCACGCGCATGGTCGCGCCTGGCCGGTCCAGCACCATGACTGCTCCGCCATGCGCCACCGCCACGGCGCGTACGATCGCCAGGCCCAAGCCGCTGCCGGCGCTTGCCACCGAGCCCTTGCGGAACCGGTCGAACATGCGTTCGCGCTCGGCGGGCGGGATGCCGGGACCTTGGTCGGAGACATCCAGCGTGATCCCCAGCCCAGGCGGTGCGCACAGCTGGACCGTGATGCGACCGCGGCCATGCAGGAGCGCATTCTGGAGCAGATTGCGCACCAGATCGCGCAGGTCACCGCGGTTGCCGCTGACCAGACAGCGATCCGGAAGCTCCACCAGCAGCTCGCGTCCGGCTTCCTCGACCAGCGGCTGCACTCCCGCCGCGGCTTCACGGACGATCCGGCTGAGGTTGATGGCGCTGTGATCCCGGCCGCTCGCCTCCTTGCGCGCGAGATCCAGCAGGCCTTCGACGAGTTGCCGCATCACGCAGATGTCCGACTCCACCGCCGCCCAATCGACCGGCACATCAAGCCGCCGGCTGCGTTGCAGACGCAGGCTGAGCGCGGCGAGCGGTGTGCGCAGCTCGTGCGCGGCATCGGCGGTGAAGCGGCGCTCGGCCTCGAAGGCCGTGGTGAGCCGATCGAGCGCCGCGTTCACCGCATCCGCGAGCGGCCGGAGCTCAGTCGGCAGGGTGCGCGTCGAGATGCGTGCATCCGGATGACGGGGTCCGGCCGCCGCCGCTTCCTCGGAGGCCACCCGCAGCGGCCGCAGGCTCCAATGCGTGACGGCACCGATCAGCGCCAGCATGACCAGGCTGAACGGCAGCAGCACGGCCAGGTCCTGCCAGGGCTCCGGAAGCTCATCGCCAAGCAGCAACCGTCCGACCCTTGCCCCGAGATCGCCTCCGTGCTCCAGCCCGTGCAGGCCCGATACCAGAATCAGCCCGCCGCAGAGCAGGATGGACATCGAGCCGACAAGCCGGTTGCGCAGACTGTTTCGCACCAGACTGTTTCGCACCAGCCTGCCTCGCACCAGCCTGTTCAGGGTGCGGCCGCCGGAGGTGCCGGCTCGCGCACGACCAGGCGGTAGCCGATGCCCCGGACGGTCTCGATCGCGACTCCCGCTTCGCCGTTTCGGGCGAGATGCCGTCGCAGGCGCGAAACCACGGCTTCGAGGGCGTTGCTGCTGACGGTCTCGCCGAGGCCGTAGAGCCGGTCCTCCAGGGTATCGCGCACGACGGTGCGACCGGACGCGCGCACGAGTTCCTCCAGCAGCAACAGCTCCCGGCGTGTGAGGTCGAGCCGGGCGCCCCGTATGTTCGCCTCGCGCGCCTCGGTGTCGAAGCTCAGGCCGCCCAGCGTCAGCATCGGTGCGCGTCGCGGTCCCGGCCGACGCAGGATCGAGCGCAGACGGGCATCGAACTCGCTGAGATCGAACGGCTTGAGCAGGTAGTCGTCGGCGCCGGCGTCGAGGCCCTGCACCCGGTCCTCGACCGCATCCCGTGCCGTCAGCACCAGCACCGGAACGTCTGGGCCGGCGCCGGACCGCAGGTGGCGCAGAACCACCAAGCCATCAACGTCCGGCAAGCCGAGGTCGAGGATGATCGCGTCAAAGGAGCCGGCCGACGCGGCGGCGATGGCCTCGTTGCCACACGCCACCACGTCGGTGACGAAGCCCGTCTCGCGCAGGTGCGCCGCTATCATGTCGCGCAGCGCATGATGGTCCTCTACCAGCAGCACGCGCATTCGATTGCCTCCACCATCCACCCGTCGACGAATCCATGCATGCTCCAGCCGATCGCAGGCGACGCAGGCGAAGCTTTCATGACAATGCGGCTTCGAACGGCGGTCGTCCGGCACCTGTCAGAAAGGTGTCAGTCTCCTCTCCTAGCGTGCAACGCACCGGGCCCGGGGACTTTCCCGGAACGACCGCCGTGAGCACGCAGGAGCGTACGTGAGAATCTCTCTTCAACAAAAACTGCTTGGCGCCCTGGCGCTGTCACTCACGATGCCGGCCATGGCCTGCGCGCAAACGGACCAGGACACCCGGACCGTGGGCCCGCAGACCAATGGCTCGATCGTCGCCTCCGACAACCAATTGCTGACCCCTGCCGGCAAGATCGTGCAGCTCGGCTCGCCGGTCGTGGCCAAGGCGATCGCGCTCAATCCGAACCCCTCGACCCGGAGCGGCGCCGTTCTGCTGATGGATGCGGCCCAGCCGATCATCGTGTTCGACACCAAGACCGGGCAGGTGCTGCAGCGCTACATCCCCACGATGGTCAGCGGCTCGACCTTCTCCGACAACACAAACGGCTCCTTCACCGGTGTGACCTACTCGGCCGACGGATCAAAGCTGCTGTTTAGCCAAGACAATAATTTTGTCGCCGTGGCGAACGTCAATCCGAGCAACGGTGAGCTGACGCCTGCGGCGAGCGTGCCGCTGCCGCCGCCGCCTGCCAATCCGAACCTCTACAACGCGGTTTCCGCCAATCCGGGCGGTGTCGTGGCTGCGGGCGGCGCGCTGGCCCTGGTTGCGCTGAATGCGAACAACAGCGTGGGCGTGATCAACCTTTCCACCGGCACGCTGGAGTCGCAGATCCCGGTCGGCAACGCGCCGAACAGCATCGTGGTCAGGGGCGACTACGCCTATGTCAGCAACGAGGGAGGGCGGCCGGCCGCGGCCTCCGACTTCACGAACCTTTCGGACGGAACCCCGATCGTCGTCGATCCGACCAACGCGTTCGCCACCACCGGCACCGTGTCGGTGATCAATCTGCGTTCGGGCGAGATCACCAAGACCATCAAGGTCGGGCTGCACCCGGCAGGCATGGCGGTGTCGGGCTCGAAACTCTATGTCGCCAACTCGTTTGATGACACGATTTCGGTGATCGACACCGACCTGCAGCGGGTCGTGCGCACGATCAGCGTCGGCGTGCCGATCAAGGGCGGTGCCTTCGGAGCGGGCGCCAACGCCATCGCCGTCGCCGGCAACACCGCCTACGTGACGCTCGGTCAGTCCAACGCGGTCGCGGTGATCGATCTTACCAACAACTCGACCAACCCGGTGATGGGATACATCCCGACCGCCTATTTCCCGACCACCATCGCCTATGACCAGGTCAACCAGCAGCTCGTGGTCTCCGACGACAAGGGGATCGGCGCGCAGGGCTCGATCGGCACCGCCCACGGCGTGAGCGCCTTCAACACGCATCAGGAGACCGGCGTGGTCAACCTGATCCCGATCCCTTCCCGGGACCAGCTTGCCAGGATGACGGCGCGCGTGATCCGCAACAACCACTGGAACTCCGGCAACATCCAGGTCGGTCCCGAATACGCCAACCCGAACGCAACACCGGTCGCGGTGCCCGCGCATATCGGCGAACCTTCGCTGATCAAGCACGTCTTCCTGATCATCAAGGAGAACCGCACCTATGACCAGATGCTCGGCGACCTGCCACAGGGCAATGGCGATCCCGGCCTCGCGGTGTTCGCCGGCAACGTTCCGAACCAGCATGCGCTGGTGACCCGCTTTCCGCTGCTCGACAACATGTATGCGCCGAGCCGGCAGTCTGCCGACGGACATCCCTGGATTGTTGAGTCCGGATCGTTCTACTCCAACGACATTCTTTCGCCCGACTGGATACGCAGCTATCCTGGCGGCAACAGCAACGACGCGCTGACCTATACCCAAAAGGGCTTCCTGTGGTCGGCGGCCGAGAAGATGGGCCTCAACGTCAAGATGTATGGCGAGTGGAGCAACCACTACACCATCGCGTCCAAGCCGGACGGCAGCGCGTATAGCTGGGCCGACTTCTACAACACCTCGCTCTTCAAGGAGACCGGCGGCAAGCAGGGCAGCATGATCGTGCCGGATAATTCCGACACCGAGGTCGCCTATATCCCGTCGGTCACCGCGATCCTCGATCCGCACTATCCCTCCTTCAATCTCAGCATCCCGGACCAGTATCGGATGGACTACTACCTTCCGATTCTCGCAGCCCAGGACGCAGCCAACCAGGTTCCGAACCTCACGATCCTGTGGCTGCCGGACGACCACACCAACGGCACCAGCACCGGTTACCCGCTGCCGAACAACTACGAGGCCGACAACGACCTGGCGCTCGGTCGCATGGTGGAGGCGATCAGCAACACCAAGGCCTGGCCGACCAGCGCGATCTTTGTCGAGGAGGACGACAGCCAGGACGGCGTCGACCATGTCGATGGTCATCGCCAGCCGGCCTACGTCATCAGCCCCTATGCCGTGGCCCCGCAAGCGCCGGGCGTGGGCAGGGTGATCCACACCACCTACACGCAGGAGAACATCAATCGCACGATCGAGAATATCCTCGACCTGCCGCCGCTTACCCAGTTCGACCTGACCGCGTCGCCGATGTTCGACTGCTTCCAGAACACCGCCGACGTCTCGCCGTTCACCCACGTTCCGGCGAACACGCCGCTGAATATCGGGCCTGGAGGCACCCCGATCCCCGGCACCGGCCCCGCCAACTACACTATGCGCATGACGCCGATGCAGAGGGCCTGGAACGTGGCGTCCAACAGCATGACCAGGGGCAAGCAGGGCAAGGCGGACTCGGTGGACGAGAACTTCCTCAACCATGCCATCTGGTACTCGGCAACGCGTTGGCTCCGGCCGTATCCGGGCGAGCACCGGATCCAGTGGCCGGCTGCCCTGGTCATGGCGGCCTCGCACAAGGTGCATGACAGCGACGACTAGCAGGGCGTCCGTGACCGCCGTTCTGCTGGCTCGTGCCAGCCGCCTGCTGGCGGAAGGCTGTCCCGAGGATGCGCGGCAGCCGCTCTACCAGGCGGCCGCCGCAGCTCCGGCGCATGCCGGGATCCGTCATGATCTCGGCTGGGTCTGCCTGCAGGCCGGACGTCTTGAGGAAGCGGTAGCGGCGTTCCAGGCAGCGCTCGCCATCAATCCCCGCTTCGCGCTCGCCAGCCTCCGTCTGGGCATTGCCCTGCAGACCAAGGGGCAGGAAGAGGCAGCCCTCGCCGCTTATCGCCGTGCGACCGAGTTGCAGCCCTCCCTGGTGGAGGCGCGGTATCACGCCGGAGCCTTGCTGGAGACCCTGGGCCGCTGCGACGAAGCAATCGCCTGGTTCCGCCGCGCTGCGGCAACCACTCCAAGAACCAGTCTCGCGCGCCTGTGCAATGCCCGAGCACTGGTCGCCGAGGGCCGCGATCGGGAGGCCGAGCGAGCGCTGCGCCAGCTGTTGGCGCTTGATCCCGGGGCGCTCTCCGGTGCCGAGCTGCTCGGAATCGTGCTGTCAAATGCGGGACGCTTCGAGGAGGCCTTCGGGTTGTTCGAGCGCGCGGCCGCCGGGGCGCCGCAGCTTGCCGGCTGCTACTACGACCTCGCGCGATGCCGTCGGCTGACGACGAACGACGCAGCCCTGCTCAACCGGATGCAGGATGCCCTCGCATCATCTGTCGTCCAGACGGAAGCCCGGCTAAAAATCCACCTCGCTCTCGGCAAGGCGGCCGATGATCTTGGCGACCCTGGCGCCGCTACGAACCATGGCTCGGCCCGCTCGCCGCCCTCAAGCCGCCGGTGGAGACGGCGGCTTTTGGGGGCTGAGCCGATCCGGTCAGATGACTGCTGCGATGTTGAAGAACAGCCCACGGCCTGGATTGACCCAGTAGAGCGGCTCACCGTTGCCAGCGGCCGCCCCCGCGTAGCCGATCAGGCTCAGATTATCGAGAAGGTTGGCGACCTGCATGCCAAGTTCGACCCGGCGGCCATGCAGAACAGGCAGGGCATAGTGCACGGAGAGATCGAGCGTGTCGTAGGACTTGATCGGATATTGATTGATGAAATGGGTGTCGACACCCCATTGCGGACCGACATCCTTGTCCAGCAGGGAGAAGTCAATGCGGTCGCCCGGTAGCGCCAGCTCGGCTCGGTCGAACAGCAGGCCGGCGACGCCGGTGCGGCGCGGCGCCTGGGCCACGGATGCGCCGTTCTGGTAGTTCGCGTCGTTGAGCGAACCGTTCGCGTAGAGCGCCAGGCCGAAGCCAAGCTGGGCCGTCGCCTCGACCTCGACGCCCTTGAAATGTGCGTCGCCCTGGTTGGTATAGAGCGTGTTGGTGCCGATGGTGGTCGCGGCGATGTAGTTCCCGTAACGGATGTAGTAGAGGTCTGCATCCGCCGAGAGCCAGCCACGATGGTACACAGTGCCGACCTGGTAGTTGTCCGTGGTCGAGGGCTGCACGCTGTTGAGGATGGACGCGTAGAACACGTTCAAGGGCGGCGTCAGATAGCCTTTCGCTGCCTGCGCATACACCGACAATCCGGCGGCAACCCGGTAGTTCACGTCGATGGAAGGAAGCGCCTTGTTATAGGTGGCGTTTTCGTCGGCGGCCCGCTTGATGGTACGCACCAGCGGCCCATCCAACGCCCGCGTCACCGAGCTGTATTTGACACCCACCGTCACCGTCAGCTTGGGGGACGGCTTCCAGGCGAACTCGAGATAGGGCTGCGCCGTGGTCAGCCTGTCAAAGTACAGATACTGGTAAGGCGATGCGCCAGGACGCGTGGTGTAGGGCAGGTCGTCGCGGGTCAGCACCACGTTGACCTTGTAGAGCGGGTTGTCCTCGCTCTCGAACCAGGCGCCGGTGCGCAACTGGCCGAACCGGGTGTCATAGGTCAGCCGCAGGATGTTGCCCCAGGCGCGATAGTCGTTCTTGTAGGCAGCACCGGGAACGTCGTTGTTCAGCGCGGTCTCGGTACCCTCCAGATAGTAGGTCTTGGTCGGGGAGCTCGTCAGGTTCGGCGTTGTCAGCGAGGTGTCCGCCGTTTGCGTGCCGCGATGGTAGAAGGCGGTGGTGTAGGCCTGATCCGACACGGCAAGCCCATGGCCGAACTCGTGGTCGAGCTTGATGTACTCGAAATCGGTGGTGTAGTTGTCACGGTTGTAGGGACCGTATGCCTGCGAGCGCGGGTCGTCGTTGAGCGAGAAGTTGCGGCCATACTCGTTGATCAGGTCGAGCGGGGTGCCGTAGGGCGTGTCGGTCACGGCATTGTCGAGGTTGACCGCGGCGGTCAGCTTGGTACTTTCACCGATCGGCTGGACATATTTGATAAACAGGTTGCGCCGCTCGTCCGAGGTTCCGGTCGAGGCGCCGCGGCTTTCGTTGCGCTGGATGTCGATCAACAAACGGCCGTCCTCCAGCACGCCGCCGAGGTTGCCGGTATCAGCCTGCAGACCGTAGAGCTTGGTGCCGAAGCTGCCGAAGGTCGCATAGGGGTTGAACCGCATGGTCGCGGACGGATCGCGCGAGCTTAGCTCGACATCGCCGCCAAAGGTCGCCGACCCGATGGTCGAGGCCGGCCCGGGGCCCCGGTTGACGACGATGCCGCCAAGATCGTGCGCCACGAAATAGGCGGCAGGCTGCGGTGAAAGATTGCCGGGAGAGCCCGGGATCTGAACGCCATCGAACAGGACGCTGAACTGGGTGTATTGCAGGCCGCGTATGCTTTGGCCGAAATCCTGCTGCAGGCCGGGGCCGTTGGGATCGATGTCCATCGCACTCGGCGTCAGGCGGATGATGTCGTCGTAGTTCGAGGTCGCCGGCACGTTCTCCTGTATGAAGCGCTGGCTGATCACCGCGGTGGGCTGGATCTGGGTCAGCGATCCACGCGACGGCGCCTGTTCTGAAGCGAGACCGGGAAAGGCGCGGCCACGCACCTGGACGTTCTCGGCCCTGGCGGCCGGCCCCGGTTTGAAGCGATGTCTGGGCGAGGGCGGAACTGCCACAGGGGCGGCTAGGGCGCGGGAACTGCCTGGTTTGGTTTGCGCGCGAGCCGGCGCCACGAGCGCGTCCACAAGCACCGGAAGCGTCATGGAACCGAGCAGTACGAGTATCCTGCTTCCCGGAGAGCGGAGCATTGCGGACCTGACCAGACGCTGACGCGAGGATCTCTAGTTTCTGGAGCGATCTCGCGGCATGACGTTCTCATGAAGAGATGCCGGGCAGGGCCATGGAGCCGTGGTCGCGTGTTGGAGACCGGTCGAGGCATGGCGCTTGGCGATGCGCGCGGCTCACTCCTTGACCGCTCTCGATCTTCGGTCCTGGTCGCGCACCAGCCAGTAGACCACGCCCAGTGCAAGGATCGCGGCGGCGATCGCGAACAGTTCCAGCGCATCGATCCGGGCGAGGTCCAGCACGATGAACTTGCGCACGGTGGCGAGCATGCCGATCAGTATGATGGAGCGTGCCCGCACCACGCTCTCGTGACTGCTCGAGGCCACCAGCGAATGCTTGAACTCAAGCCCGATCACCACCGTGAAGAACATTGCGAACACGCTCTGGAAGACGGCAGGGTCGGCCGGATTGATGCTGTCGGTCAGCACCAGCCCGGCCACGCCGATGACCAGGTGGAACGTCGCCAGCAGCACCAGCAGAACGATCGCCAGCGTAAGCACCAGCATGATCGCGCGCTCGAACGTCTCGTAGGCGGCATCGCCGGTGCGGAAATTCTTCCAGAAGTGCTGCATGGCGGGTCCTCGTTGGAACCGACCCCTAGACCAGCGCCCGCGGCACGCGGAACGGCAACATTGCCTGGGTCCAGGGCGAAATGAAGCGGTCGAGGTCGAGGCTCTCGTGCATCGCCTGCGACGCTTCGCCGAACAAGCGCGTATTCACCACCGAGCGCGCGTAGAAGGGCGAATCCTGCACGGTGCGGGCGAGCGTGGCAGCGCCGTGGTCGGCGCGGGTGAAGCGCGGCATCCGCCACAGCGTGCGCGGCAGCGCCACCCTTTGCGGCGGCGATGGCTCGTCGACGTTGCCGGCGCGATCGACCCGGAGCGCGATCGAGCGCTCGGCGCCGTTGCGGCCGGAGACCTCGTAGACGATGGCGGTGGCGTTTGTTTGCGGCGCGCGGGCCCAGTCCCAGCGCCGGAACGCGGCCTCGAGCGGCCCGTCGCCGTCGTTGCTGTCAAGATAGCCCACGCCGTTCCAGCGCAGGGCCGGTTGTTGCAGAATCACCTCGACCTGGGCATGCGGCGCGATCGGCCGCCAGCGATGCAGGCCGGCCGGATCCAGATCGACCGCATGGCCGGTGAGGGCGCGCGGATGCACCCGGACCTGGCCGCGGATACGCCGCGGCAGCGGTGCGGTGAATTCGTCGATGTCGATGATCAGCGAGTCGTGCTGCCAGCGCACCAGGCTGCGGCCGATCGCGAGGCTCAGGGCGTCGCGGTGCATGCCCCGCCTGCCATGCTCGGTCATCGACCAGCGCCTGCTTCGGCCATAGAGCGAAACGTTGACGGCGCAGAAATCCTGCGGGTCGGCGTCGGGATTGCGCCTGCGCGCACGCGCGTAATAGGGCGAGAACACGCTGCCGAGAAAGATGATCAGCGTAAGGCCGGTGCGCCCGTCCTCGCTCAGCGCGTCAACATACCACCAGACATAGCCGCCCGGTGCGACCGGGTTGTTGAAGCATGGTCGGCGATCGCGCACGCCGCCGCGAGCCGTCCCGAGAGTGCTGCCATCGGCAGGCCCGGCGCCGGATGCACGCTGCCCCCCGCCAGATACAGCCGCGGCAGCCGCGAGCGTGCTCCCGGACGGCGGAACGATGCCATCCAGCCGTGCGAGGCCGGGCCGTATAGCGCGCCTCCCGTCGCCGGGAACATCGCCGCGAACTGGCTCGGCGTCGTTGCGATCTTCAGTTCGGGCCGGCCCAGGGTCAGGCCGCATCGCCGCATCACCTCGGTCATCCTGGTCTCGCATTGCTCGATGTCCGTGCTGGAGAAAGCGTGCTGGTCGCCGATCGCCGGCGCATTGGTCAGGCAGAGCAGGCGTTCGGCGCCGGGCGGGGCAGCTCCGGCCTCGCCACGGTCCTGGGCGCAGACATAGAGCGTCGGCCGGGTGGGCAGGACGCCGCGCCCGAAGATCTCCTCGAATTCCGAGTCCGGCGCCTGCGAGAAGAAGACGTTGTGCCGGTCGAGCGGAAACCCGCTCGCCTCCGCCTTGATCGCCCAGGTCATCGCCGACAGCGAGCGCATGCGGCGCGGCATTGGCGGCACCGCATGGCGGCATGCCTCGCCGAGCAAGCCGGTGGCGATCGCCTGCGCATCGCCGTTGCAGAGCACGAGATCCGCCCGGAGGCGCTCGCCGCTGGCCAGCCGCACCCCGGCGGCGCGGCCTGCCTCCACGACGATCTCGGCAACCGCGCTGCGGGTGCGGATGGCGGCCCCGTTCTCTTCCCCCAGAACCGCCAGAGCCTCGACCAGCCGGCGTATGCCGCCTTCCACCAGCCAGACGCCCTGCTGCTCGACATGCGCCACCAGCATCAGTGTGGCCGGGCACAGGGTGGGAGCGGACCCGCAATAGGTGGCGTAGCGGCCATAAAGCTGGCGCAGGCGGGGATCCTTGAAGCAGTCGGCGAGGGCGGAGGCCAGCGTGCTGAACGGGCTGATCCGAAACAGCGGAGCCACGCCGGTGCGTCCCATCAGCTGCGCCATCGAGGGACGTTGCGCACGGAGGAAACTGCCGTCCAGGGTGCGGAAGATCTCTGCCGCGCGCTTGCTGAACGCCCGGTAGCCGCGCGCCTCGGCGGCGCCCGCGAACCGACCGATCGCGGCCGCCGTGCGCGCCGGCTCCCTGAACAGATCCAGCGAGCCGCGATCGTCCCAGGCATGCCGCGCCAGGATCTCCGCCGGACGCAGGGTGAGGCGGGAATCCAGCGAAGCCCCGGCATCGTCGAAGATCTGGTCGAACACGTGCCGCAGCGTCAGCACGGTTGGGCCGGCATCGATCCGCACCGTCTCGCTGCCGAGCTGGCGCACCTTGCCGCCCACCGCCGCCGCGGCCTCGAGCAAGGTGACCGCGAAGCCGGCCCGCAGGAGATCCAGCGCTGCGACCAGCCCGCCGATCCCCGCTCCGATGACTACGGCGTGTCGCGTCCGCATTGCCCGACCCTCAAGAACGCGCCCGTCCCTCAAGAACACGATTGACGAGAATGTCCATTATGTCTGACAGTTCATAATGACAAGCCAGAATGACAGTCCAGGCACAGGAGCAAACGATGGACGCTGTGGCGAGGATCGAACGGACGCTTGAAGCGGCACTCGCTCCCGACATCAGCTTCAGCGGACCGCCGCGGCTGGGTGCCGCGATCCGTCACGCGGTGTTTCCGGGCGGCGCCCGGGTGCGGCCCAGGCTCTGCCTGGC
>CAXUNX010000082.1:6457-13862 GCA_964252545.1 uncultured Acetobacteraceae bacterium | reverse complement strand
GTTTCCCGGGGTGCGGGGCGGCCGGCTGGATCCCGCGGTCGCGCAGCGGGCGATGCGGGAGTATCGGCGGCTGGCCGGGCTGCCGGAGCACGCCTCGCCGCATGCGCTGAGGCATTCCTTCGCCACCCACCTGATGGAAGGCGGGGCTGATCTGCGGGCGATCCAGGAGCTGCTGGGCCACGCCAGCCTGACCACCACCCAGGCCTACACGCTGGCCGACGAGACGCGGCTGATGCGCGTGTGGCAGAACACGCATCCGCGCTCCAGCACTCCCGCCACCGAGCGATCCGATGCCGAGTGAGGCCGTGCCGCGCGGCTTCTATCCGCCGATCGAGCCCTACGCGCACGGCATGCTGGAGGCCGGCGACGGCCACCGGGTTTATTGGGAGCTGTGCGGCAACCCGGACGGCATCCCGGTGGTGTTTCTGCATGGCGGTCCGGGCGGCGGCTGCTCGCCGATGCAGCGCCGGCTGTTTGATCCGCGCGCCTACCGGATCCTGCTGTTCGACCAGCGCGGCTGCGGCCGGTCGACGCCGCACGCCTCGCTGGAACACAACACCACCTGGCACCTGGTGGCGGACATCGAGCGGCTGCGCGAGATGACCGGCACGCAGCGCTGGCTGGTGTTTGGCGGCTCGTGGGGCAGCACGCTGGCGCTGGCCTATGCTCAACGGCACCCGGAGCGCGCCACCGGGCTGATCCTGCGCGGCATCTTCACCCTGCGGCGCGCCGAGCTGCTCTGGTACTACCAGGAAGGCGCCTCGTGGATCTTCCCGGACAAGTGGGAGCGCTTCCTGGCGCCGATCCCGCCGGCCGAGCGCGGCGACCTGATCGCCGCCTACCGGCGCCGCCTGACCGGAACCGATCCGGCGGTGCAGCGGGAGGCGGCGCGCGCCTGGAGCCTGTGGGAGGGCGAGACCCTGACGCTGCGTCCGAGCCGCGAGATCGCGCTTCAGCACGGCGACGACCATTACGCGCTGGCGTTTGCCCGGATCGAGAACCACTACTTCGTGCACGATGCCTGGCTGGCGCCTGACCAGCTGCTGGCCGACGTGCCGCGGATCGCGCATCTGCCCGGCACCATCGTGCAGGGGCGCTACGACGTCGCAACGCCCGCGCGCACCGCCTGGGACCTGCATCGCGCCTGGCCTGCGGCCGCATTCCACTTGATCGACGATGCCGGCCACGCCACCACCGAGCCGGGCATCCTCAATGCGCTGGTGCGCGCCACCGACGCCTTCGCCGCCCGCTAGCGCCCTGCCGCACGGCTGCCGTCGCATCGCTTCGCGTCTCGGGGGAGGCTCGTCGCGGCGTCGTCGGGCATGACGGTCACGGACCGGATCCCCGGCCCTTGGTGGGGATCAGCGGAGGGGCCGCAGGCGGTCGCTTCCACCTCGTTGCAGGCCGGAGACGTAGCGCGCGGTTTCGCGCTCGATAGCGGCGGCCATGGCGTCGGCGGTGCCGATGAAGCTGATCGGGCCGTCATAGTCGATCGCGTTCTGCTGCATGCCGCGCGGCTTGTCTCCGGGTTCAAGCACCATGGTGAGGCCGCCGCAGGCATGGATCGCGGCCAGGCCGCGCGAGCCGTCGTCGAGCGAGCCGGACAGCACCACGCCGATGGTCCGGTTGCCGGCCAGAACAGCGAGCGAGTTGAACAAGATGTCGACGCTGCGGTTGCGGAACTGGTTGTCGCCGCCCTGCACGAGATGCGCCTGCCCTCCCCCGGTCAGCGTCAGATGGTGTTTCGGCTCGCCGATATAGCAGGTTCCGGCAAGGAGGCGTTCCGCCTCCTCGGCGATCACCACGGGCAGCCGGGAACCGCGGGCCAGCACGGCGCGCAGATGGCTCACGCGGTCGGTGCGCCGGTGCAGCACCACCATCACCACCGCCTGGATCGTGGACGGCAGGGCTCCGAGCAGTTCCTGAATGTCCTGAAGCCCCTCCGACCCCGAGGCGCCGATGGCGATGAAGAGGGTGGGATGTTCCATCAACCAACTCTGGCGGATCATGGCCGCGTTGAACAGTTTGGATGCGACCGCGAGCGGCACCGGGCGGGAGCCTGGCGCGAGGTGCGAAGCGTGGGCCGCCATGGTGACGGTGCGCGACATCAGTGCAGGATGCCCGGTACGGCTTCAGGTGCCGCGGGCCTGCGTGGCCGCAGCCCTGCCAGCACGGCGCCGAGGACGGCCAGCGTGGCCGCGATGAAGCCGAACAGCGGGCGGGTGCCCATGCGCAGGAACATCGCTCCGAGCACCGGCCCGATGATCGTGCCGAGGCCGAACAGCAGCACCAGCTCCCCCGCGATGCGGCCCGCCGAGCGTCCCTCCGCCTCCTGGTTGGCGAGGCCCACGCACAGGCCGTAGATCGGGTATTGCGCGAAGCCGAGGATGCCGAGCAGCAGGATCACCGAGCGTGCGGAGAGCTGCGGCAGCAGCACGAAAGGCGCGCAGGCGGCGAGCCCCAGCAGCACCAGGCACCCCAGCAGGGTGCGCCGCCCGATCCGCTCCGCCAGGCTGGCCACCGGCAGAAAGGCGAGGGCGCCTCCCACCGAGTTCGCGGCCAGCATCGCGGTGTCCCGGTTCTTGTTGAGCCCTTCCATCAGGCCGAACACCGGCCCCAGCCCGCCAACCGCGCCGGTGACGACGCCGATGCAGACGCAGCCGAGGGCTGCCACCGGCGAGCATCGGATCAGCGTCAGCAGCTGCGGCTGGAACGGTTCAGGGACCGGCGGGCTGGGGATCCGTCCGAACACGATCGGCACGGCCGAAAGCGCGACCGCGCCGACCGCAAAGGCGAACGGCGCCGGACCCGAAAGGTCGATCAGATCGAGGCTCAGCGTGCCGCACAGCGAGGCCACCAGGTTGGCGACCATGTAGCTGGCGAAGGCGATCCCGCTTCCAGCCTGCTCAACCAGCCAGCCCTCGATGATGGCGGACAGACCGCCATAGCAGAACCCGATGATCACCCGCAGCCCGATCCAGGCCTGGTCGGTGGGCAAGGGATAGAGCAGGGCCGCAGCAAAGGCCGAGATCCCGGCCAGGGTCACGAACGCGCCGACATAGCCGAGCCTGCCCAGAAGCTGGCCCACGCAGGCGCACGCCACCACGAAGCCCGCCGACCAGCCGGCGGAGAACAGCCCGACCGCGGTCATGCTGGAGCCGCGTTCGTGACCGAGCATCGGCAGCAGGACGCCCTGCAGGTTGGTGCCGAACACCAGCAGCATGACCGCCAGCAGCAATGCCATCACCGGAAGCACGCCCTGGCTGCCGTGCCCGCGCATCTTCATTCCCGGCTCGCACCTCGGCTCGCACCCGATCGGGCGCGCCGGCGCATCGATCTCGCCCTGCGCGGCGCAGCCTATTGGGTGGCGCTCGCTGCCGCAACCAGGCGGCACCGACCCTGTGGTGGCCGCGGGATGCCGCGCATGATCCGCAGGTCGCGCACCCGGCGGCTGAAGGTGCCGGGCGTCAGGCCATGGAAATCCTCGGGATCATGGCATCAGGTTCGGGAGCGTTCGGTTATTTGGCTTCCGCCAGATCCAGCAACTCCCTTGAAATCCCCGTCAGCACGCGGGAGATCCGGCGGCGTTTGGAAGCCTGGTTGTTGCAGCGGCTGCTTTGTGGCCGAGTTGACCCGGACGGGTTTCCCACAGCGTCCAGGCACCCGTTCATCAACCGTGCAAGCCGTTGCACCTGCGGCTGCTGCAGCATGGTCCCGTGCGTGCCCGCGAACTCGTAGGCGAGCAGCTCTCCGGTGATCGTCGCTGCCCAGCCGGGCCGCAGATCGAGCGCCTTTGGCCGCCTGGCCTGGAACAGCGCCACGCGCCCCGGGTAGCGGCCAGGACGGTAGCCGAGCACCGCCGGCTGCATGATCTCTCCGAGGGTGAAGGGCTCGCTCTTCATCACCGGGCGCCAGGTGGATCGGAACAGGAGGCGCCGGCAGGCCGACTTGAGGTGCCGCGCCATGTAGGCTCGCCGTCCGGTGCCGCCGGCTTGCCACACCCCGGCCAGGTGATGGCGGAGCTTCGCGAACTCAACCGCCAGATTGCCCACCCGCTTGAAGTGGGTGGGGTTCTGCGCGTCGATCAGGCACAACAATCCGACCGCCCGCCCCGCCGCCATCAATTGCGACGCCACCTCAAAGGCCAGCACGCCGCCCGCGCAGTAGCCTCCGATCACGTAAGGGCCGGCCGGCTGGATCGTCGTGATGGTGCGCACCAGATGCTGCGCGATGGTCTCAAGGCTGGGCTCGAACCCGACCTCCCGCAGTTCGGCGGGGTTCAGTGTCACCCCCAGGAACGGCTGGTCCAGGCCCAGCGCGTTTGAAAGCGGCAGGAACATCGGCCCGCCATCGATCCAGAACAGGCGCGGCCGCGAGCCTTCCGGCTGGATCTCGGCGGCCAGCGGCAGCCTGGTTTCGGCCTCGGAGGTGTCGAGCAGCGCCGCCATGCGCCCGACGGTCGGCGCCTGGAACAAGGCGGCCATCGTCAAACGGCGGTTG
The DNA here is from genome assembly GCA_964252545.1 of uncultured Acetobacteraceae bacterium. Lineage (GTDB taxonomy): Bacteria > Pseudomonadota > Alphaproteobacteria > Acetobacterales > Acetobacteraceae > Lichenicoccus. The sequence continues at coordinate 9,362 of CAXUNX010000082.1, read as the reverse complement.
AACTCCGCCTCAATGCTCAGCAGCAGCGATACCGCAAGCACCGAGTCGCCGCCGAGCTCGAAGAAGTCGTCGTCCGGCCCCGGGGAGGCGACACCCAGAAGCTGCTCCCACAGCAGGGCAAGCTTGCGCTCCACCGCGCTGGCGGGTGCTGCGGCCTCGCCGCGCGACAGCAGCGGAGCGGGCTCCGGCAGCGCCTTGCGGTCGATCTTGCCGTTCGGCGTCAGCGGCAGCGCCGGCAGGAAGCTGTAGCGCGCCGGCACCATGTAGTCGGGCAGGGTGCGCCGCAGGAACTGGCGCAGGCCGGCGGCGTCCGCACCTTCGCCCGGCGCGACGACATAGGCGACCAGGGCAGGCTGCCCGGCCACATCCGGCCACGTCCTGACGGCGGCGGCCGACACGTCCGGGTGTCGCTCCAGCGCCGCCTCCACCTCCTGCGCCTCGATCCGGAAGCCGCGTATCTTGATCTGGTTGTCGGCACGGGCCAGCCACTCGATCACGCCGTCCGCCCGGTAGCGCGCGATGTCGCCGGTGCGATAGAGCCGCTGTTCCGGCGCAAGCGGGTCGGCGGTGAAGCGCTCGGCGGTCAGCACGGGGTTGCCGCGGTATCCGGCAGCGACGCCCCGGCCGCCGATATGCAGCTCTCCCGGCAGATCGGGCGGCACCAGCCTGCCGTGCGGGTCCAGGATAAAGCATGTGGTGTTGCCGATCGGCCGGCCGATCGGCACCGGACCATGGCCGCCCGGCCTGACCCTGTGCACCGTGGACCAGATGGTGGTTTCGGTTGGCCCGTACATGTTCCACAAGCCGCCGCAGCGGGCCAGCAGAGCGCAGGCCAGGTCGCGCGACATGTTCTCGCCGCCGCAAAGGATGCGCAGCCCGTCGTTCCCCTGCCATCCCGACGCGATCAGCCCGCGCCAGGTGGCGGGCGTCGCCTGCATGACGGTGCAGCCCGACTGGCACAGGAGCTCGGAAAGCTGCCGCGGATCGGCGCCGACCTCGCGGCTGGCCAGGATGATGCGGCCCCCGCTGACCAGGGGAAGGAACAGCTCCAGGATGGCGATGTCGAAGGCGATGGTGGTGACCGCCAGCAGCGCGTCGTCCGGCGTGAAGCCCGGCTCGCGCTGCATGCTGGCCAGCAGGTTGACCACCGACCGGTGCGAGACCTCGACCCCCTTGGGCCTGCCGGTGGAGCCCGACGTGTAGAGAACATAGGCGAGCGCCTGCGCGGGCTCGGCGACGGAAGCGCCGGGGGAGGGTTCCGCTTCAGGGGCGTCGTCGTCGCAGAACACGATCCGCGCGCCGCTCTGCGGCAGCTTCGCCTCGAGCGACCGCTGGGTCAGCAGCAAAGCGGGCCTGGCATCGTCGGCGATCAGCTCGAGCCGGGCCATCGGGAAGGCCGGGTCGAGCGGCAGAAACGCGGCGCCGCGCTTCAGCACCGCGAGCAGCCCGGCAACCAGGTCGGGCGATCGCTCCAGGCAGACGGCGACCAGTGTGCCTGCGGTGGCTCCGCTCAGCCGCCGCGCCAGCTGGTCGGCCCGCCGGTTCAGGTCGCGGTAGCTCCATTGCCGTCCCTCGAACTCCAGCGCCGCCGCATCCGGCGTCCGCGAGGCCTGCGCCTCGAACCACCGGTGCAGCAGGATATCGGGCGCTGGCTGTTCGGTGCTGTTCCATTGCTGGCCGATGCGCAGGCTTTCCTCCGCCGTCAGCAGCGGCAGGGTGTCCAGGCTGCTGTCCGGGTCGGCCACCGCCGCCGCAAGCAGGGTGCCGAAATGGCCGGCCAGGTGGCGCACCATCGCCGGATCGAGCAGCGTGTTGTCGAAAACCAGGCACCCCTCCGATCCGCCGTCCGGCCCGGTCCCGAGCCGGAGATGAAGTCCATGCCTGTTCGCCCAGGCAGCGCCATCCGCCGGAGGCGCATCGCAGCTTCCAGGCGGGGAGGCGTGGCCGAGCAGGATGGAGCAGCGCGCCCGCGACAGCAGCGGGTGATCGGTGCCGTGCACCGGCTCGAGCGCGTCGAGAACCTCCGTGGCCGGCCTGTCGCCTGCGTCGAGCGCCAGCAGCAGCGCCGCGTGCACCCGCACCAGGTAGGTGCCAAACGAGAGCGCAGCAGAGGGCTGGGTCCGCACCACGACGCCTCGGCCCACCCACCGGTCGGCTGGTCCGGCCTGCGCGCACCCACCCATCTCGGTGACGCCGCCGACCGCGATCTCGTTCTGGGCCGTGTAGCGGTGCAGCAGGGTCTTGAACGCTGCAAGCAGCACGCTGTCGGGACGGGTGGCGGTGTTTGCGGCCAGTGCCGCGACCGCGTCGATCAACCAGGCCGGCAGCCTGAACGACTCGGCCGCGACACCGGCCTGGCAAGTCTGTTGCGGCTCCAGCGCAGCCCGGAACGTCGCCAGCCCATCGGTGCTTCCCGGCGCCTGCTCTGCTGTCTGCAACATCGACATTGGCCATCTCGTTGAGGGGTGGTCGAGCAGTTATCCGGAAAATTTGTTACTGAAACGTATCAAAACCGGGGGCAGCACGGCGGCGCCGGCGACCGAGCATGGTCTGCTTGCGTTGTTATTGATAGAACGTAACGAAATTAATGCACGTGACGCAATACGCGCTTACCGCATCAAGCGTCCACAACGTTAAGATATCCTAAACACCGTCGTGCGCCGGAGACCGCCCGAGCAGGCGGGTCGGGGATCACCGCACCCGCAACGCGCCTCCGCCCGGTTGTTTGGCCGGGCGGAGGCTTCGGCAGGCGCGGGAGATGATCGAGGCGGCGGCTAGCCCTTGATCACCTCGAGCAGGGTCGGGCCGAGCACCGCCGGGCTTGGAGCCACGCGCACCCCGGCCGATTGCAGCGCCTCGATCTTGGCGCCGGCGGTGTCGTTGCCGCCGGTGATGACCGCGCCGG
>CAXUNX010000082.1:0-6447 GCA_964252545.1 uncultured Acetobacteraceae bacterium | reverse complement strand
GGCCGGGCGGGGCGGTGGCGCCGGCGATGAAGCCGATGGTCGGCTTCTTGACGCGGTTGTCCTTGAGGAACCGGGCCGCGTTGATCTCGGATGCGCCGCCGATCTCGCCGATCATCACGATCGACTCGGTTTCCGGATCCTTCAGGAACAGGTCCAGCACGTCGATGAAGTCCATCCCCTTCACCGGATCGCCGCCGATGCCGACGCAGGTGCTCTGGCCAAGCCCCACCGCCGTGGTCTGCGCCACCGCCTCGTAGGTCAGCGTGCCCGAGCGAGACACGATGCCGACCTTGCCGCGCCGGTGGATGTGGCCGGGCATGATGCCGATCTTGCAGGCGTCAGGGGTGATCACCCCCGGGCAGTTCGGGCCCACCAGCAGGCTCTTCGAGCCGACCAGGGCGCGGCTGACCCGGACCATGTCCAGCACCGGGATGCCCTCGGTGATGCAGACGATCAGCGGCATCTCCGCGTCGACCGCCTCGAGGATGGCGTCGGCCGCGAATGGCGGCGGCACATAGATCACCGAGGCGTCCGCCCCGGTCTTGCCGCGCGCCTCGGCCACGGTGTCGAACACCGGCAGGCCGAGATGGGTCTGGCCGCCCTTGCCCGGCGTGGTGCCGCCAACCATCCTGGTGCCGTAGGCGATCGCCTGCTCGGCGTGGAAGGTGCCCTGCGAGCCGGTGAAGCCCTGGGTGATGACGCGGGTTTCCGCGCCCACGAGAATCGCCATTACGCCCGTGCCCCCTGGTTCGCGCCCTTCACGGCGGCGACGATCTTGCGCGCGGCGTCCGAAAGGTCGTCCGCGTTGATGATCGGCAGCCCGGACTGGTCGATCAGCTTTTGTCCGAGATCCACGTTGGTGCCTTCCAGCCGCACCACCAGCGGCACGTGCAGCTTGACCTCGCGCGAGGCCTCGATCACCGCCTGCGCGATGATGTCGCAGCGCATGATGCCGCCGAAGATGTTGACCAGGATGCCCTCGACGTTGGGATCCGACAGCAGGATCTTGAACGCCGCCACCACGCGCTCCTTGGTGGCGCCGCCGCCGACATCGAGGAAGTTGGCCGGCTCCGCCCCTTCCAGCTTGATGATGTCCATGGTCGCCATCGCCAGGCCGGCGCCGTTGACCATGCAGCCGATGTTGCCGTCGAGCGCGATGTAGCTCAGCCCGTGCCGGGCGGCCTCCAGCTCCTTGGGGTCCTCCTCGGATTCGTCGCGCAGCTCCTCGAGCTCCGGATGGCGGAACAGAGCGTTGTCGTCGAAGCTCACCTTGGCGTCGAGCGCTACCAGCGAGCCGTCGCCGGTCACCACCAGCGGGTTGATCTCGATCACCGCGCAGTCGAGCTTGGTGAACGCCTCGTAGGCGGCGCCCAGCAGCTTCGCGAAGCTTGCAGCACTCTTGCCGGCGAGGCCCAGCCCGGCTGCGATCTTGCGGCCGACATAGCCCGAGAAGCCGACTGCCGGATCGATGGTCTCGTGCAGGATCTTCTCGGGACTGTGCGCCGCGACCTCCTCGATCTCCATGCCGCCCTCCTCCGAGGCGACCACGGTGACCCGGCCGGTGCTGCGATCAACCAGCAGCGAAAGATACAGCTCGCGCTTGATGTCGCAGCCGGCCTCGATATAGAGGCGGCGCACCACGCGGCCGGCCGGTCCGGTCTGCTTGGTGACCAGCGTGCTGTTGAGCATCGCCCGCGCGGCCTCCTCGGCCTCGTCCGGCGATTTCACCAGCCGGACGCCGCCCTTGCCGTTCGGGTCCTCCTTGAAGCGCCCGGCGCCGCGTCCGCCGGCATGGATCTGCGACTTCACCACGATCACCGGTCCGCGCAGGCTGCGCGCGGCGATCAGCGCTTCTTCCGGCGAGCGCGCGACGCGGCCCTCCAGCACGGGCAGGCCGAAGCCCTTGAGCAGGGTCTTGGCCTGATATTCATGGATGTTCATGGGTGCGGGGAAGCTCCTTCCGCTGGGCCGTGGGCGTTGAAACGATGCCTGCGCGTTGGGAGCCCCCGGAACAGGCCGGCGGGTTCGGCAGGTCATGGGTGGTGCCGCCACCGGTCTGGTCCGGGCGGGCGCCACGATCGGGGGGATGATCGCACCCAAGCGGGCGCGAGTCACCTGGGCGCGTGCAACGCGCGAATCGTGGCAGCCATGCCACAGCATCGCCACCCCCGGGTTTCCTCCCCAGGCAACCGGTGGCACGCTGTCCTGCCCGATCCTCGGATGGTCCTGGGGATTTGCAGGGACGGGTGCGGACCTCTAGGAACCGGGTGGCGCGTGCGGCCATCCGGACACGACCAACGGGAAGGCGGCACGTTGAGGCGGAGCGAACCATGAAGCACCCCGAATCATGAAGCATTGGCGGATCGATGAGCTGGCCTGGGACCAGTTCGACCCCGGCCGGGTCGACCCGGAGGTTCTGCTGCTGGTGAAGGCGGCTTCGGTGGTCGAACGCAACGGCACCGACTATGCGGCCTACCTCAACCACGTGTTCAGCGACGATCCGGCCTTCCGGCTGGCCGCCGACAACTGGTCGGTCGAGGAGGTGCAGCATGGCGACGCGCTGGGACGCTGGGCGATGCTGGCCGAGCCCTCGTGGGACTATCCGGCCGCGTTTGAGCGCTACCGCGCGTCATACCACGTGCCGATCGAGGTCGACGCGTCGGTGCGTGGATCGCGCACCGGCGAGCTGATCGCCCGGTGCATGGTCGAAACCGGCACCTCGTCGTTCTACACCGCGCTCGCGGATGCCACCGCCGAGCCGGTGCTCAAGGCGATCTGCAAGCAGATCGCCGCCGACGAATACCGCCACTTCAAGCTGTTCTACGACCACATGCACCGCTACCTGAAGCGCGAGCGCATCGGCGTGCTCCGGCGCACCCGCATCGCGCTGGGCCGGGTAACCGAAACCGAGGATGACGAGCTCGCCTTTGCGTTCCATTGCACCAGCGAGCCGGAAGGCATGGCCTACGACCACCGTCGCTGCATCGCCGCCTATATGTCGCGGGCGATGGGCTTCTACCAGCGCCGGCACCTCGACCGCGCGGTCGGCATGATCTTCAAGACCATCGGCTTCAGGCCGCACGGCGGGATCTGCCGGCTGGCGTCGCGGCTCGCCTTCGGGGCGATGCAGATGCGAAGGCGGCGGTTCCTGGTTTCAAGCACCCCGCCGAGGACCGGGGGAAGCCCGGCCGCCCCGGTCGGCGTGGGTGCCGCGGAATGAACAGGCGGGGGAGACGGGATCGTCGATGAGCGAACGCCCGCCGCTGCCGCCCTTCACCTCCGCCACCGCGGCGGAGAAGGTGCGCGCCGCCGAGGATGCGTGGAATTCCCGCGACCCGGTGCGGGTAGCCGCCGCCTATACCGCCGATAGCGTCTGGCGCAACCGCTCGGAGTTCCTTCGCGGCCGCGAGGCGATCACCCGCTTCCTGGAGCGCAAATGGCAGGCCGAGCTGGAATACCGGCTGATCAAGGAGCTCTGGGGGCTGTCCGGCAACCGGATCTCGGTGCGCTTCCAGTATGAATACCGAACCGGCGAGGGACGCTGGTTCCGCGCCTACGGCAACGAGCAGTGGGAGTTCGCGCCGAGCGGATTGATGCAGCGGCGCGAGGCCAGCATCAACGACCTCGCGATCGCGGCCGAGCAGCGGCGCTTCCATTGGCCCCAGGGGCCGCGTCCGGCCGATCACCCCGGACTGGACCCTTCCGGTTCCTGATCCGGCCGCCGATCACCCCGGACTGGACCCTTCCGGTTCCTGATCCGGCCGCCGGCCGGCCTCGGCCAGGAACCGCTCGAACGCATGGAGGGTCGCAGGCGAGACATGGTGCTCGATGCCCTCGGCGTCCGCCTGCGCCGATTCCTCCGGCACGCCGAGCGCCAGCAGCAGGGTGAGCACGATCCGGTGGCGGCGCTGCACGCTGGCGGCCAGCGACCGGCCTGCCGCGGTGAGGCTGACGCCGCGGTAGGGCTGGGTGCGTGCCAGGCCGCCGCGGCAAAGCCGGTTGATGCACTTGATGGCGCTGGCGTGGCTCACGCCGAGATGGCGGGCGATCCGGCTCGGACCCACGGTGGGCTCGGCCTCGGTGTCGCCGGGATGCCGCAGCAGCTCGGCGATCAGCTCCACATAGTCCTCCAGCAGCACCCGCGACTGCGCTTCCCGCGCCTTGTGGAAATGCGCCTCCCTGCCCGGATCGGCCTCCTCCCCGTCCTGGCTGCCGGGCTGGCCCTCTGCCTGCTGACGGCGTTCGCTGCCCGCGCTTCGCGCATTTGTCATCGCGGCTTCACCGGATTTCCTGCATGGATAGGTTTGTAGCCCAGGATACAAATTCCGCCCATGTCAGCTGTCACCACCCCCGGGATCTCCGAACGCACCGAAAGCGCGATCCGCCAGGCGATCTCCGGACGCCCGGTCCGGCTGCGCGGGCTGTTCGCCCTGAGCGGGCCCGCCATCGTGGCGTCCGTCGCCTATGTGGACCCCGGCAACTACGTCACCAACATCCAGGCCGGCGCCCGTTACGGCTACGCGCTGCTCTGGGTCGTGCTGCTCGCCAACGTGATCGCGATGGTGTTCCAGGGGCTTTCGGCGCGGGTCGGCATCGTCACCGGCCGCAACCTGGCCGAGCTGTGCCGCGAGCGCTATTCGCGGCCGGCGGTGATCGGCATGTGGCTGGCCAACGAGCTCGTGGCGATGGCGACCGACCTTGCGGAGTTCGTGGGCGGCGCGATCGGCCTTGCCCTGCTGACGGGTCTGCCGCTGCTGCCGGCGATGGGCATCATGGGGGTGCTGACCTTTCTGCTGCTCGGGCTGCAGTCGCGCGGCTTCCGGCCGGTCGAGCTGGTGATCGCAGGGCTGGTCTCGGTCATCAGCCTGGCCTATCTCGCGGAACTGCTGATCGCGCCGCCGCACTGGGGTGCGGCGCTGCACGGCGCGGTGGTTCCGGCGCTGCCGGACCAGGCCGCGCTGTCCCTCGCCATCGGCATCGTCGGCGCCACCGTGATGCCGCACGCCATCATGCTGCATTCCGGCCTGACCCAGGCGCGGGTCGAGCTGCGCGACGAGGCCGAGCGGAGCCGCATGGTGCGCTTCTCGGACCGCGAGGTGATTGTCGCGCTGTGCCTCGCGGGGCTGGTCAACATGGCGATGGTGGCGATGGCCGCCTCGTTCCATTCGGGCCACTCCGACGTGGCCGACCTGGACGGCGCCTTTCGCACCCTGACGCCGCTGCTGGGTGCCAGCGCCGGCACGCTGTTCCTGCTTTCGCTGCTGGCGTCGGGGCTGTCCTCCTCGATGGTCGCCACCATGGCCGGCCAAGTGATCATGCAGGGCTTCATCGCCCGGACGATCCCGCTCTCCTTGCGCCGGCTGGTGACCATGCTGCCCAGCTTCGTGGTGGTGGCGATGGGGGTCGATCCGACCCGGGCGCTGATCCTGAGCCAGGTGGTGCTGTCGTTCGTGCTGCCGCTGCCGATGATCACCCTGCTGGCGGTCAGCCGCGACGGCCGGATCATGCGCGGCTACCGGCTGAAGGGCGCCGGCTACGCGCTGAGCCTGGTGATGCTGCTGATCGTGCTCGGGCTCAATGCCGCGCTGTTGTTGCAGACCGTGGGCCTGCTGCCGGGCTGAACCCTTGCGGCGGACGTGCGCAGCTGCTGCAACCCCGGGTGAGGCCACAGGGAAGCGGACGGATGCAACAGGTCAGGCTCGGCTATCCGGACAGGGCGCTGCACGAGGCGGCGGCCGCCGCGGTGGCACGGGTGCTGGAGGCGCATGAGCTGGAGGTCGCGTATGTGCCGGTGCCTCCGGACCGCCCGTTCGGAGCGGAGGACGACATCGAGCTGTTCTGCTGCGCCTGGCTGCCGCTGATCGACGCGCGGCTGCTGTCTGGTGGGATGCGGCCGATCGGCCTGCTCTATCGCCCGGCCTTCATCTGGTGCGTGGGGGCTGCCGCGGCACCGGCGGGGATCGCCGACCTCCCCGGATGCGCCGTGCTGGACCGGCGCATCCTGGTGCCGCGGGCGGGTCCGGCGGCCGCGCTGGCCGAGGCGGCGCAGAAGGCGTACCGCCTCGCCGAGGGGGGGTTCGAGGTGCTGCCGGTGTCCGACGCCGAGGCGCTGGCCTCCGCGGAGCAGGGTGCCCGCGATGCCGACCGGGTGGTGCCGCTGTTCCGTCCGCACGAGCTGCTGCACGGATCGAGCCTGCGCGTCCTGGCTGACCCGCTGGCGGCGCTGGGCGGCGAGCAGGAGGCGAGGCTGCTGATCAGCGACGATCTGCGCCGTCGGCTCGATCCCGACCTGCTCGACGAGCTCGACGAGCTCACCCTCGGAAACAAGGTGGTCGGCGCGATGGCGCATGCGATGCAGGGCGGGATGAGCGCGGATGAGGCCGCCGACGCCTGGCAGCGCGGCAAGCTCACGCCGCGTGCCTGATCCCGGCGCCTCCGATCCCGAAC
>CAXUNX010000081.1:0-13963 GCA_964252545.1 uncultured Acetobacteraceae bacterium | reverse complement strand
TGAAGGCCCTTCGATGCCGTGCGCGGCAGCGGCGCGTGGCGGCACTGGCGGCGATCGTCGAGGCCGCGAACCGCGCCGCCAGCGTCCGCGGCGCCGCCGCCCAGAACGGCGTGCTGGTGGCGGCGGCCAGCGTCGCCGTGTAGGTGCCAAGGCCCGAGCCGAGCATCGCCGCCGGCACCTGGCTCAGCCGCGCTGCGCGGCGCGTCCAGGGCAGGGCGCTCGAAAGCAGCTCGCCCGCGGCGCTGATCCCGGCGAAGCCGGAGAAGCCCATCAGGATCCAGGTGCCGATCGACATCGGCGAGGTGCGCTTGGCGATCCGCAGCATGTTGGGGAAGCGCTGCGGCGTGTGCAGGTCCCAGATCAGCAGCGGCGAGCCGAGCACCGGCGCCAGCAGCGCGAGGTAGCGGCCGTTGCGCACGGTGGCCTGCGCCTGCCCGCGCCGCAGGGTATCGGCCAGCGCCGACAGCATCATCGAACCGCCGGACAGGCCAGCAAGGAAGATATAGCCGCCCACGGCCCAGGCGTTGAACGGCGACGCCTTGAGCTGCGAGCGGCCGTAATAGGTGGGACCCTCCCAGCCCGGACGGCGCGGCATGTCGCGCTCCGAGCTGCCGGCGGGAACGGCGGCGCGGTCCTCCGGGCCGTCATGCGCCGCTGCGTAGGAAGTCGACATCAGCGTGCGCTTGCACCGCGCGCGAGCACGATGGCCGCACCCAGCGCCAGACCGGCGATGGCGCCGAAGCCGGACAACAGACCCGGCAGCACCCGCCGGGATGCGCGTGTCGGCGCCACCGGCAGGTTGTAGATCTCCGGACGGTCGGTAAGCAGGAAGAAGGCGTTGAGGTGGCCGAGATCGCCGGTGGCCCCCGGCTCGCCGGGCGCGCCATAGAGATAGGCGCTCTCGACGCCGAGCCCGTGCAGTTGCTCGACCCGCGCGCGCGCCCGCTCGGTGAGGTCGCCGAGCTCGCCGAACTGGATCGAATCCGTGGGGCAGGACTTGGCGCAGGCCGGCTCCAGGCCGCCCTTCAGGCGGTCGTAGCACAGGGTGCATTTATGCGCCTTGCCGTCGAGCGCGCTCAGATCGACGACCCCGAACGGGCAGGCGGGGACGCAATAGCCGCATCCGTTGCAGATGTCCTGTTGTACGACAACCGTATCAAACTCGGTCTTGAACAGGGCTCCGGTCGGGCACGCCTCCATGCAGGGCGGATTGTGGCAGTGCTTGCAGACGTCGCTCATCATCAGCCAGCCGCTCTGGAACGCCGGCTGGTTGTTGTCGCGCACGCCCCCCTCGCTCTGCCCGGTGCCTGCATCGCCGCAGCCGCAGCCGCCTCCATTCCCGCCCCCGCACCCGCTCTCGGGACCGCTCTTCTCGATGAAGTTCACGTGGCGCCAGCTGTTGGCGGAAAGCGCTCCGGTGTTGTCGTAGCTCTGGCCGGTCAGCCCGATATTGTCGGCCGGCAGGTTGTTCCATTCCTTGCAGGCCACCTCGCACGCCTTGCAGCCGATGCACACCGTGGTGTCGGTGAAGAAGCCGTACGACTTGCCGGGCTCGATCACCACGCCCGCGGTGAGCTCGGACTCGTCGCGCATCATGCCGTCGAGGCTGGACTCGGGGTAATCCTGGAGGCGGGGATGCATATACAAGGCGGTTGACTTCCTAGCTGCCGGAACCGTCCAGGAGCTCGACGGATCTCGCGACCATACCGATGATGTTCCTGGGCTGCACATAGGTGACGCGCACACGTGCCTGTGTGCGCTGCAGCGGTGCCAGCTGCTCCGGCTCGGCCATTGAGGCGTGGCCGAGCATGAACAGGTGCGACGCACCACCCTCGTCGGTCAGCTGGAAGCGGCTCTCCTGGACGATCGTGACGGTTCCCACCATGGTCGGCAAAGCTGGCTCTCCTCCGGCGCGAGCGCTGCTCACGCAGCTGTGCCAACCCTGAACCTTGTGGGTGGTTGCGCCGTTCGGAAAGAACGTGCCAGCTGCCGGCCGCGGTGCCCGGCGCGGGCGGTCGCAGACGCGCCTCGATAAGGAGAGTTTGGATGAAGAAGCTCCGCAAAGGCGTCGCCGCCCGCACACGCAGCTTCCTGCGCGACTGGAGCCTGCCGCGGCAGCTCCTGGGCCAGGACGTGATGTCGGACGCGTCGCGCAGCCACACCTCGGAGACGCTCCGGCCCAGGCTGGAACAGGCCGACCAGGTCGGCACCAGCGTCTGCCCGTTCTGCGCCGTCGGCTGCGGCCAGTTGATCTATGCCAAGAACGGCAAGCCGATCCATATCGAGGGCGATCCGCGCAGCCCGGTCAACCAAGGCACCCTGTGCCCCAAGGGAGCCGGCACGCTCGGCATGCTGCTGTCGCCCGAGCGCGTCGCCAACGTGCTCTACCGCGCGCCGCACTCGGACAGGTGGGAACCAAAGCCGCTCGACTGGGCGATGGAGCGGATCGCGGAGCTCACCAAGCAGACCCGCGACAACAGCTTCGCCGAGACGCTGCCGGACGGCCGGGTCATCAACCACACGCTGGGCCTGGGCTCGCTCGGCGGCGCCACCATGGACAACGAGGAAAACTACCTCATCAAGAAGCTGTTCACCGGCGGCCTGGGCATGGTCAACGTCGAGAACCAAGCCCGAATTTGACACTCCTCATCGGTGCCCAGTTTGGGCACCTCCTACGGACGCGGCGCCGCCACCATGGCGCTCTGGGACCTCGAGGCCTCGGACTGCATCGTGGTGATGGGCTCCAACATGGCGGAGAACCACCCGATCGCGTTCCGCTTCGTGGTGGAAGCGCAACGGCGGGGGGCCACGGTCATCCATGTCGACCCGCGCTTCACCCGCACCTCGGCGCTGGCCAACATCCATGCGCCGGTGCGCGCCGGCAGCGACATCGCGTTCCTGGGCGGCATCATCCGCCACATCCTGGAGAACGACGCCTGGTTCCGCGACTACGCGATGGCCTACACCAACATCGCCCACATCATCGAGGACGGCTATCTCGGGCCTGACGAGAATGACGGCGTGTTCTCGGGTTTCGACGAGGCCAAGGGCTCCTACACCACCGACACCTGGCAGTACAAGGGCAAGGTGGTGCCGTCCTCGATCGCCGAGCACCGCACGCACGTGCAGGAAGGCGGCGAGCGCGGCGACTTCGAGGCGATGGCCGAAAGCCCGCCGCCCACCGATCCCACCCTGCAGCATCCGAACTGCGTGTTCCAGATCCTGCGGCGGCATTACGCGCGCTACACGCCAGAGATGGTCGAGCAGATCACCGGCTGTCCGCAGCAGACCTTTCTGCGGGTGGCCGAAGCGCTGGTCCGCAATTCGGGGCGGGATCGCACCGGCGCGTTCTGCTACGCGGTCGGCTGGACGCACCACTCGGTGGGCGTGCAGATCATCCGGGCGGCGACGATCATCCAGGGGCTGCTCGGCAATGTCGGCCGTCCGGGCGGCGGCATCATGGCGCTGCGCGGGCATGTCAGCATCCAGGGTTCGACCGACATCCCGACCCTCTACAACATGCTGCCGACCTACCTGCCGCAGCCCAACGTGTTCCACCAGCATGCGTCGCTCGAACAATATCTGCGCACGGAAGCGCCCAGCACCGGATGGTGGGCGAACCTGCCCAAATACGTGGTCAGCCTGCTCAAGGCCTGGTACGGCCCCGGCGCCCGCGCCGACAACGAGTGGGGCTACCAGTTCATCCCCAAGCTGACCGGCGACCTGTCGCAGGAGCCGATGACGCTCTCGATGGCCGACGGGCTGGTCAAGGGGCAGTTCATCCTGGGCCAGAACCCGGTGGTGGGCGCGGTGAACTCCGACCTGGTGGTACGCGCCTTCTCCAAGCTGCAGTGGATGGTGGTGCGCGACTTCGCGCTCACCGAAACCGCGAACTTCTGGAAGAACAGCCGCTTGGTGCAGCGCGGCGAGCTTTCTCCCGAACAGATCGGCACCGAGATGTTCTTTCTGCCGGCGGCGATGCCCGGCGAGAAGGACGGCACCGTCACCAACACCAGCCGGCTGGTGCAGTGGCACGACATGGTGTGCGAGGCGCCGGGCGATAGCCGGTCCGATCTCTGGTTCATCTATCATCTCGGCCGGAGGCTCAAGCAGCTCTATGCCGACAGCACCGAGCAGCGCGACCAGGGATTGCAGGCGCTGACCTGGGACTATCCGGTGCGCGGCGAGCGCGAGGAGCCCGATCCGGAAGCGGTGCTGCGCGAGATCAACGGCTACACCGTCGCCGACCGCAAGCAGATCCCGACCTACAAGCAGCTCAAGGACGACGGCACCACCGCTTGCGGCGGATGGATGTATTGCGGGATCTATCCCGCGGACGGCCACAACGTCGCACGCTCGCGCAAGCCGGACGCTCCGGGGCAGTCGACCAGCCATTCCGGCTGGGCGTTCGCCTGGCCCTCGAACCGGCGCACGCTCTACAACCGTGCTTCCGCCGATCCGGCGGGCAGGCCGTGGTCGGACCGCAAGGCGATGGTCTGGTGGGACGAAGGCAAGCAGAGCTGGACCGGCAACGACGTGCCGGACTTCCAGGAAGAGAAGCCGCCGAGCTACGTGCCCGACTGGAGCACGCATCCGCACGGCATGGACGCGCTGAGCGGTGCGGCCCCGTTTATCATGCAGGCCGACGGCAAGTGCATGCTGTTCGTGCCGTCGGGCCTCAAGGACGGCCCGCTGCCGGCGCACTACGAACCGGTTGAGAGCCCGGTCAGGAACCTGATGTACTCGTCGCGCTCGTTTAATCCGGTGGCCAAGCTGTGGACGCGCCCGGGCAACGAGATGCACGCGGCGGAAGACCCGCACTATCCCTACATCTTTACCACCTACCGCCTGACCGAGCTACATTGCGGCGGCATCCCGACCCGGGTGATGCCGCATACCGCCGAGTTGCAGCCCGAGGCGTTCGTGGAGATCTCTCCCGAGCTCGCCGCGGAGCACGGGCTGCGCAGCCTCGACTGGACCGTGCTTTCCACCAAGCGCGGCGAGATCGAGGTCAAGGCCCTGGTGACCGAACGCATGCGCGCCTTCAGGATCGGCGGCCGGACGGTGCACCAGATCGGCATGCCGTGGCTATTCGGGCACGAGGGCTACGCGACCGGCGACATCGCCAACGTGCTGTTCGCGATCAGCGGCGATCCCAACGTCAGCATCCATACCACCAAGGCGATCACCTGCAATCTCAGGGCCGGCAAACTGGCTCGCGCGGGCGGAGAGATCGGTGCCGGATGACCGCCTCGCCCGGGCGCTCGAGCAGTTGGACCGCGCCATCGCGGCGGCACCGGAGCGAGACGGTTACGCCTTCTCCCAGGCGGTGATCCAGCTGAGCGCGGCGCGCGACGATGCGGCAGCCACCACCGGCCGCGGCACCGCGGAGGGCCGGCAACGGTTGACCCGGTTGAACGCCCTGCTGAGCCTGGTCCTGGCAGGCCACTTCCCGCTCGGCGACCCGCCCTGGGACGAGCTCAAGAAGGCACGCGGGTGGCTCGCCGAGATGCAGACCGGCGCTGCCGGACAATCCGGTGCCGGCGGCGGCTGAACCGCCGACAGGCCGCCCGGGACACCGGGCCGGATCGGGCCCGGCTGGAGCGGGCCCAGCTGGAGCGGGCGAAGGGAATCGAACCCTCCTCGGTAGCTTGGAAGGCTACTGCATTACCACTATGCTACGCCCGCTCTGCAGCAACCACGATCCTGTAACGGGGCTCGACCTCCGCTGCAAGTCCCGGCCATGGTGTCGGGGCTGAATCCCCGGCTCCATCGGGGCTCTTGACTTTGCGGGCGGCTCAGCCTCTTTTCCCCGGCCTGCGCCGGGTCCGGACGACGGCTCGTGGCTTGCCCGTCCGGGAGGGCCTGCGGCTTCGGTCGGCGACGCAGGCGTGTTGCAGGGGTGTAGCTCAATTGGCTAGAGCGCCGGTCTCCAAAACCGGAGGTTGCGGGTTCGAGACCCTCCGCCCCTGCCAAACACCTGCCGGGGCCTGCCGGCCCGCAGGTCACGCCCGGCAGGCTCGTCTGGGCCGGCTGGCTTTAGTCAGAGTTCGGAAGGTGCAGGGTGGCGGTCAGTCCAGCGAAGTTCATCCGCGAAGTGCGCACGGAGGCGACCAAGGTCACCTGGCCGTCACGGCGCGAGACACTGGTCACCACCGGCCTGGTGCTGGCGATGGCGGCCTTGACGGCGGTGTTCTTCTTTGCTGTCGACCAGATCATCGGCCTTGGCGTGCGCGCGCTGTTCGGCCTGGGGAGCTGAGGGAACGGGTCATGGCGAAGCGTTGGTACGTGGTTCACGTTTATTCCGGGTTCGAGAAGAAGATCGCCCAGCAGATCAAGGAACAAGCAGAGCAGAAGGGGCTGGCCGACCATTTCGACGAGGTGCTGGTTCCATCCGAGGAGATCGTCGAGGTCCGGCGCGGCCAGAAGGTCAATGCGGAGCGCAAGTTCTTTCCCGGCTACGTGCTGGTGAAGATGGAGCTGACCGACAACGCCTGGCACCTGGTCAAGGACACCCCGAAGGTCACCGGCTTTCTCGGCAGCCGCACCCGTCCCTCGCCGATCAGCGAGGCGGAGGCGGAGCGGATCATGCGCCAGACCCAGGAAGGCGTCGAACGCCCGCGCCCGTCGGTGTTGTTCGAGATCGGCGAGCAGGTGCGCGTTGCCGACGGCCCGTTCACCAGCTTCAACGGCACGGTGGAGGAGGTCGACGAGGAGAAGGGGCGCCTCAAGGTCAGCGTCTCGATCTTCGGCCGCTCCACGCCGGTGGATCTCGAATACGGGCAAGTCGAGAAGGTTTGAGCCGAAAGGTTTGCGCGGGGGTCTGGGCAAGAAGCCCTGGGCGAGCTTAGTCGAGCGCTGTCGGCTGTGACGCGGGCGGCAGCGAGCGCAGCGCGTCCGCAGCGACGTCTGCCACCCGGCCGAGCACCTGGCTCAGGGCCGCCACTAGGGCGTTGACGCTGCTGCCGTCGGCAACACTGGTGAAGTGCAGCGACCGGCTTGCTGCAGGCCCGGTGTCCGGACGGTACACCGCAAGCGTCGCCTCGATTTCCGCCCTGCCCTGGCCGTCCTCCAGGAACCGCGACACGTCGAGCTCGACCAGTGCCAGCGCCTCGGTCGAGATCGCTCCCGACTGGGTGTAGACGTTGCTTCCGGGCAGCCGCTGGCCGAGATCAAGCGACAGGTTGCGCCCGATCATGTCGGCGAGCGGGCCGCCCCAGGCGGCGTTGTCCGCCACCGTCAACTGGTGGTTGGTGTCGTTGCGGACGATGTTGTCGCGTTCCAGGTAGGAGGCGATGCTGGGCGTGCGCACCTCCACCGTCCGGGGAGCGCCGGGCATCGGCGTTCCGGGGGAGGGGGTCAGCGTGTAGTAGGTGGGTTCGCCGCCGCTGCAGCCGGCCATCACCAGCGCCAGCGATCCGGAGCAGACCATCAGGCGGCGCCTCGATACCGGCTGCGAGATCGGCTGCAACACCCGCCGGGAGGATGGCAGCAACAAAGACACCGGCCGCAGCGAGGTCATGGATGGCTCCGACCGAAGATCAGCGAGGATGGGTGGCGGTTGAGGTAGTCGGCAAGGGCTCGCACCGAACGGAGCGTGTCGTTGAGCTGGTCGAGGGTGTGGCGCAGGTTGGTCTGGAAGTCCGAATTGGCGCTATAGGAGGCGAGCGCCGAGTTCGCGTGGCCCAGCGCCTGCTGCATGTCGTCGGCGATCCCCGGCAGCCGCTGCATCACCGGGGTCAGGTCCTTGTTGGCGTTGCCTGCCAACTGGTTCAGGCTGAACAGCGTCCGGTTGAGCTCAACCAGCGCCTGCTTGACCTCGGGGCCGCCCACGGTGGCGTCGGTATGCGCGAGCAGGTCGCTGAGGCTTTCGCCGATCTGCTCGATCGGCAACGCGGCAAGCTTTGCGGACACGCTGGAAAGCGAGTCGGTGATGCCGGTCAGGCCGCCGGCCTGGCTCGGCACCACCGCCGCGTGACCCTCCAGCGTCAGTTGCACCGGTTTGGCGTCGGGGGAAAAGATGAAGGAGATGACCGACGACCCGGTCAGCAGGTTGCCGGTGTCGACCTCGGCGCGGAGGCCGCGATTGACCAGCGCCTGCAGCACCTGCCGGGGCGGGCGGCGGTTCATCTCCGGCAGCGGCTGCACCCGTTCCGGCTGGACCTCCATCGCCACCCGCACCCGGGCGTCGCCGGTATCGGGGTTGATGTCGAGCCCGATATCGGTGACGTTGCCCACCTGCAGGCCGTACATCAGCACCGGGCTGCCGACCTCCAGGCCCTTGACCGAGTTGCGCAGGTAGGTCACCAGCCGCAGCCGCTCATGATAAGCTGAGCTGTCCGCCTCGTCCTTGTCGGCATACAGCTCGAACACCGTGTTGGGAGCCGCCTGGCGGGTCTTGGCGGGCTCGTCCGGCGGCGGCCCGAACGCGACACCGCCAGAGATCAGCGCCTGGATCGATTGCAGCTGGACGTTCAGGTTGCCGCCTTGGAAGCCCACGCTGACGCCGGAAACGTTCCAGAAGCGGGCGTCCTGGTGCAGGAACTTGTCATACGGCGCCTTGATGAAGATCTGCACCAGGATCGGCCCGCTGCCGTTTGAAGGCACCTTGTAGCCGAGCACCTCCCCCACGATGACGTCGCGGAAGAACACCGGGGACCCCTGCCCGAGCGAGCCGATGGACTTGGTGCGGAGCGTGAAGGTGCTGCCGGGCTCGTCGGAGCGGATCCCGGGCGGCGCGTCCAGGCCCTTGAACTCGGTCTCCTTGGCGCCGCCTGGAGCACCCGGGTCGATCGCGATGAAAGCCCCCGACAGCAGGGTCTCGAGGCCGCTGATGCTGGCGCCGGACAGGCGCGGGCGCACCACCCAGAACTTCGCATGGTTGGTCAGCAGCGGCGCCGACTGCGCGCTCATCTGCACCCTGACATCCACATGCTGCAGGTCGCGGCTGAGCTGGATGCCACCGACGGTGCCCAGCCCGACCGCCTTGTGCTTCACCTGGGTCTGGCCCGCGGTGAGCCCGTCGGCGCTGTCGAACTCGATGGTGATCTCCGGCCCCTGTCGGGACAGGGTGGTCCAGCCGAGATAGGCGCCGATCGCCACCACGATGATGGGGATCAGCCAGATCAGCGAGAAGCGGGTGGGTCGCGACTGGGCTTCCGGAGCAACCGGGCTTTGACCGGTTGCCGGCACGTCTTGGTGCTGATGGTCGCTCACGCCCGTGCTGGCTCCGTCTTCTCGGGCGCGGTCTGCAGGACACCCTCCACGGCTGCGGCCCTGGTTCCTGCGGCGGCAGCCGATTGCCATCGCTGCCCGGCCAAGGTGGACCCGTTCAAGCCCGTGGCATCCCACATCACTCTTGGATCGAAGCAGTTGGCGGCGAGAATCGTCAAGATCACCACAGAGGCGAACGCCACCATGCCGCCATTGGCATGGACGTTCGCAAGTGCCCCATACTGCACCATGGCCACCAGGATCGAGACCATGAACACGTCGATCATCGACCACCGGCCGATGAAGTCGACCACCTGGAACAGCCGGGTGCGATCAACGAGCCGGTGCCTCGAACCCCGCCACGCGCTGATGCACATGACGCACAGGCTGAGGATCTTCAGCACCGGCACGGTGATGCTGGCGAAGAACACCAGCAGCGCCAGCGGCAGCATCCTCGCCTGGTAGAGCTCGATCACGCCTTCCACGATGGTGTGGCCGCCGCCCTGATGCAGCTTGATGATGGTCATGATCGGGAACAGGTTGGCGGGCACATAAAGGATGATGGCGCAGAACACGAACATCATGGTCCGCCGCAGGCTGTCCAGCTTGCGCCGGTGCAGCGGCTTGCCGCAGCGCGGGCAGGAGCCGACATAGGCTTCGCGGTCGAGGGGCGTGTCGGAATAGCAGACCAGCCCGCAGGCGCCACAGGACACCATGTGGTCGAGCGGCGGCAGGGTGTGGACGTGCGCGCCCTGGTCGCCGGGCGGCCGCTCGATGGGACAGCGCTGCACGAGCCGCACCCGCCGACGCGACCAGATCACATCGTCATCCAGGGTCGAATCGGTGGCTGCCATGCTGAGCATCAAGCCGAACAGCGCATAGGCGGCAGGATTGACGGTGACGTCCGCCAAATCGATCATCTTGGTGTAGGCAACCAGGATGCCGAGCAGATAGACCTCGACCATCGACCAGGGGCGCAGCGACGTATACCAGCGCATCATTCCCGGCACCCGCCAGGGCAGCCGGTGGTGAAGCGCGCCGAACAGGATCCCGAGCATCAGCAGGATCTCGACCGCCGGCACCACCGCCGTCACCGCGCCCACCAGAAGGCCAGCCGCGATCCAGCCCTCGCGGATCAGCTCGAGCGGGCCGGTGAACAGGCTGACGGCCCGCATCCGGCCATAGATGCTGAGCGTCATCAACGGCTGGGTGACGCAGATCAGGTAAAGCACAAGCGAGCTGATGCAGAACGCCAGCGGGGTTGCGATCGGCGGATTGGTGCGACGGCGCCCAAGATTGGCGGAGCAGCGGGTGCAGCGCGCAACGAAGCCTGGCTCCAGCACCGGCAGCCGCTGCACCATCCCGCAGCTGGCGCACTCGCACACTCCGGGCAGCCCGCGCATCACCGAGCGACGGGGCAGCAATCGGCTGCGAAGCCGGTTTGCCTGCACAATCAAGGCCTGAACGTCTTCATGCAGGAACCCAACGAAGAGGTGGACAAAGCTGTGTTCGGGTGGGCGCGGCTTATGTTGCGGCGTTGCCCAGGTTTTTGTATAGGGCGGCTCGCGTTTGCCGACATAGCTCAGGGGTAGAGCAACTGATTCGTAATCAGTAGGTCCTCGGTTCGATTCCGAGTGTCGGCACCATCAATCCAGCCTCCGATCCATCCGCTCCGGGAGTTTCGGCAATTCGGCCGTCGGGCTGCAAGCGACATCTCGGTTGCCGGACATCCCAAAAATGCGCCGGCGCCCGGTGTGACCCGGTTGACGCGGTCGGATGGCGTCCGGCGGCTGGTTCCCCGCGTCACTGCACCCATATCAGTGCGATGAGCACGCAAGCCCCACCCCCCTCCGATCCGCAGCCGCGCCACACCGCAACCGAGACGCCGAAGCCCGCGAAAGAGATCGGCGGCCCCAAGGAGGCCGATCCGACGCGGTTCGGAGACTGGACCGTGAAGGGCCGCTGCATCGATTTCTAGGCGGCTTCCAGGTTGGAGGCAGCCTCAAGCGCCGCTGCCGGCCTCCTGCCTCCAGCCCGAGCGAACAGCCTGACGCTGGTGCGGCGGCTTGGGCTGGGTTGAAACCAGGTAAAGCCCGACCACGAATACCAGGTTGGCCAGGGCGTTGAACTGCAGCGCCATCAGGAACGGCGGGTGCGCCAAGGCGGCCTGCACGGCGCTGTAGAGCATGAACGGGATTGAGAGCGGCCTGAAACCCTGCAGCATGAAGCGCAGCGGGTTGGCATGGCCCGGGCGAACCAGCGGCCGCATCTTGTTGATCGACAGGTAGAACGCGAAGCCGAGCGCCCAGGTGAGGCCGTTCCACAGCGCGGAGTCGATGCTCAGGCCGCCGGCCATGAAGATCGCGATCACCGCGGCCGCGTCCAGCACGATCGCGCCGAGCTGCAGGCTCATGCCGATGTCGAACGCCGTGGGCTTCTCTCCCAGGCGGTCGGCGATCGGCTGGAAGATGCGCTCGAGCAGCCAGCTATCCGCTCGATTAACCGCGTCGGCGACATTCATGCCTGGGCTGTCGCGCGCCATGAGACCGGCGTCAAGCATCCGCCGAGATCCGGGGCGCACTCAGGCAGGCTCGGAACGCGGCCGGTCACGGCAAGGGCGGCGCCGTCCCTGGCGCCGCCCTGCCAACAGCCCGTGCTTCCTACGACCGGTGACCAGTAACTGGCGCGATCACTCGGTGGTCTGGTTGCGCCTGCGGATCGCGGCACCCAGGATGTCGCCCAGGGAGGCGCCGCTGTCGGACGAGCCGTACTCGTTGATCGCAGCCTTGTCCTCTTCGACTTCGCGGCCCTTGATGGTCAGCGCCAGCTTGCGAGAGGCGCGGTCCACCGAGATCACCTTCGCATCGACCCGCTCGCCGACCGCGAACCGCTCCGGACGCTGGTCGGCCTTGTCGCGGGCCAGCTCGGCGCGGCGGATGAAGCCGCTCAGCACCTCGTCGACCTTCACCTCGATGCCGTTGGCCTGCACCGCGGTGACGACGCAGGTGACCACGGCGCCCTTGGCGACACGCGACAGCGTGTCGGCGGCGGGGTCGTCGTGCAGCTGCTTGATGCCGAGCGAGATGCGCTCCTTTTCGGCATCCACGTCGAGCACCTTGGCCTTGACGACCTGGCCCTTCTCGTAGAGCGCCATCGCCGCCTCGCCGGCCTCGTCCCAGGAGATGTCCGACATGTGCACCATGCCGTCGATGTCGGCGGACAGGCCGATGAACAGGCCAAACTCGGTGATGTTGCGGATCTCGCCCTCGACCGTGGAGCCGATCTTGTGGTCGTCGGCGAACTGCTCCCACGGATTGCGCTGCACCTGCTTGAGGCCGAGCGAGATGCGGCGCTTGGAGCTGTCCACGTCGAGCACCATCACGTCGACCTCCTGCGAGGTCGCCACGATCTTGCCGGGATGCACGTTCTTCTTGGTCCAGGACATTTCGGAAACATGCACCAGCCCCTCGACGCCGGGCTCGAGCTCCACGAAGGCGCCGTAATCGGTGATGTTGGTGACGCGGCCGCTATAGCGGGCACCGGGCGGATACTTGATCGCCACCCCTTCCCACGGATCCGCCTCAAGCTGCTTCATGCCCAGGCTGATGCGCTGGGTCTCGGAATTGAAGCGGATCACCTGGACGCGGACCGCTTGTCCGATCTGGAGCGCCTCGGAAGGGTGGTTGATCCGCTTCCAGGCGATGTCGGTCACGTGCAGCAGGCCATCGACGCCGCCCAGATCCACAAAGGCGCCGTAGTCGGTGATGTTCTTCACCACGCCGTCCAGGATCATGCCTTCCTTGAGGCCCTGGATCAGCTCGCTGCGCTGCTCGGCGCGGGTTTCCTCCAGCACCGCGCGACGCGACACCACGATGTTGCCGCGGGCACGGTCCATCTTCAGGATCTGGAACGGCTGCGGCGTGCCCATCAGCGGGCCCACGTCTCGCACCGGCCGGATATCGACCTGGCTGCCCGGAAGGAATGCCATGGCGCCGCCGAGATCAACGGTGAAACCACCCTTGACGCGTCCGTAGATGGTGCCGTTGACCCGCTGGTTGCCCTCGAACGCCTTCTCGAGGTTGGTCCAGGCCTCCTCCCGGCGCGCCTTCTCGCGCGACAGCACGATCGAGCCGTCGCGGTCCTCGTAGCGCTCAACATAGAGTTCGATGACGTCGCCGGGCTTGACTTCAAGGGGGGCGCCGGGAATGCCGAATTCCTTCAAAGCGACGCGGCCCTCGCTCTTGAGGCCGACATCGACAATGGCGAACTCGTCGGTCAGTCGTAGGACCCGACCGGTGACAACGGAGCCATCGAAGCCGGTGTCCCGGCCGAGGGTCTCATCCAGAAGGGTCGCGAAATCCTCGCCGGCGAAATGATCGTCGGCGACGCGTGCGAGTGCGGCTGATGCCATGTGGGCGTGCTGTTCCTGTTTTCGGACGCCGGGAACTGATGCCCGGCGGACGGTTCTGCGCCCTGCCAACGCCTTGACCGGCGATGCGGCAGCACGTCTTGCGCTCGGGATGCCGCCGGACCCCTGCCCGGCGCCTGCGACGCTTGTTCGCGCGGGACAAACACCCGACGCCATATTTTGTCAAGTTTTAAAGCAGTTGCAGCCGTTCGTGGACGATGCGCAACGCTTCCGCGAGCACTGTCGGCGCGTCCATGCCGTCGGTGTCGATCGGGATGGCGTCAGCCGCGGCGCGCAGCGGCGCAGCCGCACGGGCGGCATCGGCGGCGTCGCGGCTGACGC
>CAXUNX010000080.1:0-14075 GCA_964252545.1 uncultured Acetobacteraceae bacterium | reverse complement strand
GGTCGGGCTCAGCCCGTCGCTGGTTGAGCGCCTGCCGCACGCGGTGTCGGGCGGGCAGGCGCAGCGCATCGCGGTGGCGCGCGCCCTCGCCGCCCGTCCCGACATCATCGTGCTGGACGAGCCGACCTCGGCGCTCGATGTTTCCACCCAGGCGATGCTGCTGACCCTGCTGAAGGATCTCAGCCGCGACGAGCGGCTGGCCTATGTCATGATCAGCCACGACATCGCCGCGATCTCGTGGCTGGCCGACCGCATCGCGGTGCTCCGCCACGGCCGGATCGTCGAGATCGCGCCCACCGCGCAACTGATCGCCCGGCCCCGCGATCCCTACAGCGCTGCCCTGATCGCCACCGCGCCAAGGCTCTGAGGGGGTGCTGTCCGGGACCGGGGCGGCGTTTGCTTCGGGCGCCGGTACCCGCCGGCAGGCGCAGGGCGACGCACGCAGCCTTATCCCGTCGAGCTGCAGGCCGGACCTGGCGGTCACCGGCTGGCGGATCGGAGTTTGGAAGCGCGCAGACCGGTTCCGAACACTCGCTGAACAATGCGCAGGAGACGACATGTCAACAACATCCGCTCTGCCCAATTGGCTGGCGCGTGCCGGCAAGGCGCTCGCGGCCGGAGACATCGACGGCTGGATGGAGATCTACTCGCCCGAGGCGGTGCACGAGTTCCCGTTCGCCCCCGAGGGCGCGCCGCAGCGCCTCCAGGGACGCGACGCGATCGCGGCCTATATGCGGCAGCTTCCGGGGCGCATCCGCTTCGGCACGTTCAGCGACATCCGCGTTCGCGAGATGGGCGACGAACTCATCGTCGAAGCGACCGGCCACCACCGGAACGTGGCGGACAACACGCCCCGAGCCATAGGCTATGTCTGGTTCATCACCCGACACGAGGGTCATGTGACGCATTTCCGCGACTACATGAACCCGCTGCAACTGCGGTAGGGGCGTTCGAGCGCGCGGCTTCGGCGTGTCTTGGTTTGCAGCCACAAGAAAGCCGAGAACGGCAACCAACGTCAAATGGTTGAAGACCGTGGCAGGTGCTCCCCGTTGGCCTGTGACCCGATACGCCTCGGCGTATCCCCTCTCATAGCCTCTCAATCCGTCTGCTGCCTCACGCGGTTGAAACAGCGGCAGGATCCGTTCTGATCCTTGGTAGGGCGGGAGAAGCCGGCGACGAGTGAGCGGTTCTGGCTGTGCGGCGAGCAGGTCGAAAGCCTTGCGCCGCACTTTCCGCGCGAACGCGGAAAGGCGCGAGTGGACGAACATCGTGCCCTGAGCGGGATCATCAATGCGCATCGCCAGACGTCAGCCGCATGCTCGTCGTCAAGATCCACGCCCTCACCGACGTCGTCCGCCGCCCCTACGCGCTGACGCTGAGTGCCGGCAACGCCAGCGACGTGACGGTAGCACCCGCCTTGCTCGAACGAGCCGGACGCATGCGCTACCTGGTGGCCGACAAAGGCTATGATGCGGATCCGCTGCGCCGCTCGTTGTGCGCAAAGGGCATCAAGCTGGTCATTCCCGGCCGCCGCAACCGCAAACGGCCCATCCGCCATGACCGGCGCCGATACCGCGGTCGCCACCTGATCGAGAACGCGTTCTGCCGCCTGAAAGACTTCCGCCGCATCGCCACGCGCTATGACAAGCTGGCCGCCAACTTCCTGTCTGCCGTCGCACTCGTTACCGCCGTAGCGTTCTGGCTGTGATCGGTCTCGAACTTGGAAGCAGAAAGGTGATCAGCCGAATCGATTCTACGCAGATACAATCGGCATGTTAGGTACTCCGCAAGGCTTCTGCGACACCGCTCTCAGGGTAAAGCTTCAGCGTTCCCGATCCTGTCGAGGTTGGCGATCATGCGCCGCAGCAAGGCGGCGAGTTGGGCCTCCTCCTCCTTGGTGAAGCCGTCGAGCGCCTCCGAATTGCCCTGTAGCAGGACATCGAGCGCTGCAGGCAGGCGTGCCTCCGCTTCGCTCGTCAGGGTGACGAGGCTGCTGCGGCCATCGGCAGTGCTCGGGGCGCGCCGAATGAGACCATCGCGCTCCATGCGGCCGAGCATCTGAGCCATCGACGGCTGCTCGATACGCGCGAACCGCGCCAAGTCGCGCTGGGTGCCGGCCTGACCCTCCTTCAGCGCGACCAGCACCGGAAGGTGGCCGACGCCGAAGCCGAGCGGCTTCAGGCGCTGCTCGCTCAACCGGGCGAAACCGCGGGCTGCCAGCGCGATCAGGTGCCCGGGCGTGGAAAGCGCATCGATCGTCCGTGCTTCCACTTGCATAGCGCCCTATCTTTTTGCATAGGTGACTATGCATGTTGCCCTGTCCGACTGCAATCTGTGGTCGATCCGCGGGTCAGCGCAGAGGGAGGGATCCTAGTGATGGAGGCGGGCGCGCGACGCAGGCATCAACTGATCCGCCGCATGTACGAGGCTTACAACACATGTGACTTACAGCGGCTGATCGGCTTCATGAGCGACGCCGTGGACTGGCCGGACGGTGAGGCGCGCCTGCATGGCCCGCCAGCTTTGAAGGACTAGTGGTTGCGGCTTTGGAGCCGGGTGCGCATCCACGACGAGGTGGTCGGCATCACCGACGCCGGGCCAGGCAGGACGGTGGCGCGAATCAGCCAAGTCATACGCGACCTTGGCGGCGAGGTCGTCTCCACGGGCACGTTCGAGCACACCTACAGCTTTCACGAAGGCCTCGTCCTGCGGATGGACCTAAGAGAGCTGCAACCCGAGAAAGGGCTTAAGATCATGGATGATGACACCGACTTCGTGCGTACGCTCTACGCGGCATTCAACCAGAGAGACATACCGGCTGCGGTGGCGCTGATGCATCCTGAGGTCAGTTGGGCCAACGGGCAGGACGGGGGTCACGTGCAAGGGCGCGATGCGATCCGCGCCTACTGGACCAAGCAGTGGGCTGCGATCCAGCCCCATGTAGATCCCCTGGACATCAAGCGCCGAGCCGAGGACGTGACGGTTGTCGAGGTGCATCAGGTCGTCCACGACATCGGCGGCAAGCTGCTCCTGGACGAAACGGTTCGCCACGTCTTCCACACACAGGATGGTTTGGTTATCCGCTTCGACATCGAGAACGCTGGAGGGCTCTCATCCCTCAACCATAACTGAGACAAGCGCGGTCGCCTGAGCTATCTTGGGCGGCCGCTCTCCGACATTTTCGGCCGGCCGCTGATTGGGTTTTGATCCTTGGGGAGAGGACTCATTCAGGTCCATTCGGTTGCTGTTGCGACGAGGGCGAGGCTGGCGAGATCGTTGCGGGCGAGCCGGTCGTAGCGGGTGGCGATGCGTCGCCAGTTCTTCAGGCGGCAGAACAGGCGCTCGATGGTGTTATGCCGCTTGTAGGCTCGGCGGTCGAGCGGGTATGGCACGGTCCTGCTCGCGCTGGACGGGATCACGGCCTTGATGCGGCGCTTGGCGAGCCAGCTCCGTAGGCTTTCGGCGTCGTAGGCCTTGTCGGCGATCAGCCTCTTGGCCACGCGACCGGCCGATCGCCTCCTGCCATTCCCCCCGTTTGCGCCCGCGGCTGAGCGATGTGCCTTGACGTGCGTGCTGTCGAGGCTGAGCTCCGGCGGCACCTCGCCGGTTGCCGCGATGGCCTCAAACATGCGCTGCCAGATACCGCGCCGGGACCAACGATTGAAGCGGTTGTAGATCGTGGTTGGCGGCCCATACACGGCAGGCACGTCGCGTCAGCGGCAACCGGTCGTCAGCACATGCAGGATGCCGCTGATAACACGCCGATCATCGACGCGCGGCTTGCCCGGCCGCCCATGCGGCAAGTGCGCGTCGATGGCAGCCCAGGCTGCATCCGATCGCCAAAACAGATGCTTCATCGTGTGCTTTCCCCACCATGAACCTATTCGCAAGGAAAGAACGTCAGCATAAGCAACCAGTTGTATGGGTTCTCTAGCTAGGGCCGCCTCGGGTCACATCCGGCGATAGCGGGTCAAGCGGTCGCCACCGGCCGCTTGCGAAGCAGTCGAACGAGCCGGACTGCGTGATGGCGGCGAGAATGCCGCAGGGCTGTGCTGGGATGTCCGGGTAGCCCTTCGCGAGGGCGATTGGCGCGTGCAGGATGGTGACGCCCCGCCTTTGTCATCAGGCCTCGCCGCCCAAACAAACGGGAAGCTCGTGCAGCCGCAAGAGCGTACTGCGGACTATAAAGCGCAACTCCCCAGCGTGCCGATAAATCGAGGCGCGAAAGCGACGAAAATACAATCGCTTTAGGGTGGAAGATCCCGCACGGCGAGGTTGCTGGCTGATGCGGTGCGGCAGGAGATTGGGGATCGGATCCCGCCAGTCGTCATGGCTGTTATATTTCCCACAGCCATCCCCGCAATGGAGACATACACCGGTTGTTGTTGCAGGCGAAACGGGGAACAAGAATGACACTTGATCCAGTCAACTCCCATGTTGGTCCAGTCAGTTCCCATCAGCATGCCGGCGCGCATGTTGACATGGACGCAGAGCGGAAGACGGCTCATTTCGAAACGCAAATGGGAACGCAGGGCCAGCCCAAGCGGCCGTCTTCCGGGCAGGGCGGCGGATCACCGGCCGGCTATCTGAGCATGCCGCTGGAACTGAAGGCCCAGTTCGCTGACAACCTGACTGATCTCGGCCGACCCGAAGCGCATGCTGCGATCACCAACTACCGCAAGTCTGACCCGTCAGTCGACGCGGCTATTCAGCAGTTTCCGAAGCTTCGCGACAAGGTCGAAGGGCTCTCGGTAGCGCCGGGCGAACCCGACCCGAACAGGGCGGCGATCGTGGGAGTAAAGTACTACGGGATGCATCCAGACGACGCGGTGGCGAAGGTCCATCCGAACGCCACGCCCGGTCAGGCTCAGTGGCTCAAGGGGCTCGCTGTCGCGCGCGACAGCGACGCCGGCGAGGGAACCATCGGGTCAGGCTTCAAGAAGTATGACGTCGATCAAAGCATCCGACAGGCGTACGGCGTTCAGCAGATCAAGGCTGGAACGATGTCCCCGGAGGCGGCCATCGAGGATCTTGGCCTCGAGGACGGAGGAAACAAGACAGCGTTGGCGGATAAGCTCCGTGCCAGTGCGAACGGTGGATAGTTCCACGTCAAACCGCCGCTGTCAGACCACTCGGCGGTCGGAGGCGAGGACGCAGACGGCGACCTTGTCTCGTCGGGGGATGTCGAGGCGGACGACGGTGCGCAGGGCGACGCTCCGCTCGTGAAGTTGCGGCGGCAGCCTGGCGGACTGGCAGATGCGAGGCTGACGTTCGATTACCCTGTCTGACGCGCCGCATCAGCCACGGTCTGGCTGCAGGCGGGCATGCCGGTCCGCGCCACGACGTGGCGCGCCGCCGCGTGCTGCCTGCCGCCCTCCTCGATGGAGTGGTTTTGGAACTCAACCAACAGCAGCACCGTGCCGGGCAGGTCCATGCAAGCTCCTCCGCATCCGACACCGGTCCGCTCAGGCGAGGGTCGGCAGCCGGGCGAGATGCTTGTCGAGGGTGATCGGATAGTCGCGCACCCGGGCACCGGTGGCGTTGTAGACGGCGTTGGCGACCGCGGCGCCGACGCCGCAAAGCCCCAGCTCGCCCACCCCTTTGGCCTTCATCGGCGAGACCTTGTTGTCCGCCTCGTCGAGGAAGATCACCTCCTGGTGCGGGATGTCGGCATGCACCGGCACCTCGTAGCCGGCGAGGTCGTGGTTGACGAAGAAGCCGCCGCGCGTGTCGACCACGAGCTCCTCCATCAGCGCGCCGCCGACCCCCATGGTCATCGCCCCGATCACCTGGCTGCGTGCCGATTTCGGGTTGAGGATGCGCCCGGCCGCGCACACCGCCAGCATCCGCCGGACGCGGACCACGCCGGTGAAGCGGTCGACTCCGGCCTCGACGAAGTGCGCGCCGAAGGTCGATTGCTGGGTGGTGTCGCCCAGATCGCCCCATTCGATGGTGTCCTCGGCGACCAGGCCGCCCTCGCCTGCGGCGTCGGCGAGCCGGGCGGAGCGGTTGCCGCTTCGCACCAGCCCGTCCTCGAACACCGCGTCGTCGGCATCGAAGCCGAGCCGCAGCGCCACCGCCCGACGCAGCTTGACGCAGGCGGCATAAACCCCCGAGGTCGAGCTGTTGGCGCCGAACTGGCCGCCCGACCCGGCCGAGACCGGGAAGCTCGAATCCCCTAGCCTCGCCACCACCTGGTGCATCGGCACGCCCATCATCTCCGCCGCGGTCTGCGCGATGATGGTGTAGCTGCCGGTGCCGATGTCGGTCATGTCGGTTTCCACCACGACGTCGCCGCCCGGCTCGAGCCGCACCCGGGCGCCGGAGGGAACATTGATGTTGTTGCGGAACGCCACCGCCATGCCCATGCCGACCAGCCAGCGGCCGTCATGAACGCTGCCCGGAACGGCTTTGCGGCGCTCCCAGCCGAACCGGCTGGCGCCTTGGCGCAGGCAGCCGACCAGGTTGCGCTGGGAGAACCTCCGCCCGGGCTTTTCCGGATCCACCTCGGTGTCGTTCCTGATGCGGAATTCGACCGGGTCCATGCCGAGCTTCTCGGCCATCTCGTCCATGGCGATCTCGAGCGCCATCAAGCCCGGAGCCTCGCCCGGCGCCCGCATGGCGTTGCCTTCGGGCAGGTCGAGCACCGCGAGCCGCATCGCGGTCAGCCGGTTGGCGCAGGCATAGAGCAGCCTGGTCGGGCTGGTGGCGGTCTCCGGCTGGCCGTCCGGCTGGTCGCCCGAGCCGCTTTCATGCGCGATCGCCGTGAGGGTGCCGTCCGGTGTTGCGCCGAGCCGGATGCGTTGCCTGGTGGCCGGCCGGTGCGTCGTGTTGTTGATGATGAGCGGCCGCGCCAGCACCAGCTTGACGGGCCGCCTCGCAGCCCTCGCGCCGAGCGCCGCCATCACCGCATCCGCGCGCAGGAACAGCTTGCCGCCGAAGCCGCCGCCCACGAATGGCGACAGCAGGCGGATGTTCTCCTTGGGCATGCCGAGGGTGATCGCGAGATCGGTGCGCGCCCAGTCGATCATCTGGTTCGACGTCCACAGCATCAGCCGCTCACCCTGCCAGGCGGCGACGGAGGCGTGCGGCTCCATCATCGCGTGGCTCTGGTCGGGAGTGGAGTAGGACTGGTCGAGCCTGACCGGGGCTGCGGCAAAGGCCTGCTCGAAATGGCCGGTCCGGTTCTCGGCCGCAGCGGCGCTGCCCTCGTCGCTGGTGCCATCGGTGAGCGGCGCGGTCCGGAGCGCCTCGGCCAGAACGAAACGCCCTTTGGTGCGCTGGTAATCGACCCGGATCAGTGCTGCTGCGGCGCGCGCCTGCTCGAAGGTCTCGGCCACCACCACCGCCACCGCCTGGTGGTAGTGGTCGATCTCCGGACCGCCCAGCAGCTTCACGGTGTTGAACTTGCCCTTGCCGAGCGGTCCGGCCTCGCGTGCCGTGACGATCGCCAGCACGCCCGGGGCCGCTCTCGCGTCGCGCAGCTCCATCGAGCGGATCCGGCCCTTGCCGATCGCCGCACCCAGGATGCAGCCATAGGCCGGGTTCGCGGGCTCGGGGTGATGCTCGGCGGCATAGGGCGCCGTCCCGGTGGTCTTAAACGGGCCGTCGATGCGGTCGTGCGGCTTGCCGACCACGCTCATGCGGTCGATCGGGTTGGCTCCGGCGGGCGCGTCGAACTTCATGCCGCCCGCGCTTCCGCCATCACCGCGGCGATCGCGCGTTCCACCAGCGGCAGCTTGAACGCGTTGGCCGGGGCCGGCCTCGCACCTGCCAGCAGGCGGGCGGACACCGCGCTCGCGCCGGCCGGCATCGCCGCCTCCGCCGCCTCGACCCGCCATGGCTTGTGGGCGACGCCACCGAGCGCCACCCGGCCGGTGCCATCCCGCTGGATCACCGCGGCGACCGAGACCACGGCGAACGCATAGGAGGCGCGGTCGCGCACCTTCTCGTACAGGTGGGTGCCGCCGATCGGCTTCGGCAGCGTCACCGAGCGGATCAGCTCTCCGGGTGCCAGGATGGTCTCGATGTGGGGCGTGCCGCCTGGCAGGCGATGCAGCTCGGCGATCGGGATGGCGCGTGCCCCGCCCTGCGCGTCCAGCGTCTCCACGGTGGCATCCAGCACGCGCATCGCCACCGCCATGTCGGACGGGTTGGTCGCGATGCAGGCGTCGCTGGTGCCGATGATGCCCAGCTGCCGCGAATAGCCGCCGATCGCGGCACAGCCCGAGCCGGGAGCGCGTTTGTTGCAGGGCTGGTTGGTGTCGTAGAAATAGGGGCAGCGGGTGCGCTGGAGCAGGTTGCCGGCGGTGGTGGCCTTGTTGCGCAGCTGTCCGGTGGCGCCAGCCAGCAAGGCCCGGCTCAGCACGCCGTAGTCGCGCCGGACGCGATGATCGGCGGCAAGCTCGGTGTTGCGCACCAGGGCGCCGATCCTGAGCCCTCCTTCCGGCGTGGCCTCGATCCGGTCCAGGCCGAGACCGTTCACGTCGATCAGGTGGCTGGGCGCCTCGATCTCCAGCTTCATGAGGTCGAGCAGGTTGGTGCCGCCGGCGATGAACCTGGCGCCCGGCGCCGCGGCCGCCCGTGCCGCGTCCTGCGCCGAGGTCGCGCGCTCGAAGCTGAAGGACTTCATGCGCTGGTTCCGGCGATCTCGGCGATGGCGTCGACGATGTTGGAATAGGCTCCGCAACGGCAGATGTTGCCGCTCATCCGCTCGCGCAGCTCGGTGCCGGTGGCTTCGGGCTGCACGGTGAGGCTGGCCGAGACGTGGCTGGGGATGCCGCGCCTGATCTCGTCGAGCATCGCCACCGCGGAGCAGATCTGTCCCGGCGTGCAGTAACCGCACTGGTAGCCGTCATGCCTGATGAACGCCGCCTGCATCGGGTGCAGGTGATCGGGCGTGCCCAGCCCCTCGATGGTGGTGACCTGGTCACCCCCATGCATCACCGCGAGGCTGAGGCAGCTGTTGATCCGCACCCCGTTGACCATCACCGTGCAGGCGCCGCATTGCCCGTGGTCGCACCCCTTCTTGGTGCCGGTGAGAAGCAGGTGCTCCCTCAAGGCGTCGAGCAGCGTGGTGCGCGGATCGAGCAGCAGGGCGCGCGCCGCCCCGTTCACGGTGAAGCTGACCGGAAGCGCCGGAGAACCGCCGGCGGCCGGGGCGGCCGGGACAGCCGCATCGGCCACCGGCGCGACGGCCGCCGCGGTCGCGGCCCCCCCGACCAGGACGCCGCGCCTGGAAATCTCCAGCCTGGATCCGTCTAGCATCCTGGGTCTCCTTGCAGGTGGAGCGATAAGCCGGCCATGTCGCCCAAGCGGTTCGTTGTTATTCCAGCGCCGGCGCCAGCCTGGTGACGGACTCCACATCCTCGCCCAGCCATTGGTGATGCTTGGCGGTGCCGTCGAAGGTGGCGCTGGTCTTGAACAGCTCGTACTTGCCCTGGGTGGCGTAAGGACGGCTGCGGCTCAGCAGCTCGGCCACCGCGGCGCGGTTCATCGGCTGGAAGCTGCACACGGCGCTGAACGCCTGGTCGAGGTCGCGCTGCCCCTCGATGCCGGTGATGACCACCGCCGTGGGCAGGTTGAGGCAGTAATGCAGGTACTCCACCGGCTCGATCGGCGCCTGGCTCTTGAGCAGCACGCTGTCGGCGAAGGTCTTCATTCCGAGCACCGCGATGCCGTGCTCGACCAGATAGGGCAGCACGAGATGCGCGAAGCTGCGGAAATGCGCGTCCATGACGTTGAGCGGCATCTGCACGGCATCGAAATGGAAGCCGCGTTCGGCGGCAACCGCCAGCATCTGCAGGTGGATGCGGGGATCCTTGTGCCCGGTGAAGCCGATATAGCGCAGCTTGCCGGCCTGTCTCGCCTCGACGAAGGCTTCCATCGCGCCGCCTTCGGCGAAGATCCGGTCGGGGTCGTCGTAGCGCAGGATCTCGTGGTGCTGGACCAGGTCGATGCGGTCGGTGCGCATGCGGGTGAGCGAGGTGTCGATCTGCTTGGCCGCCTCCTGCTTGGTGCGGCCGTCCATCTTCGACATCAGGAACACCCGGTCGCGGTAGCCGCCCTGGTCGAGCGCCACGCCGACCCGGAGCTCCGAGCGGCCCTGGTTGTAGTCCCAGCAATTATCGATGAAGTTGATGCCGCGATCGACCGCCTCGTGCACCAGGCGCACCGCCTCCACGTCGGAGACCGCGTTCTTGCCGAGGTGGAAGCCGCCAAGCCCGATCGCCGAGATCATGTCGCTGGCGCGGCCGAACCGGCGAAAGAGCATGTCGCCGCGACGCTCGCCCGGATCCGAGAGGAGGCGCAGGTCAGCCGGGTCGGCGACCAGCTCCTGTGGCAGCGCCGGGCTCGACAAGGCGCCGGGCGCCGCGGCCGAGGAACCAGGGTCAGGCTGCATCGGGTTCTCCCTCAAACCGTTCATAAGCGACGAGGCCGGTGGTGGTTGCGGCCTGCGCTCGATACGGCAGGCGATGCAGCAACCGGGCGCGTGCCCCAACGGAACGCGTGACCCAACCGAACGCGTAACCCTGGGCGGCGCCTGTCGCACCGCGCTCGATGCCAAACTGCTCCATCCCGCGGCGATCGCCGACATGCCGGTGCGCAAACCGACGCTCCTCCCGCCCGAGGCGTTTGCGGCCTATGCTCGACCGATCCCCCGGAGAACCGCGCGATGATCCGTTTCTACTACAATCTTGGACCCAACCCGATGAAGGTGGCGCTGCTGCTGGAGGAGCTCGAGCTGCCCTACCAGCCGGTGCCGGTGGATTCCCGCAAGGGCGATCAGTTCGATCCCGGCTTCGTGGCGCTGAACCCGAACAGCAAGCTGCCCTGCCTGGTCGACGGCGACGTCACGGTGTTCGACAGCAACGCCATCCTGCTTTATCTCGCCGAGCGGACTGGCCGCTTCCTGCCGGAGGCCACGCCGGGCGCGCGCGGCGAGCTGCTGTCATGGCTGATGTTCGTAGCCACCGGCATTGGCCCCTATTCCGGGCAGGCGGTGCATTTCCGGCATTTCGCGCCGGAGCCGAAAGCCTATGCCGTCGGGCGCTACGCATTCGAGGCGGAACGGCACTGGGGGATCCTGGAGGCTCGCCTCGGCGGCCGCCGCTTCATGCTCGGCGACAGCTACGGCATTGTCGACATGGCGGTCTGGGGCTGGGCGCGGATGCTGCCGTTCGTGACGGGTGACGAGGCGGTCTGGACCAGGCTGCCGAACCTGCACCGCCTGCTGGACGAGATCAACGCGCGTCCGGCGGCAGCGCGCGCCGGCGCGCTGAAGGACCGGCACGCCTTCAAGGCCGAGATGGACGGGGATGCGCGGCGGCACCTGTTCCGCCATCTCGCGTGAGCCGGTTCGACCGAGGCGCCGGGGGCCGCATCGCCGCACCCGGACCGGGCTGATGCGTATCCTGAGCTGGAACCTGCTCAAGCATGCGGGCGCCGGGGTCGCCGAGATCGGCCGGCTGATCGAGCGGCACCGTCCGGACCTCTTGTTGATGCAGGAGGCGACGGCGCGGATCGACGCGCTGCCCGGAGCAGTTGGTGGCGGCTGCTATGTCCGCGAGCCGATGGCAGGGCGCGACAACGGCCTGGCCGCCTGGAGCCCGCACCCGTTCGATGCGGTGACGATGAAGCTGCCGGCCGCCACCCGGCTCGATCTGCCGGTGCCGGTGTTTCGTTCGGTGGCGCCGCGCCTGGCGCTGATGGTCCGGGCACGCGGGCTGCTGGTGGCGAACGTGCATCTGGATCACGGCCAGTGGGCCAATCGGCGCCAGCTCCGCCAGCTGCTCCAGGGCCGGCCGCTGCCCGACCTGGTGATCGGCGACACCAACGCCCTCGGCCGCACCCGGCTGCCCGGCTTCGATGATGTGGGACCGCGCAGAACCACGCACCATGCCTACGGCATCGTGCCGCTGCGGCTCGACCGGTGTCTGGCGCGCGGGCTGCGACCCAGCGCGGTCGGAGTTCTCGGCTTCGGCCGCTCCGATCACCGGCCGATCCTGCTGGAGTTCGCAACCACCGGCGGCGAGCCTTCCTGAGCGGCGGGCCTTCCTGAGTGCGGCCCGCGCCGCTCAGCGGGGAACGAAGTCGAGGCTGAGGGTGGTGCCGCCGTTCGAGGACCAGGCCGGCCGGGCGCCGATCTGGGAAGCCAGCCCGGCGATGAGCTTCATGCCGGTGCCTGAACCGTTCGGCGAGGCCTGGACCCTGGCGGCGAGGCCCTTGCCGTTGTCGCTCATCTGCACATGGATGCTGCCCAGCTCGGTCGAACGGACGACCACCGCGATGATGCCGCCCTGCCCGTCAAAGGCGTATTTGAGGCTGTTGGTGACGAACTCGTTGAGGATCAGGCCGAGCGGCACCGCGGTCTCGCCGTCGAACTCCACCTCCTCCACGGCGAGGTCGAGCCGCACCGGGCCGGCCTGGCCATCATGCAGCTGGCACAGGTTCTCAACCAGCCGCGTGACAAAGGGCCGCACCCGCAGCCGGTCGGCGGCGCCGGCGGCGTAAAGCTGCTCGTGCACCAGGCGCAGCGTCTCGATGCGGTCGCCGATCGCCCCCAGCTCGAGCCGCGCCTCGTCGGAGGCGACCTCCCTGCGCCGCATTCTCACCAGCCCGGTGATCACGCCGATATGGTTCTTGATGCGGTGCTGGAGTTCCTGCATCAGGTGCCGATTGCGATCGAGCGCCACCTGCAGGTCGCGGATCTTGAGCAGGCGATCGATCACCGGTCCGAGCATGGTGGCAAAGGTGCGCAGGAACTGGATGTCCTGCTCGACGAAATCGCGCGGGGTGGCGCTGCCGACCTGCAGCAGCCCGTAGGCCCGGCCTCCGGGCAGCAGGATCGGCACGTTGGCGATCGCCCTGACCCCCTGCTCCACCATCAAGCGGGGGGAGTCGACGCGCTTCTCCCCTTCGAGGTCGCAGGTGAGCACCGGCTCGGCGTGG
The DNA here is from genome assembly GCA_964252545.1 of uncultured Acetobacteraceae bacterium. Taxonomy (GTDB): domain Bacteria; phylum Pseudomonadota; class Alphaproteobacteria; order Acetobacterales; family Acetobacteraceae; genus Lichenicoccus. Next base: position 1,124 of record CAXUNX010000080.1, on the reverse strand, counting down.
GCGATCGAGGTGGTGTCCGGGGAGTATTCCCCCAGCGGCAGGCGGAGCCGGCCGACCACGTCGGAACCCCAGCCGACTGCGGCCCTGACGAGCAGGTTCTGCTTGTTGTGGTCGGTCTCCAGCACCCTGGCGAGGCCGGTTCCGAGTGCCAGGGCCACCAGGCGGCAGCCCTTGTCCAGGATCTCCTGCAGATCCTCGCTCCGCAGGGCGAGGTCGCCGAAATCGGCAAGCACCCGCTGGCGTCTGATCATCTGATCGCGATCGGGCATGGACTCCGTCTCAATCCTTGCGCACGCGAGACGTTAGCAAGCTTTCCGCGGCCGCGCCAACCCGCCCGCCCTGCTGCCCGGGGGCTGGCCCGCGCGCCACCGGCAGGGTAGGCTGCGAGGCTTCACACAGCCCCGGCGAGCGATGACCGACCTGCGCGATCCCAGCCAGCCCGCGCGTGCGGTGCGCGAAGCGCTCGGGCTGTTGCCGCATCCCGAAGGCGGCCATTACCGCGAGCTTTGGCGCGACTGCCCGGAGTCGGGCGGGCGCGGCGCTGCCACCAGCATCCTGTTCCTGCTCGCAGAAGGCGAGCGCTCGCACTGGCACCGGGTGGACGCTGGCGAGATCTGGTTGTGGCAGGCGGGTGCGCCGCTGCTGCTTGGCATCCATGCCGCGCAGGCCGGGCGGCAGGATGTGCGACTCGGGCCCGACGCCGGGCGGGGAGAGCTGCTCCAGCGCGTGGTGCCGGCGCATGCCTGGCAGCAGGCCAGCAGCCTCGGCGCCTGGAGCCTAGTCAGCTGCGTGGTGGCGCCGGCGTTCGAGTTCGACGGCTTCGAGATGGCGCCCGCCGGCTGGTTGCCGCCCGCGGGTGCCTGAGGACTGGCCTCACTGGCTGCGCGCGCACACCGTGCCGGGCGGCTCGGGATGGCAGAACAGCGGGTTGAGGTTGGTGTCGGCCGGATAGGAGGCGAGCCGGCCGGGCGGCCCGTTATAGGGGCGGCCGGACGGATTGAGATCGGTGGCGTCGCGCTGGTTGGCGGTGGGCGTGCCGGAGCAGGCGCCCAGGAGAACCAAGGGCAGAACCAAGGGCAGAACCAGCGGCAGCATCGACAGGGCGGGCGGGATACGCATGGCGG
>CAXUNX010000079.1:0-14083 GCA_964252545.1 uncultured Acetobacteraceae bacterium | reverse complement strand
CTTCATTCGCCTGCCGGCCGCGGCCGTCCGCCTCGCAGGGCAGGCAGCGGGCCTGGCCGCCCGGGCGCGCGGTCGTCCTGCGATGTTCAGCGCAGGCAAGGCGCGGGAGATGCTATATCCGGATTGGGGCGTGGCACCCGGGGAGCTGCTTCCGGGAGCAACAAATGTGGCCGGAATCGATCTGCGGCGCGGCTTCGCCTCGACGGTCGCGTGGTACCGCCAGGCGGGTTGGCTCGCCTGAGTGGCGCCGCGTGGCTCCTCATCGGCAGCGCGTCTCCCGGCGGCCAGCGGGATGGAAGGTGCAGGTATGGACAGCGACATGGAAACCGCCACGCGCGTGGTGATCGAGACCCTGGAAGCCAATCCCAAGGTCAAGCGGCCGGTCTCGGGTGCCACGGTGATCGTGGACGACCTCGGGCTTGATTCCCTGGCGGTGATGAACTTCGTCATGGAGATCGAGGACAGGCTCGACGTCTCCGTCCCGCTCGACCGGCTTGCCGACATCCGCACCGTTGACGACCTGGCGCGCTGCCTCGCGGAGCTGATCGCCCGTGGTTGAGTTGCCTGTATCGAATGGTCCGGGTGCTGAGGTGGCCAGGGTGGTGATTGCATTCTCCGAGCCGGATGCCCAAGCAGGTGGGTTGCCTAAAACCCCGGAGCCGTTCAGACCTTGGTCTCGTGCATAGGATCCCTCACCATGCTCCGCTTCCAGAACCGCCCGGACCAGGCCAAGCACACCCATACCATGCGGCCGGTCCGCACGGCTGCCTGCTGAGCATGTCGATCCTCGCCAAGTTCTCCGCCCTGGCGGAGGTAAGAACCTCCCTGCTGGGCAACGGTCGCGACCCGTTCCGCGTGGTGATCGAGCAGGCGCTTTCTCCCACCGAGGGCATCATCGACGGCAACCGGGTGCTGCTGTTCGGCACCAACAACTATCTCGGGCTCAGCCATGATCCCGCCTGTCTCGCGGCCTCCACCGAGGCGGTGCGGCAGCACGGCACCGGCACCACGGGCTCAAGGATCGCCAACGGCACCTATGACCTGCATGGCCAGTTCGAAGCCGAGCTGGCGGCGTTCTACCAGCGCCAGTTCTGCATGCTGTTCACCACCGGCTACCAGGCCAATCTCGGCATGCTCTCGGTGCTGGCGGGCAAGGACGACTACCTGCTGATCGACGCGGACAGCCATGCCAGCATCTATGACGGAAGCCGGTTGAGCCACGCCCAGGTGATCCGCTTCCGGCACAACGACGCCGACGACCTGCACCGCCGGCTGCGCCGCCTCGGCGACGTGCCCGGCAGCAAGCTGATCGTGGCGGAAGGCATCTATTCGATGCTGGGCGACTCCGCGCCGCTGGCCGAGATCGCGGCGGTCAAGCGGGAAACCGGCGCCACCCTGCTGGTGGACGAGGCGCATTCCTTCGGAGTGCTGGGCAAGCACGGGCGCGGCCTTGCCGAAGCGGCCGCCGTGGAACAGGACGTCGACTTCATCCTGGGCACCTTTTCCAAGAGCCTGGGCAGCATCGGCGGCTATTGCGTCTCGAGCCATCCGCGCTTTGACATCCTTCGCGTCGCCTGCCGTCCATACATGTTCACAGCCTCCCTGCCGCCTGCGGTGATCGCTTCCGCACGGATGGCGCTGGCTCGGCTGCAGCAGGCGCCGGAGCTGCGCGAAAGCCTGTGGGTCAATGCCAGGCGTCTGCATGGCGGGCTGCGCGAGGCGGGCTTCGCGGTGGGACCGCAGGTCAGCCCGATCGTCGCCGTGCCGCTGCCGGACGTGCCGACCGCCCTCGCCTTCTGGAACCGGCTGCTGGAGCAGGGCGTCTATGTCAATCTCGTGCTGCCTCCGGCGACGCCGGATGAGCGGCCGCTGCTTCGTTGCAGCGTGACCGCCCTGCACGACGAGGCGCAGATCGACGACGCCGTCGGCCAGTTCGCGATTGTCGCCGAAGCGCTCGGGATCCCGGTGCTGGAAACGTCGCACTGAGCTTCTCCCTCCAGCGGCTCCCGCGACCGGGGCGGCGGCGCTACGCCAGATCCTTGCGGTAGACGCGGTAGGTCTTGTAGGCGACGCCCCCGACCATCTCGTTGATGCGCCGCATCGCGGCGTTGTCCTCGAGGATCCAGGAAAGCTCGATGGTGCGCAGGCCCAGCTTGCGGCCTTCGCGACGCACCGCATCGATGAGCAGGAACGGCACCAGGCTGCCGAGCAGGCCCCGGCTGAAGCTGCGACGTATCCCCATCAGCGGAACCCGCGCCGAGCTCACGGAGGCGATCTTCAGCCGCCAGAGCAGCTTCGCCCAGCCGAACGGCAGCAACCGGCCACCGAGGTCGCGGATCGCCTCGTTGAGGTTCGGCAGCGCCACGATGAAGCCGATCGGCCGGCCGGCGAGCTCGGCAAACCAGATCAGCTTCTCGTGCAGCAGCAGGCGCATCTGCTTGGCGAGCTGATCGGTTTCCGCCTCGCTGAGCGGCACAAACCCCCAGTTCTCGGCCCAGGCATCGTTGAACAGCTCGCTGACGGTCTTCACCTCCTCCGCGTAGCGCTTCAGGTTGAGCGGCCGGATCACCAGCCCTTCCGGCAGCGGACGGTCGATGAGCCGGCGCAGCCCGTCCGGCAGTTCGACCGTGGTGTCGTAGAGGTAGGCCAGCAGGTCCTTTTCCTTGCGGTATCCCTGCATCTCCAGCCGTGGCCCGACATAGGGCAGGTCGTGGCCCATCAGCAGCATCGGAGGCGTCTCGAAGCCCTGCACCAGCACGCCGAGCGACTCGTTGGCCGACAGGTTGAAGGGGCCGAGGATCCGGCTGACCCCGCGCGCGCGGTGCCATTCCTCGACCCTGCTGAACAAGGCCTGGTAGATCGCGGCATCGTCCTCGGCGGCGAGCATGCCGAAATGGCCGGTGCCGTCCTCGACCTCCCCATCCAGCTGGGCACTGATCCGTCCCACCACCCGGTTGTTCCGCTTGGCCAGCCAGAACTGCGCCTCGGCATGCTGGAAATACGGGTTCCGGCGGGGCGACAACAGGGTCCGCTGCTCGTCGTGCAGAGGCGCCACGTAGGCCGGATCGCCGCGCGACAGCCTGTCGGGCAACAGGATGAAGCGGCGCAGGTCCGCCCTGGTGGCAACCGGCACGATCTCGGGCAGCCCGGCCGGGCCGGGCGGCCTGCTCACCGCGCGGCCGTGGTGGGCCGCGCTGGACCGGCCGGAGGACGCTCGAGGGGCGGCGCGCCGGTGCGCTCCATCACCCAGGGGAAGCGCCGTGCCTCCGCCAGGTCATAGCCCAGGTTGAACACGTGCGGGCTGCGTGGCCGGCCTTTCGGGTCGCCGTAATAGGTCTGGAACAGCCGGTCCGGCAAGAAGCTGGCGATGCCGTAATTGCCGTCCTCAGCATGGAAGTGGTGCAGCAGGTGCGTGCGCTTGAGATATTGCAGCAGTCGGCTGCGCGGCTTGTAGTTCAGATGCTGGATGCAGTGGCAGAACTCGTAGGCGCAGGTGGTGGCAAGGCCGGTCCCGAACGCGGCGGCGGCACCCGCCACGCCGCCGATCGCCCAGCCGATCGGCACGGTGATCAGCGCCATGGTCGGCAGCGTGTTGGAAGGCGCGCCGAACAGCACCTCCAGCCGGTGCGGATCCTGGTGATGGTCGAAATGGATGCGCTTCCAGAGCCCTGCGGTCCAGGACGACCGATACAGCCAGCGTCCATGCAGGATGAAGCGGTGGATCAGGTACCAGGCAAACGGGTAGACAACGAGCGTGGCCAGCGCCGCCAGCCCCGTCCTCAGCCAGCTACCGGGCGAGACCGCAAGCATCACGGTGCAGGCCAGGATCAGGGCGAGATAGATCTGGATGGCTGGATAAAGCAGGTAGGCCCGCCAAAGCTCGCCCAGGGTCATCTTGCCGAGATCGTAGCTCCGTCCACGCCATGCCTTGCCCCAACCCACTCAACCCACTCCTGTGCTTGCCGGCGCCGTGCCCGCCGCGGTTGGTTTCAGCGGCCGAGCCTAGCCCCTGGTTCCGGGGAAAACAAACCGAGGCGAGACTCCACGCCCGCACCAGGTGGGTTTGCGCTGGCTGGCGTGCCGGCCGGTACTTCGCTAAGCCTCCGCGATGGCTGCCATCCTCCGACGAACGGCATGAAGCTGGGCCCAGACAGGTGGCGCAGCACCGCGCCGCTTGCGGCCGGGGCCGCGTGACGATCCCATCCCAGGTGCATTTCTGCTGGATTGGCACCCGTCTGCCCTGGGCCTACGTGTTCGCGGTGCTGTCGGCCGCCGAACGCAGCGAGCTTACCGACATCATCCTCCACCACACGGATGTGCTGGATGACGGCCCCGAACTGCGTTCGCTCAGCACCTCGCCCCGGGTCCAGCTTTGCCGGATCGACGCGAACGCCCGCCTCGGCGAGGCCGGAGCCGCGCTGGGCGTGGGCGACGGACTGGCCGCGCTGTATCAGAGGCTCGAAAGCCGGGTGATGCGGACCGATGTCCTGCGTGCGGCGATCCTGTTTCTGCAGGGCGGGATCTATCTTGATCTCGACACCATCACCGTGGCGTCGCTGCTGCCGCTGCTCCAGGCGGCGCAGTTCGTGGGTTGCGAGTTCATCGTCTGGCCACACGCGGTGCGCGCTTCACGCTCGCCCGCGGTTTGGGCCAGGCCGCTCTGCCTTGATCTGCTCCGCAAGCTGCTGCGTCGGATGCCGGGGGGCTGGATGGCGTTCAGGCGGGTGCAGCGATTCTACTTCCGGGGCATCAACAACGCCGTGATGGGCGCCGAGCCGAGATCGCGCCTGTTTTCGGACTATCTCCGGGCCATGCTGGCGCTTCCCGCGGAACGCCAGGCGCAGCGCTATGCGCTGGGGCCGGACCTGCTTCAGGACATCGTCGAGCGTCGCCGCCCGCGCGACCTGATCGTCCAGCCGCCACAGATGTTCTATCCGCTGCCGCCCGAGATCTCCGAGCACTGGTTCCGGATGAACAACAAAGCCCGGCTGGAGGGCGTGCTGTCACAAGAAACGCGGGTGGTGCACTGGTATGCGTCGGTGCGTACCAGGCAGCGCATCGCAGAGATCAGCCCGGACTACGTGCGCAAACACCAGCACCATCAGCTCTACAGCAAGCTGGTATGCTCGTGCATCCGCGATCTTCCACACGCGGCATGATTCGGGTAGCTGCGCAGCGGCGAATCGCGACACTCCTGCCGCGCCTGGGCAGGCTTGAAGAAGGTAGCGGCTGATGCAACAGCACCGGATCTCCATCAACGCCGAAACGGCGGCCGAAGCGAACACTCTCCAGCCAAGCGCCTGCCGATGAAGTGCCTCATCGTGGCCGCCGGCCAGGGCACCAGGCTCAGGGAAAAAGGCGATCTCAAGCCGTTGATCGCAGTGCGCGGCATTCCGCTCATCGAACATGTGATGGAGCGCGCGCGAAGTGCAGGGATCGACGGATTCCTGGTTGTGGGCGGCTACCGCAAGGACGATCTGCAACGCGAGCTCGCATCGATCGCCGAACGGCAGAACACCCACGTCACCCACATCAACAACAACCAGTGGAGGCGGGCCAACGGCGTGTCGCTGCTTGCAGCCAAGCCCTATCTCGAGGCTCCGTTCCTGCTGACAATGTGCGACCACCTGATCGACCCGCAGATCTACCGCAGCCTGATCTCGGCGCAGCCCGGACCCGACCACGTCACGCTGGCGGTCGACTACAACATAGACAACCCGCTCAACGATCCCGAGGACGTCACGCGCGTCCAATGCTCGGAAGGCCGCATCGAGCGGATCGGCAAGTCGTTGCGCGAGTTCAATGCCATCGACACCGGCGCTTTTCTGTGCGGCCCAGTTATCTTCGATGCGCTGGAAGAAAGCCAGCGCCGGGGCGACGACAGCATCTCAGGCGCGATGAACGTGCTCGCGGGCTGGAACAAGGCGCGCGTGCTCGATGTTGAAGGCAGGCTATGGGTCGATGTCGACGATCCCGCCGCTTTCGAACAAGCCGAGCGTCTGCTGGTTTCGGGCAGGCTCTGATCCGCCGGCATGAACAGCGCACCGGGCAACGGGCAAGACGAAAGGCTTGCATGCATGCAGATTCCTGAGCCGGTGCGGCGGACTTCAGAGATCGAGGATGTCACCAACCTTTATTTCATACATCCGGTGGCGAACCGGCTGACGCCTTTGCTGGCACGGTTGGGTGTTGCGCCGAATGCCGTTTCCATCGCCGGCATGCTGTTCGGCGTGTCGGCTGGAGCCGCCTACTTCCGTTATCAGGATCTGCGCTTCGCGGGAGCCGGATTCCTGTTGATGATCGGCTGGCATGTGCTGGATGGCGTCGACGGTCAGCTTGCGCGGTTGACCCGCTCACAGTCGGAGACCGGCAAGGTGCTGGACGGCATCTGCGACTACGTCACTTTCATTGCCGTGTATGGCAGCTTGGCGGTGAGGCTGAGCCGGCATGACGGCGTCCTTGCATGGGTGCTGGTGATCGTGGCCGGGATCTGTCACGCCATCCAGTCCGCGGCCTACGAAGTGCAACGCCACGAATATGATTTCTGGGCATGGGGCCGCAAATCCAAGGATCTTCTCGGATCCGGCGCCGCAGCACAGCCGGCAGCCTCCGCTTCGCCAATGTCGCGACTCCTGCGGCGGCTCGACCGCCTGTATGCGCGGGTGCAGTTCGCGACAGTCGGCTTCAACATCGACTTCCATGAGCGGCTTGCCAGCTTCGTGCAATCACATCCCGCACAGGTCGCTGTTATCGCCCAGCGCTACCGCGCGGTGTTTGCAAAGCCGGTTCGGCGATGGTCCGTGCTGTCGGCCAACTACCGGACTTTGGCCATCTTCGTGTGTGCGGTGCTGCAGATCCCGGCCGGCTATTTCCTGCTCGAGATCGTGGGCTTCAGCGCGGTCCTGGTTGTGCTGAGCAGGCGGCAACGAGCGCGGCATGCGTGGTTTCTTGACGCTGTTTGGGATTTGGAGTGAGCGGCCGGCCCGCTAGCGATGCACGCGGCGGAACAGATAGACCGCAACGCCCATCAGCAGCAGGGACGGTGCCAGGGCAGTTGCGGCCGGGCTGAGGTCGAACAGCAGGTCGACATGGTCGATGATCTGCTGGCTGAGCGAGAACACGATCCCCAGCGCCGCGCCGACCATGATCTGATATCCGGCACTCTTCGCGCGGCTCTGCCTGAACGCGAAAGGAGCCGAGATCATGATCATGGACACCATCGATAATGGGAAGCTGACCTTTGCCCATAATTCCTGTTCATAGCGCATCGCGTGCTGATGCCGCTGCTCGAGATCGCGAACATAGCGGTAGAGCGCGATCGGCGGCATGCTTTCCGGAGGCAGCAGCAGAAGCTGGGTCTGTTTCTCGGAGATGAACGAGGGCCAAGAAAGCGAGCTCAGCCGATCGGTCTGGAACTGCGAGGAGAGCACGCGCTTTCTTGTCACGCCTGTGAGCAGCCAGTTTCCATCGGGCCTGATGTCGGCTCGATCGGCGTGGATGAAGCTGGTCAGGTTCCCTTCAGTGTCGAAGGCATAGATCTCGATGTTGGTCGGAATGCTCTCGTCGATGAAATGCTGGACGTTTAGGTACTGGTTGTTTCCCTGCGCCCAGAAGCTGTCCTCGCTTCGAAGCAGCGGCAACGCGGACGAACGTTGCTCCTGGGCCAGGCGCTGGGCGGACGGGATCACGAACTCCGCCAGCAGGAACAGGGCGATGACGATCGGCACGGTGAGGCTGACGATCGCCCCGACGATCCGGCCCTCGGACAGGCCGAGGCTCCGGATGGCGGTCAGCTCGGAGCTCCTGCCAAGCACGCCGAGTGCCAACAGGCTGCCCAGCAGCATCGACACCGGAGTCACCTGCACCAGCCGGTATGGAGCGGTGAGAAGCACATAGGCCAGGGCGTCCACCAGGTGATAGTGACCCTGTCCCACCGAGGCGAGCTGCTCGACAAACTCGAGCAGGCTAAACAATGTCGTCAGCAGCGCGGCGACCAAGACATAGGCCCTGAGCGCCGTGAACCTGACATAATGATCGAGCAGCGCCATGGCCGCCGCTCAGGCGCGCCCGCGTCGGAACTCGGAATCCTGTTCCAGCCCGTACAGGGCGATGATCAGGAATAGGCTGAGCAAGGCGGGCACCCACCAGATGCCGGGGAACTCAGCGATGTTGCCGTGTTGAACCCAGGTCCGCGCCGACGTGAACAACAGGTAATAAACGAAGTAGACCAGGATCGCGGTTCCCAGCTTGGTGTATCTCCCTTGCCTCGGCCGGGCGCGGCTCATCGGTATGCCCAGCATGCCGAGCAGCAGGGTGGAAAGCGGGTTCGACAAGCGCCATTGCAGCTCCGCGACATCGTCGGAGGCGCTGGATGCCACGAGCCTCCTGCTGCTGGCCGCAAGCGCGCTGTAGGCGGGTGTCGTGCTGCGTTGCGGATCCGGATCCATGACGATGTTCTGGGCACTCAGGATCTGGTCGTCCTGGCCCTGGGCGCCGCCGATCTCGTAGACGTGGGCGTCGCGCAGCGACACCTGCACACTCCCGCCCGGGCGTGAGCGCGGCAGCAATTGCGCGAGCTTGGCATGGATGATCTGGATGCGCCCATCACGCCGGAGCCGCGCAAACACGTCGCGGGCCGGCGAATGCGGACCATCGTGGTGGGCAAGAAAGATCACCCTGTCTCCGTGCTGCCCCAGGTAGAAGACGCCGGCCTGCATCGATTTGAAATCAATTCTTGTTTCCGCCTGCATCGAAAGCTCGTGCAGTTTCTGGTAGGCCCAGGGTCTGGCGAACAGCGACAATCCCGCCACCAGCAGCGCCAGCCAGGCTGAAAGGGTAAGCACCGCGCCGATCACCCGCGCGGGCGCCACACGCAACGCCGACACCGCAGTGAATTCGGAGTCGCTGTGCAACCGGCCGAACGCCAACACCACGGCAAGGTAGAGCGAGATCGGGATCAGCACTTCCAACGATATGAGCACCTTGAGTGCCACCAGTTCGGCAATTGCATCGGTCGGCAGCAGCCCATTCACCGCATCCGACAGGAAGGAGGCGACGTTGTAGCTTGCAAACAGCGTGGCCAGCACGCCGAGGATCGGCACAAACGCCTTGCAGATCTCGCGGTTAAGATAACGGTTGATGATCATGGCCGTGTCATGTGCCGGCTGGGAGGCATGGGTCGGAGCCGCTCGCCATGCTCCGCCGCGACAACGGGCCGCTGCTCAGTTTCCGGTCGCAGGGTCTGGCGCTTGGGGCAGCGGTGACGACGCATCCGGCATGGCGAACGCTGCATCTGGCAATGATTCGGGCACAAGTCATCAACCTAGACCGGCTTTCCGGTAGCGCCAAGTTCCGGCGGGAGCATGGTCCGGATCATGCTCTGGTCTGGTCGGCGCACATCTGCTAACGCTCCTCCGGTCGATGGCCGGCCGGTGTAGTGCCGCCTTCCAGCTCCTGGCCGGCTGCCAGGTGGCTGGCGTAGCCATGCATGAATTGAAAGCCGGATCGTGTGCAGGCGTGCTGTGATGAATATCGGGTTTGCGGCTCCCGCCGCAGATGATCCTCTTGGTCGTCCATGAAAATCTTCTTCACGTTTGAAAACACCCTGCCGAGCGCCGAGGCGGATGCCGAGGTGTTCATGACAACGGCGAGATATCTGGCGCCGCTCACCTCTCAGGCGTGGTTGCACCTGCCCGCTTCGAACAGAACCGCCAGTGACGTGATTCCCGCTCCGGCTGGCATCTCGGTGATCCGGGCCTATGCGCCGATCCGGCCGGCGGTGCTGCGGCATTTCTGCTGCGGATTGACCATGGTGTTCCGCAAGGAGTTCCGCGAGGCTGATCTGGTCTACACGCGCAACCTGTGGATCGCTTGGCTGGCGATCATCTTCGGCCAGCAGGTGGTGTTCGATCATTACCGTCCCTGGGCCAACCAGATCCCGCCGCTGCAACCCTGGATAAGCAGGCTCATCGGCAATCAGCGCTTCCTGATCAATATCTGCCATTCGGATTACACCAGAAGACGATACCGCGAGATCGGCACCCCGGAAAACAAGCTGCAATGTGTCCGCAACGGGTTCGAGCCGCAGCACGTGCATCCGACCCTGGCGATCGAGGCCGCCAAGCGGCAGATCGGGGTCTCCGCCCATCGCAAGACCGTCGTCTACACCGGACGCATCAACCACAAGAAGGGGCTGAGCCTGGTAGTCGAGGCAGCCAAGAGCCTGCCCGACTTCCTGTTCATCCTGGTCGGCTCGCATGGCGAGGGCCGGATCGAGGCGATGACGAGCACGGTCTCCAACATCAGGCTCGTTGCCTGGCAGCCGCCCGAAGCGCTCGGGAGGTATGTCGCCGCCGCGGACGTGTTGCTGATCCCGCCATCCTCGCGTCCGCTGGCGGAGTTCGGCTCGACGGTGTTGCCGCTCAAGCTGTTCTTCTACATGGCCTCGGGCCGTCCGATCCTTGCCGGCGACACGCCCGACGTGCGGGAAGTCCTGAAGCACGGAGAGAACGCGTTTCTTTGCCGCCCGGACAGCCTGGACGCGCTGGTCGACGGGATCAAGGCGCTGACCGGCGATCCGGGGCTCGCCGCCAGGCTGGCCACCACCGCGCTCGCCGACAGCCGCGGCCTGACCTGGGGCGCTCGTGCCCAGAGGATCGCCGACCTGATGAACGAGCGGTTGCGTTCGGCGCCGACGGCCTCCGGCCTCCGGAGCGGCGCGCAGAGCTGGGGCTGGATGCGCCAGTCATGGCGCTGGCTGGTCCACCTGATCCGCAACGGGTCCTGGATCCTGCCGCCCACCGCCGTGCTGTCGCTGGCGCCGTTCCCGGGCGAAGGCGAGTAGGGCGCCGCGGCAGCGCCGACGCTGTCCGGCCGCCTGGTTGCCCCACCTGAACACCCCGCCCGACCATAGGCACAGCCACCGGCGAAATCTGGCCCGTGGCTTCAATTGGCTCGGCGGCGCCACGGTCATCGCCAAGCTCATCGATTTCTCGACCATTCTGGCGGTGCTGCTGTTTCTGACCAAGCAGCAGGTCGGGGTTGCCTCGGTGGTCGTCTCGATCGGCATGGTGGTCGAGGCGTTCGACGGACTGGGCACCAGCGAGGCCCTGATCCAGGCGCCCTCGGTCTCGCGCCTCCAGCTCGATACCCTGTTCTGGTTTGTGGTCGGCGCCGCAACGCTGGTGGCGGGAGTGATCCTGCTTGCCGCACCATGGATCGGGATGGCGTTCGGGCTTGCCGGAATGGCGACGTATTTCCTGGCGATCGGGCTCAAGCAGCCGCTGGTGGCGGCAGCGCTGATCCCGCTGGCGATGATGAACCGGGCGCTCCAGTATGAACGGATCGCCGTCGTCAATGTGGGTGCGACGCTGGCGGCCGCTTTAACGCGGCTGGGCCTTGCTGCTTCGGGAGCCGGCGCCTGGGCGCTTGTCGCCGGGTATACGGCAAGCGGCCTCTACCTGTTGATCGGTGCCTCGCTGGCGAGGCCGTTTGTGCCCGGGCTGCGCTTCCGGATGGCGTCGATCATGCCGCTGGTGCGCTTCGGGGTGCGCGCGGCTGCGTCCAACGTGTTCGAGCAGATCTTCAAGAACGTCGATTTCCTGCTGGTCGGCTGGTTCTACGGGGCGTCCCGGCTCGCCGTCTACCGGGTCGCCTTTGATGTCGCGATGGAGCCGGCGATGGCGGTGGGCACGCTGGTCAACCGCACCGCCCTGCCGGTGTTTGCGCGGGTATCGGGCGAGCGCGACCAGCTGACGCAGGCGCTGACATGGTCGCTGCGCCGGCTGGTGACCCTGGTGGCGCCGCTGATGACCGGTCTGCTGCTGGTGGCCGGTCCGCTGACCGGGCTGATCCATGATCGAGCGGGCAACAGCTACGCCGCGGCGGCATTGCCGTTGAAGCTGCTGGCGGCGGCGGCGTTGCTGCGGATCACCTTGCAGCTGCTGTTTCCCCTGTTGATGGGGTCGGGCCGTCCCGAGGCGGCGGCCCGCCTGTCGGCGGTGACGCTGCTGCTGTTGAGCACCGGCATCCTCGCCGCCGGCTTCAGCTTCCACGCGGAAGCCGGGCTGGTGGCGGTCTCGGCGGTGTGGCTGGCGATCTATCCGCTGCTGCTGGTGTGGGCGATCCGCACCGTCCGGCGCCATTGGCAGGTTCGTGCGGCAGAGCTCGCGCGGCCGTTGCTGGCGCCTGCGATCGGCGTCGGGATGATGCTCTCGGCTGTCTGGCTCGTCCGGCTGATGACGAGCGACAGGTCGCCTGTTGTGCAGATTGGGATCGTGCTGGTTGCGACGCTGCTGACCTATGCCGGCCTGTTCAGGCACGCGCGCGACCGGGCCAGGATCGCCTAGAGTCCGGACCCGCAAGCGGGGCTCTGCCCCGCGCCCCGCTGGGGCCGGGCGGCCCCAGACCCGCACGAGTTTGGCCTTGAAGCGAAAACGAGGCGCTGGGATGCACCCGTTCGGAGAGCGGGAGTGATGTTATGGCAGAGCAGTTCTGGCTGACCGAAACTCGGATGGCGCGGCTGCGAACGCTGCTGCCCAACAAGCCTCACGCGGTGACGCGCCTGCGGCCATCAGCCTGCTCCGCAGCACCGCTTTTCGTCAGGCGGGCACGGCCGCAGCCTTGTTCGACGCCGGAGGCGACTGCGCGCCGCGACGGCGATCGAACATGCTCATCTGGTGCACGCAGCTCAGGGTGCAGGTTGGGCTGCAGCCTTTCTCGGTATGGAACTCGCGGCGTATGTCCTCGCGCGTGTAATCGAGCAGCGCAATGCCGGGGGTGCCGCGCTGCTGCGAACACCAATGCACCTTGCCGTCCTCGGAGACATAAAGGTAGCGGGCGCCGGCACGGCATTTCCACCGGTTGGGCTGGCCCTGCATCAGGTTCTTCTGGAACAGCCAGTAGTTCAGGCTGTGCACCACCGACGGCGAGATCCGGGTGACCTGATGATAGGCGCGCATCTGTCCCGGGCTGAGCGGCTTGAGGGTGCCGCTGGCGTCGTGCAGCACGCCCACCGAGTGCTGCAAGCCGTAGCGCGCGGCGGTCTGCGCCACCGTCACCACGTCCTGGGTGCGCTCGCCGCTGACGCCCAGCACCGAGTTGACGTTCACCTTGAACCGGGCGTGCTGCGACAACAGCGCCAGCTTGCGCTCCACAGAGGAGAGGCTCTTCATCGAGACGTCGTCGGGCTCCAGATTATCGACGCTGATCTGCATTCCCTGCAGGTCGGCGGCGTTGAGCCGATCGATCCAGTCGCGGGTGAGCCGAAAGCCGTTGGTGATCATGGTCACGATCATGCCGTGGCCGCGTGCCGCGCGGACCAGCCGGTCGAGATCCGGATGCAGCAGCGGTTCGCCCCCGGTCAGGGTGATCGACGCGGTTTTCAGGGCGGCGAGACGATCGATCCGGGCAAGCAGATCCTGTGTCGGAACCGGAGGCGAGAAATTGTCGTATTCGTTGCAATAGCCGCATGCCAGGTTGCAGCGCCGGGTGACCACGATCTGGGCCAGCAACGGGTTGTAGCGCGAGCCCACGACCCGCGACAGGAAGCGTGCTCCGGAACCGAGGCGCCTGAGCCGGAGCGGCAAGGGGTGATTGCTGGTTGAAGACTGCAAGCGGCCTCGGTGCGCTGAAGCGGGAAGGATGAGCCTAGCACCCGGGGTTCGCTCCCGGAAGCGCGCCCCGCCCGCTCAATCCAGCCGCCTGCGGGCCGCGCGCCAGGGAGGCGGCCACCATCGCAGCCCGGCGACATCCAGCAGCCACTCCCCGGACAGCGGCCGCAGGGCGCCCGGGTCGCCAGGCGGCGGCCGCGCGTAGATCGTCTCGTGCGCCGGCCAGCGATGGAAGCGCGTCCAGGTCCAGGCGTCGTGCTGCCGGTACACCCGCATCAGCCGGTGCGCCAGGAGCCGGTCGGGCTCCCCGGTGGCTCGCCGGGTCCAGCACGGCTCGCGACCGAGACGCCTGGCCAGTGGCCAGCTCCGGCCGCCGACATAGTTCGAGAACCGCAGCTCGTATCCGAGTTCGGACTGCAGCGACGAGATCGCCCGAAACACCTGGATGTGCTCGGCGTGGCCGTACTCGCCCC
>CAXUNX010000078.1:0-14175 GCA_964252545.1 uncultured Acetobacteraceae bacterium | reverse complement strand
GCCGCGGACCGGCCCCGGGCCGGACGCCATCGACGACCTGTCGCCCGGGCTGGGCGACTTCGCCGAAACCGCGGCGGCGATGGCGGGGCTCGATCTGGTGATCTCGGTCGACACCGCGGTGGCCCATCTCGCGGGCGCGATCGGCCGTCCGGTCTGGGTGCTGCTGCCGGCCGTGCCCGACTGGCGATGGCTGCGCGCCGGCACCGGCAGTCCGTGGTATCCGACCATGCGCCTGTTCCGGCAGGACGGGCGACGCAGCTGGACGCCGGTGCTGGAAGCGGTGGCCGATGCACTCCGGGCGCTGGGCTGAGGGTGGCCCGGTCGCAGCCAGGCTCCGGCGGGCGCGGCCGGCCTATTCCTGGAGCACCGAGCGCAGGGTCTCCCGCGTACCCTCCGAGACCATCGCGCGCCGGATGCCGGCGACCTCGGTCAGGAAGTCGGGATACGCCTCCAGCCCCCAGCCCTTGAACACGCTCATGCGCAGGAACGCGCCCGGGTCCGACGCCTGCGCCAGCCTCCAATCGGCCTCGCTCAGCAGCGGCTCGGAGACAACGAAGCCGGCGCCGTCATCGTCCTCGCCGCGCAGATACTCCGCGAACGCCGCCAGCAGGAACGCGATCCGCACCGAGGTGTGGGTGCCGGCAAGCACCGCGCGCGTGGTCTCGCGCAGGAACACCGGCAGCTTGGCCGAGCTGCCGCCGGCGAGCCGGCCCACCTGGTCGCCGATCGCGGGATTGCTGAACCGGCGCACGATCAGCGCCGCGTAGCGATCAACCCCCATGCCGGGAGGTGCGGTCAGATGCGGCGCCGCGTCGCGCAGCAGGAACTGCTCGAGCAGGGTCGACACCAGCGCGTCGCCCATCGCCTCGTGCACCAGCGCAAAGCCCAGCAGCATCGAGGGCAGCGCGATCATCACGTGGCCGGCATTGAGCATGCGCAGCTTCACCAGCTCGAAGGGCGCCACCGCATCGGTGAACTGCGCGTCCACCCGGGCGAGATCCGGGCGCCCGGCGCAGAAATCATCCTCGAGCACCCACTGGGTGAAATCCTCGCGGAACACCGGCATCTGGTCGGCAGCACCGCTCTGCCGGTTCAGCCGCTCGGCGTCGGCCGGCGCCACCATCGGGGTGATGCCGTCGACCATGCTGTTCGGGAAGCTCGCATGCTGGCCGATCCATCGCGCGAGCTCCGGATCGCGCGCCTCGGCGAA
The DNA here is from genome assembly GCA_964252545.1 of uncultured Acetobacteraceae bacterium. Taxonomy (GTDB): domain Bacteria; phylum Pseudomonadota; class Alphaproteobacteria; order Acetobacterales; family Acetobacteraceae; genus Lichenicoccus. Next base: position 12,965 of record CAXUNX010000078.1, on the reverse strand, counting down.
GCCGAGAAACGCCGCGCGCGCGGTGCGGCCGTTATGCATCAGGTTGTCGCAGCTCAGCACGGTGAACGGTCCGGCGCCCGCCTTGCGCCTCCGGCGCAGCGCCTCGGTGACCAGGCCGAACACCGTGCGCGGCAGCGCCTGCCCGAGATCGCGCGCCACGTCCGGGTTCTCCAGCATGAAACGTCCGGAGGGATCGAGGTTGTAGCCGCCCTCGGTGATGGTCAGGCTGACGATGCGTATGGCGGGATCGGCGAGCCGCCGGAGCACCGCCTCGGGATCGTCGGGAGCGTGCAGGTACTCGACGATCGATCCGATCAGCCGCACGGTGGCTTCCATGTCGGGCGGGCAGACAGTCAGGGTGTAGAGGCCCTGCTGGGTCCGCATCGCCGCCGCCTTGGCGCGCTCGGCCGGGGTGTCGAGCACGCCCACGCCCAGGATGCCCCATTCCGCCTGGCTCCGGTCGGAAAGCAGGCGATCGAGATACCAGGCCTGGTGCGCGCGATGGAAGTTGCCGACGCCGAGATGGGCGATGCCCGCCTTGACCTTGCTGCGCTCATAGCCGGGATGGGCGATGGTGGAGGGCAGCGAGCGGGTAAGCGGATTGTCCATTCAGGCTCTCCTTGATCCCGTTCCCGCGCCGCCGTGGGCGCGCCTAGCCCCGGCCGCGATAGCCGGGCACGTCCTGGGCCGGGATCCACACCCCGGCGGGCGGCTCGCCGGTCTGCCAGAACACGTCGATCGGCATGCCGCCGCGCGGATACCAGTATGCCCCGATACGAAGCCAGACCGGCGCCAGGCGTTCCACCAAGGTGGTCGCGATCTGCACGCTGCAGGCCTCGTGGAAGGCGCCGTGGTTGCGGAAGCTGGTGAGATACAGCTTGAGCGACTTGCTTTCCACGATCCAGCCGTCCGGCACGTAGTCGATCACCAGGTGGGCGAAGTCCGGTTGTCCGGTGACCGGACAAAGCGAGGTGAACTCGGGCGCGGTAAAGCGCACCAGGTAGCGCAAGGCCGGATGCGGCGATGCGATCCGCTCCAGCACCGCCTGCTCCGGGCTTTGCGGCTGCACCGCGGGGCGGCCGAGCTGGAACAGCGGTTCGGCGGGGATGGTGCTCATGCGAAGGCCCTGTCCGGCAGATCGTTGATGCTCATGTCCGCCCGCCGCCACCAGCAGCCGGCGGCGGCGGAATGCCGCGCCGGCAGCACGGCGAGCGGGTCGCCCGCGAACAGCACCGCGTTGGTGGGCGTCTCCTCCAGCCGGATCTCGACGCAGCGCAGCACGTCGCCTTCGGCCTGGAGGATTGCCTGCAGCTTGGCCATCATCAGGCAGGCCATCAGTTCGGTTGTCGGATCACCGGGCGTCAGCACGATCCGCGCGGCGCGCGCCGGCTCATGGGCCGCGAACCAGCCAAACAGCGGATCGTCCTCGCCGAGCTGCAGCGCGTGGTCGAGATGGCGGTCGATCCAGCGGTGCCAGGTGGCCTTGGCGCGCGCAAACGGCAGCACCATGTTGGCCGCGCCGTCGAGCGGCGCCGGGCGGCTCGCTTCCAGCCGCACCGTGACGCTCTCGTTGTGGCCGTGCGGCAGCGCGCAGCCCTCGCTCCCATCCTGGATCAGCCGGTGGCCCATCGAGAAGCGGCGGGTGAACACCAGGGCCGGGGCGGGCAGGCCGCTCATGGGCGGGCGTAGCGCTCCCAGCCGCCGCGCCGCAGCTCGCAGGCCGGGCACCGGCCGCATCCATAGCCCCATGGATGCAGCACCTCGCGCACGCCCAGGTAGCAGCTATGGGTTTCGCGCACCAGCAGCGACACGAGCGGCTCGCCGCCGAGCGCCGCCGCGAGCTGCCAGGTCTGGGCCTTGTCGAGCCACATCAGCGGGGTGTGCAGCACGAAGCGCTGGTCCATGCCGAGGTTGAGCGTCACCTGCAGCGCCTTGAGGGTATCGTCGCGGCAGTCCGGATAGCCGGAATAGTCGGTCTCGCACATGCCGCCGACCAGGTGGCGAGCACCGCGACGCACCGCCAGCGCCGCGGCGAAGGTCAGGAACAGCAGGTTGCGGCCGGGCACGAAGGTGTTGGGCAGGCCGCCCTCGCCGAGGCTGATCGCCGCCTCGCGGGTCAGCGCGGTGTCCGAGATCTGGCCGAGTGCCGCAAGCTCGAGCGTGTGGTCCGGGCCCAGCCGGGTGCTCCAGTCGGGCCGCAGCGCGCACATCCCGTCGCGCACCCCGGCCCGGCAGGAAAGCTCCACCGCGTGCCGCTGGCCATAGGCGAAGCCCACTGTCTCCACCCGCTCGAAGCGATCGAGCGCCCAGGCCAGGCAGGTCGCGGAATCCTGGCCGCCGGACAGCAGCACCAGCGCCTGTCCCTGCTCGGGTGGTTGGCCCACCATCTCAGGCGATCCCGATCAGCTTGTGGGTCTGCAGGCTGAGGCGCCATCGCGGGTGCGCCAGGCAAAAGGCGACCGCGGCCTCCGTGTTGGCCGCCCGGTCCGGGCCGTCCATCGGCTGGAGAAAGAAATGGTTGAAGGCAAGCCCTTCGAGGCTGCAAGGCTCCAGCCCGGCCTGCGGGAACACCAGCTTGAGCTCCGAGCCGCTGAGCTGCCGCATCGGCGCACCCGATTTCGGGCTGACGCAGATCCAGTCGAGGCCGGCCGGCGCCTCGAGGCTGCCGTTGGTCTCCACCGCCATGCTGAACCCCCGCCCGCGCACGGCGCCGATCAGCGCCGTGTCGAGCTGCAGCAGCGGCTCGCCGCCGGTGAACACGACGTAGCGTGAGGCGCGGCCGCCCTGCCAGCACGCCTCGATGGCGTCGGCCAGTGCGGTTGCGGTGTCGAAGCGGCCGCCGCCGGGGCCGTCGAGGCCCACGAAATTGGTGTCGCAGAAGCGGCAGGCGGCCAGCGCCCGGTCCGCCTCGCGTCCGGACCACAGGTTGCAGCCGGCGAAGCGGCAGAACACCGACGCGCGTCCCGATTGCGCACCCTCGCCCTGCAGGGTCGCGAAGATTTCCTTTACCGCATACGCCATGGCCGCGGATGTCGCCCCAGCGAGGGCGTTGTGCAAGCCCCGTTTCGGAGCCGAACCTCCGCCGCGGCCGGTTTCAGCGCATGCCTGGCCCGGTCGGGGCCGGCTGCATCGGGGCCGGCTGCATCGGGTTCAGGCCGAGCCGGTCCAGCAGGTCGCGGTCGTGGCTGGCGGCGGCGTTGGGCGTGGTCAGCAGCTTGGGGCCGTAGAAGATCGAGTTCGCCCCGGCCAGGAAGCACAGCGCCTGGGCCTCGTCGGTCATGCTTTCGCGGCCGGCGGACAGCCGGACCATGCTGCCGGGCATGACGATGCGGGCGGCGGCGACGATGCGCACGAACTCGATCGGCTCGACCGGAGCGGCATCGGCGAGGCGGGTGCCCTCGACGCGCACCAGCAGGTTGATCGGCACGCTTTCGGGATGCTTCGGCAGGCAGGCCAGGGTGGCGAGCAGGCCGGCCCGGTCGTCGAGGCTCTCGCCCAGCCCGACGATGCCGCCGCAGCAGACATGGATGCCGGCCTCGCGCACATGCGCCAGCGTCTCGAGCCGCTCCCCGTAGGTGCGGGTGGTGATCACCGCGCCGTAATGCTCGGGCGAGGTGTCGAGGTTGTGGTTGTAGTAGTCGAGCCCCGCCGCCCCAAGCCGCGCCGCCTGCCCGGCATCGAGCATGCCCAGGGTGGCGCAGCTCTCGAGCCCCAACGCCCTGACCCCCTCGACCATGGCGCACACCGCGTCGAGGTCGTGATCCTTGGGCGAGCGCCAGGCGGCTCCCATGCAGAACCGGCTGGCGCCTTGTGCCTTGGCCGCGCGCGCCTCCGCCAGCACCGCCTCCACCGCCATCAGCTTGCCGGCCTTGAGGCCGGACTGGTGGTGGACGCTCTGCGAGCAATAGCCGCAATCCTCCGGACAGCCGCCGGTCTTGATCGAGAGCAGCGTCGAGACCTGCACCGCGCAGGGATCCCAGTGCGCCCGGTGCACGCACTGGGCGCGGAACAGGAGTTCGGGAAACGGCAGGCTGATCAGTGCCGCGACCTCGTCCCGGCTCCAATCATGGCGGTGCGGCGCGCGCGAACCGTCCGGCATCGGTCAGCAACTCCACTCGGGCGGGGCCAGGACGCGGCGCCGATCCTCCAGCGGCCATAGGGCGCGGTGGCCGATAAGTCAAAGACCCGGGCGCGGGGACGGACCGGCGAGCCCTCCAGGGTCCGGACCCGTAAGCAGGGCTCTGCCCCGCGCCCCGCTGGGAGCGGGCGGCCCCAGACCCGCACGAGTTTGGCCTTGGAGCGACGCGAGGTGCTGCTGCGACCGCACTTGCCCAACAAGCCTCGCGCGAGATGGTCACAACAGCAAGGCGCTGCGCGCTTTCTGCAAGCTCGATCGGAGCGCCTGCAGGTGCCGCAACCTCATCGAACGCATGACCTGCCGCCTCACGAACTTGCACCACGTCGCACCACGCCATAACACGCTTGCAGCCGCCGACGACGCAGCCGCATGCCTCGCAGCAACCATCATCTGGTAGTTGTGATGCCGGAACCCAGAAGGTGTGATGCAGCCAACCGGAGCTTGGATGTCCGGGTTGGCCGGGAGCTGCCGGGCAGCTTTCGGGGCGCAGATTGCGGAACCGGACATTCACATTGACGGTGCAAGCGGTTCCGAGCGACTCTTCTTAAACTTTCGGTAAATCCGCTTGCCGGCAGCCTTCTGCCCTGCCGATCGCCCTGGCAGCTAAGCCATCCTCTTCAAACATTGAGACACCAAGTCGGCGCACCTCAGCGAGCGCTTCGTCATCTCCATCCTGTGGAGGCGCGAGGCCTTGGGATCCCATTGACGCTTTTCAGCTGCGTACAACGTCGGCTCTAAAAACACTCGTCTGTCGTCCGTCATATAGTTAGGAAAATGAGAACCAGTGGCGCCGGCGTCCTGAAACCGCTAATCCCATCACGCTAGATCGGAGACGTCCTTGGCCACGCAGGCCCAACTTCTTTCGCTAGTGCGCTCGTTCTCGGAAGGCGATAAAAGTCGGTTTCAGGCCGTGGCGTTGCAGCTCGCCGCGGATGCGGCTGGAAGAGGCCAGCGCAAGCTTGCGGACGAGATCCGCCTGTTAATTCAGGATGCTCGGCAGCGCGCCCCCCAAGGCGGCGCAGCGGAGATAACCTCAAGCCCGGTTCCGCTCGTCCGCCCGAGAGGCGAACTAGCGGGCGTGCTGTCGGCGGCCTATCCGCTCTACCGCCTCGACGACATGGTGCTCGATCCGCAAACGCTACATCGGCTCCGTCGCATCGTCGGCGAGCACCGCAATCGGGTCCGCTTGGCCGCGCACAAGCTCAAGCCGCGTCGCAAATTCTTGCTGGTCGGTCCCCCCGGCACGGGCAAGACGATGACCGCCGCGGCCCTAGCCGGCGAGCTGTCGATGCCGTTGTTCACAATACAGCTCGACGGCTTGATCACAAAGTATATGGGCGAGACCTCGGCGAAGCTGCGCCTTGTGTTCGACGCCATGGCCACGACCCGCGGTCTCTATTTCTTCGACGAATTCGATGCCCTGGCCTCCAAGCGCGTGATGGCCAATGACGTCGGCGAAGCTCGCCGCGTGCTTAACTCCATTCTGCAAATGCTGGAGGAGGATCAGAGCGAAGCTCTGATCTTGGCGGCCACCAACCATGCCGAGCTTTTGGATCCCGCGATCTTCCGCCGCTTCGAAAGTCGCGTGGACTACGCGCTCCTGACCCGCGCCCAGGTGCGGGCGGTGTTCGAAAAAGCCCTTGCTGCCTTCGACCTTGACCAAGTCGGTTGGGCTTTGGTCGAGAGCGCGGCCACTGGCCTCAGCCAAGCGGAGATGGTCCGCACGGCCGAGGACGCCGCGCGCACGGCGGTGCTGGAGCACGACGCCGTCATCACGACCGATATTCTGGTCTCGGCCGCCCAAGAGCGCCGAGGAGCACCCGCGCCTACTCAGTAGCCGGTCGCAAAATTTGACGCGAATAGGTGTTGCAATGATCATGCATTATGTCCATTGAGCGTCCGCATTTGCTCATTACGAACCCGGGACGCCGGCTAGAATACGCCGCCAAGGGCGGGGGCGGAAAACCGGAGCAGTTTCCCACGGTCCAGAATCGTCAGAGCGTCGCCCGGCGCATCCTGCGCGAGATTAAGGCGGTGATCGCCGCCGCGAAGGCCGATCCGATCTCCGCTGAGGCTGGGCTGGCACCGATGACCGTTCGCGCCAGTGCCGCCCATGGGGTCAACAGCTCGATCCCTGGGCCTCGCCGTAACGCGGTCATGTCGGTGCTGGGGTTTGACCGGGTGGCGCGGGTCAATGTCGCCTTGGACCCTTCCTCTTATGTGAGCTTTGAAAAGGCCGCGGAGCGCTATGTCGAGTTCGACGGTCGCAGGCGGCCTCATCACTTCAACTTCTTCGAGTCCCGACCCATGATAGCCACCACAACGGTTGACGACTTGTGGGCCGCGACTGTCGACCCACCTGATCTGGAGGACGTGATAGCCTGGGAGGTCTGGCTGCAGCCAGTCGCCGAGCCTCGTTTCCGCGAAGCCCTCGAGCAACTCGAGCTGCCCAACCCGCCGCGCGGGGTCGAGTTCGCCGACATGCGCGTGATCGGCCTGGAGGCTCGGCGGGCCGACTTCGACCAGATCGCGCGCAGCGCCTCCATCGCCCAGTTGCGGCCGGCCTCTTCGCTGAACAGCCGAATTCTGCAAGGTAGCCCCGGCATCCGTGCGGCTGCGATCACGGCGGCGGCCGGTCGCGTGACCGTGGCCGAGGACGATGCTCCAGCCGTCTGCCTGCTCGACACGGGTGTGAACGCCGTGCATCCGCTTCTGAAGGATTCCATCCGATTTCAGGGCGCAGTCGGTTTGGTGCGCGGAACCCGCTACGCCGGCGATGACTTGGCCGGGCACGGCACTCAGATGGCGGGCGTTGCCCTGTTCGAGGATCTGGCGGGCCTGATGAACCGGGGCTCGGAGGCGCTCAGCATCCGGCTTGAGTCCGTCTCGATCGAGCCGCCCGACGGCGCGCTAGCGGCCGGATCACTCCCAGCGGCCCGAGTGCGTGAGGCGGTCTACCTGATCGAGCGCGCCCACCCGGCGCCGCGAACGTTTTGCCTGGCGATGAACGCCACCGAGGAGCCCGACGACGGCGCGGTCTCCAGCCTCTCCAGCGAAATCGATCTTCTCGCGTTCGAGGTAGCGGGGCCGCGCCTGTTCTGCGTCGCCGCCGGCAACCTCGATGAGACGCAACCGGCGGTTGGCGATTACCAGGCGCTGAACGAGGTCAGCGGGATCCGCTCGCCGGCCCAGGCCTGGAACGCTTTGTCGGTTGCCGCCTGCACCCATCTCGACGCCATCCCGGCACCGCACGGGGTGGTCGCGCCCAGCGGCGACCTCAGCCCGTGGTCGCGAACCTCTGTCAACTGGGAGGGCCGTTACCGCCCGCCGTCCAAGCCCGACGTGGTGTTCGAGGGCGGGAACCAGTCGCATGATGCGGCCCTGGGCGTAATCGGCCAGCACCGCAATCTCAGCCTGCTGACCACCTCGCACGACCTAAACGATCCGCTCGCGCTCACGGCCATGACTAGCGCGGCGACCGCCGGGGTGGCGGGCCTGTGCGCGCGCCTGCAAGCAGAGTATCCTCGCTACTGGCCCGAGACTGTCAGGGGCCTGATCGCCCATAGCGCGGATTACACCCAGGCCATGCGTCAGCGTGCAGGCCAGGCCGCCGACGGACTGCCCACCGCCTTGCTCGAGCGTTTCGGCTATGGCGTGCCCAACCCAGCCCAGGTCTACCAAAACGCCGAGGACGTCCTGACCCTGGTGATCCAGAGCAACACCATCCCGCTACGCCTCAATAACACGGCCACCAACATTATCCTCGGCTATATGCGCTTCCACGCGCTGCCGTGGCCGATCGAGATCCTGGAGGGGCTCGGTGGGATTGAGGCCGAACTACGCGTGACCCTGTCCTATTTCGTCGAACCCAATCCGGGTCACGCCCTTCGGGGCGAGACCGACCTTTATGCCTCGCACGGGCTCGACTTCGACGTCATGCGGCCCGACGAGAACGACGACGAGGCGATCGGGCGGATCAACGGCGCCCACCAGGTCGCAGGACGGCGTTCACCGGCGGCGCCGCTGAAGTGGATGTGGGGCCGGTCCAGGGGCAGGGGGGGCCTGCGCCACGACCGCCTACGGACGACGGCCGCTAATCTAGCGCGGATGGGCGGCATCACGGTCTTTCCGCGCAAGGGCTGGTGGAGCAAAGACCACCTTGAGCAGCAGGTCCGCTACAGCCTGATCGTCACCATCCGAACCCCCGGCCAGGACATCTACACCGAGATCGCCAACGGTATCGCCGTGGAGACCTGAAGGTCCGGCGCCCTAGGCCCTCAGGGCGCGGAGGGGCGCCTGTACGAGGCCTTCGCCGATGTCGACCCGGTTCCTGGCGCCCGCTCCGAGGTCGCCGAGGCGGCAGGTCGTCAGAAGCCGGTGCGTTACCCGGGCCGGATTGGGATCCAGCCTTGCCTGAACCATCGCCTGCCACCAGAGGGCGGCGACGCCGGCCACATGTGGGCACGCCATGCTCGTGCCGTTCAGCGGCACGTAGCCCTGGGTGCCCAATCTAGCCGACAAGATGGCGACCCCGGGGCCGCTCACCGTCGCCATCGAGTTGGAGAAGCCCGCTACGGCGTAGCCATCCGCGGCGCGTTCCAGCGCCGCGACCGAAATCACATCCTCGGCCGCCGACGGCAACGACGCGGCGATCCGGAAGCGTGGATCGCTATCACGCCGGCTTTGGTTGCCGGCCGCCGCCACCACTAGGGGAGCGGACTGCATGTCGGCCAACGACTTGAACAAGCCCATCAGCTTGTCGAACACCCGCAGGTTCTGCCCATAGGCCTCAAGCGCTGTAGATGCAGCCAAGTCGGGCGGCCAGCCGTCCTTCTGCAGCTTCGCGGCCATGCCGGGGAAGTCGAAGCCCAGCGACATCGACACTACGTTCGCGCCCTGCTGCTGCGCCCACTGCAGAGCCTTGAACACCGCGGCTGACCCGCCGTGCCCACCTGCGTCAAGCACGCGGCCGATCAGGATATCGGTGACTCCCGGGGCGACGGCGATCGCTTGGCTGGGGTGGGTTCCGAAGATGGTCCCGGCGCAGTGCGTGCCGTGGCCGTTCTCGTCGGGAGCGCTCCCCGCCTCCGCCTGATCGCCGGTAAAATCCATCAAGGTCGGCTTGAGGTGGGCGAAGGCGGGGTGGTGGGGGTCGATGCCGGTGTCGAGCACAGCGACGCAGATGCCGGCCCCGGTGAAGCCGGCGGCATGGGCGGCTGGCGCGTTGACGGCCTGAAGGCCCCAGCTGGGGGTGGCCCCGCGGATCGGCGCCGGGGCCCCACCAGGATTCGCATCGGCGTGCGCCTCGAATGGGGCGATTAGCTGGACGGGCATGTCAGCTCCAACCGCGAGTACTCGCGGATTGCGCCGTGCTTCAGCTACGTCCTGCTCGTCAAGATCCTGTTCGTTGAGGGCCACTTCGCGTGCGCTGGCGCTGCCGGCCGGCCGTAAGCGGATGCCCTGCGTGCCAGCCACACCGCGATCGGTCACGTCCTCAAGAAGGATGTACTTAACCATGATGTCTTAATAACCTGATGGGCTCCTGAGAACTATGTGATCCATCTCGGGTCAGCCACACGGGCGCGCATCGGTTTCGCCTGGAATGACCGCTACGGGTCGAACCCGCGTTCGGGACAGGTAGTCTGAGTTGCTAAAAAGTCTCAAGTTCTGCCGTTCGTAGGGTCTACTGCCGAACATCAACGGGCGGCAGCTTTCGGGATCAACGAACTGGCCGTTGAGCGACCGAGGTTGGGCGCCGAGTAGCCGATTGAGTTTATTCTGACTATATTCGGTTTCCCCCAAAGGCAGCTCTAGCCGGCCCAGATAGCGGTATCCGCTTTCAGGTATCCATGCGCTGACACTGAACGTCCGCTTTGAAGCGCCGAGCGGCCTACGGAACGCACCCACGCTACACCCGCTATCGGGCAGCTTGCCAAGGCGGCCCAGCGTCCGAGATGCGGCGCACAACGGGTCGGCTATCTACCCGCCTGCAACCTTGGGTTGGGTGCACAACACCCTCTAGCTCGGCCGGCGGTCTGCCCAGACCGTCAGGCGCCAGCGGATCGGCGCCTGGTTGTAGCTGTGCTGGTGGTGATCGCGCGGCGGCAGCGGATGATGATGGGCGGACACGTCCTCCCTGCCGCAGACCACGCATTTGTAGATGCCGGAAAAGGGAGCCGCGGCGCTCGGCGCATAAACGTCGTCGAAGGTGTTCGCCTCGGAGCTTTGCAGCAGATCGGAAAAATACTTGTAGATCGCCATGGTGGTGCTCCGCATGGGTGATGGGAGCCTCGAGGCGGCTCAACAACGAGAACGATGCCTGAGCGAGGTGCCACCTGCCGAAAGGCGCGTAGGCGGCAGCCAGTAGGATCGGTCAACGCCGTCCGGAGCAAGAACCACCGCGGCGGCGGCCCGTTCCACAGGGAAGCACGTATCTTCGCGCAGGTCCGGAACGACGACCTGGATGCGGCAGATGGCATGGGGCAGTTGGGCGCGGCACATCGGCGCCAAACATGAACAAACCCTCGGCTTGCCGAAAGGTGGCAGACACCAACCAGCACCTAGTCTCGCCGGTCGCCAAGTGCGCCGCCGCGGCGGATAACGGCAGGCAGGCCCGCGACGTGCCGACATCCGGCATGGGAGCCGACATCCTCGGGAGAGAGCGCATGCGCAAGACGGGCCGGTTCTTCGCCGATCTCTACACCCTGACCAAGCCGTTCTTCGTCTCGGAGGAGTGGAAATCCGCCTGGGCGCTGCTCGTCGTGCTGGTCGCCCTGAACCTCATGCAGGTCGGGCTGGGCATCGTCATCTCGTTCTCCCGCAACATCTACTACACGGCCCTGCAGCAGAAAGACGCCGCCGGCTTCTTCCGCGGGCTGTTCTGGTTCACGCCGCGCCCGCACGGCCTGCCGATGCCGGGCTTCTTGATGTTCTCGATCTTCTTTATCGGTTCGATCACGCTGACGACCTATGTGCAGTCATGGCTGCAGATCCGCTGGCAGCGCTGGATGACCGCGCGGTTCGTCGAGCACTGGCTCGACGGCCACGCGCATTTCCGCATGATGCTGACCAACACGGACCAGGGCATCGGCGCCGACAACCCCGACCAGCGCATCCAGGAAGACATCGAGGATGTCACCAGCAACTCGATCAGCTTCTCGGTGGGCATCATCACCAGCCTGGTCACCGTGGTCAGCTATAGCGGCCTGTTGTGGGGGATGTCGGGCACGCTGCTGCTGTTCGGCCTGCACATTCCGGGGATGCTGTTCTGGTCGGCGCTGCTTTACGCCGCGGTCGTCACCTGGCTCACCCACCTGGTGGGACGCCCGCTCGCCTCCCTCACCTTCCAGCAGCAGCGGCTGCGCGGCAATTTCCGGTTCTCGCTGCTCAAGGTACGCGAGAACGCCGAGGCCATCGCGCTGCTCGGCGGCGAGAACGAGGAGCGGCGCGGGCTGGCCGGGCGGTTCGCCGACTTCTACGCCAACTTCATCCGGATCATGAACCGGAGCGCTTGGATCAGCCTGGTCACCGGCGGCTTCGACGACGTGTCCGGGAATTTCCCGATGATCATCAGCGCGCCGCGCTTCTTTGCCGGCCGGATCACCTTCGGCGCGCTGATGCAGATCACCCAGCTGTTCCGCACCCTATCGGACTCGCTGCTCTGGTTCATGAGCCAGTATCCGGCGCTGGCCGCCTATGCCGCCCAGATCGAGCGTCTGGCGACCTTCCAGCGGACGCTGGACGCCGCCAGAGCGCTGCACAGCGACCTCAAGGCCGGACCGCCGGCTGCGGACGGGCTGCGGGCCGAGCACCTGTCGCTGGCCTCGCCCGACGAGCGCGGGTTGATCGAGAATGCCGGGTTCCGGATCGAGGCGGGCGTGTCCACGGCCATCGTCGGCCCGTCGGGCGCCGGAAAATCCACCCTGTTCCGGGCGCTGGCCGGGATCTGGCCGTTCGCCTCCGGCGCGGTCTCCGGCCTGCCGGCCGGCAGCCTGTTCCTGCCGCAGAAGCCCTACCTGCCGGAGGGCACGCTTCGTCGGGTGCTGTGCTATCCGCAGGATCGCGGTGCGGTGCCCGAGGCGGCACTCGCCGCAGCACTCCAACTTGCCGGCCTCGAGCGCCTCGGCCCCGAACTCGACGTGGAGGCGCCCTGGTCGCAGCGGCTGTCTCCCGGCGAGCAGCAGCGCGTCGCCATCGCCCGGGCGTTGTTGATGCGGCCGTCCTGGCTGTTTCTGGACGAGGCCACCTCCTCGCTCGACAACGCGGGGGAGGCCGAGCTCTACGGCATGCTTCGTCGCGAGCTGCCCGGCACCACCCTGGTCTCGATCACCCACCGCAGCGAGCTGGCGCGGCTGCACGAGCGGGAGCTGCGCCTGTCACCCGCCGGTATCGAGCAGAGCTGCGCCGCCTGAAACCTGATCACACAGGCTCAGTCCGCCTCGGCGGTGGCGGTCGCCAGCCGGACGGTGGCGCGCCGCCCGGCCGCGATCAGCACGCCGAGCAGCACCCAGGCCGCCCATAACAAGATCAGCCGTGCCGACAGGTCGCGCAGCAGCAGCACCACGGTCGCGACCTGGGAGGCGATGGCGGCGAGCGACACGGTGAGCAGCACCGGCATCGGCACCGGCAGCGGCGACGCCGCATAGGCCCTGCGGTCGCGCCAGGCGTTGAGCGGCGCGCAAGCCACCGACAGCATCGCCGACACCGATGCGCCCAGCCCGCTGACCCGGATGATGCTGGCCACGTCGATGCCCGCCAGCACCGGTGCCGCGCCGATCACGCCCAGCAGCAGCAGCGGCCAGGCCGGCGCCCCGCGCCGGTTGGGCCG
>CAXUNX010000077.1:0-14181 GCA_964252545.1 uncultured Acetobacteraceae bacterium | reverse complement strand
TGTCGGGAGTGACCAGGGTGCCGTCGATGTCGGAGACCAGCAGCCGGACCACCGGGCTGGCGCCGTCGCGACGCGGGCTCGAGGCGATCACGAGGTCAGCCTCAGCCAGTGGCGGCCGTCCCGCGTCAGCAGCGCGTCCGCATCGTCCGGGCCGGGGCGCCCGGCGGCATAGAACGACAGCTCGCCGTTGCCGCCGTTCCAGGCGTCGAGCACCGGCTGCACCACGCGCCAGCCCGCCTCGACGTTGTCGGCGCGCTGGAACAAGGTGGCGTCGCCGATCAGGCAGTCATAGATCAGCGTCTCGTAGCCGGTGCTGGGACCTTCCTGGAACCAGTCGGCATAGTCGAACTTCATGCGCACGCCGCCGAGCTTGACCACCGGGCCCGGCATCTTCGCCGAGAACTGCATGGTGACGCCCTCGCTTGGCTGGATCTGCAGCACCAGGATGTTGGGCGTGAGCTTGTCGACTGGGGTGTCGCGGAACAGCGCATAGGGCGCCTGCTTGAAGTGCACCGCGATCTCGGTCTTGCGCTGGGTCAGGCGCTTTCCGGTGCGCAAATAGAACGGCACCCCGGCCCAGCGCCAGTTGTCGATGCTGAGCTTGAGGGCGGCGAAAGTCTCGGCGCCGGATTCGGGATCCACGTCGGGCTCGTCGCGATAGCCGATCATCGGCCGCCCGGCGATGATCCCGGCCAGGTACTGGCCGCGCACCGTGTCGCGCCAGTCGACCTGGTGGATCGCCGTCATCACCTTGGATTTCTCGTCGCGCACCGCGTCGGCGTCGAACGAGGTGGGCGCTTCCATCGCCACCATGGCGAGCAGCTGCATGATGTGGTTGGGCACCATGTCGCGCAGCGCCCCGGTGCCTTCGTAGAAGCGGCCGCGCTTTTCCACGCCCACCGTCTCGGCGACGGTGATCTGCACGTGATCGATGTTCTGGCGGTTCCAGAGCGGCTCGAAGAAGCCGTTGGAGAAGCGCATCGCCAGGATGTTCTGGACGGTTTCCTTGCCGAGATAATGATCGATCCGGTAGATCTGGCTTTCTGCGAGCGACGCCAGCAGCTTGGTGTTGAGTGCGCGGGCGGAGTCGAGGTCGGAGCCGAACGGCTTCTCCACCACCACCCGGCGGAAGCGGTGCTCGTCCTCGCCGGTGAGGCCGCCCGCTTCGAGCCGGGCCACGATCGTTCCGAAGAACCGCGCCGCCACCGCCAGATAGAACACGCAGTTGCCGGCGCCGCAACGATCGGCAAGATCCTTGTAGGTGGCGGGATCGTCGAAGCTGCCGCGCAGATAGGAGACGCGCCCGCTCAGCCATTCCCAGGCGGTTTCCTGCAAGGTCGCGGCATTGGCTTTGCGCTGCGCCACAAAGTCGCGCATCGTGCGGCCGAGCTGGTCGCGCAACCCTTCGGTGCTGAGATCGGCCCAATCCACCGCCACAATGGAAAAGCTTTCATCGAGCAGGCCGGCGCAGACCAGGTTGTAGATCGCGGGAACCAGCAGCCTCTTGGTCAGGTCGCCGCCGCCGCCGAAGATCACCAGCGTGCAGGGCGGGCTCCGCTTCGGCCGCTCCTGCTCGTCCTGGTCGGAGGCCCGGAGGTCGTCGGAGGACGCATCCATGCCTCAGCCCTTCACCTCCGAAACCTCGCCGCCATGCTTCTTCTCGGTCAGGTGCTGCTCGACATGGCCGCCGAACTGGAAGCGCATCGCCGAAAGCAGCTTCTCGCCGAAATTGTTGCCGGTCCGGCTGCGGAAGCGGGTGAACAGGGCTGCGGTCAGCACCGGCACCGGCACCGCCTCCTCGATCGCCGCCTCGATGGTCCAGCGGCCCTCGCCGGAATCCGCCACCTGGCCGGTATAGTCGGAGAGCGACTCGTTCTTGGCCAGCGCCGAGGCGCACAGGTCGAGCAGCCAGGACGACACCACGCTGCCGCGGCGCCACACCTCGGCGATGTCCGCCATGTTGAGGTCGAAGCGCTCTTCCTCCGGCAGGTCGTGCGAGCTCTTGCTGCGCATCACGTCGAAGCCTTCGGCGTAGGCCTCCATGATGCCGTACTCGATGCCGTTATGCACCATCTTCACGAAATGGCCGGAGCCTGCGGGACCGCAATGCAGGTAGCCCTGCTCGGCGCGCGGATCGAGCTCGCCGCGCCTGCCGGGGGTGCGGCTGATGTCGCCGCTTCCGGGTGCTAGCGCCGCAAGGATCGGGTCGATATGATCCAGCGCCTGCTGCGAGCCTCCGATCATCATGCAGTAGCCGCGCTCCAGCCCCCACACGCCTCCGGAGGTTCCAACATCGACATACTGGATGCCACGCTCGCGCAGCGTCCGGGCGCGGCGGATGTCGTCCTTGTAGAAGCTGTTGCCGCCGTCGATGATGATGTCGCCGCTCGACATCAGGCCCGCCAGCGTTTCCACCGCCTGCTCGGTGATGCTTCCGGCCGGCAGCATCACCCACACCGTCTTCGGTGCCGACAGCTTGTTCACCATGTCGGCGAGGCCGGTGGCCATGGCGCTGTGCTCGGCGCGCCCATGCACCTCCGACACCACCTTGGGGTCCTGGTCAAACAGCACGACCTCGTGGCCATGGCGGGAAAGCCGTACCGAGATGTTGCCGCCCATGCGGCCAAGGCCAATGACGCCGATCTGCATGTGCATCTCCGGGAAGAATGAAGCCAGGCCGGGCGCCTGCGCCCGGCGGTTTGTTCAGGCGACGGCTTGCTTGATCGCCGCGCCGAGACGCGCGAGCCCGGCTTGGAGGCTGCCCTTGATGTGGACGCGAAGCGCGCGGCGGCCGCGCTCGGCGAGCACGTCGAAATCGCCGCGCGCCTGCGCCGCCTTGACGATTCCGAAGGTGTATTTCTCGCCCGGCACCGCGACATCCGACACATCATCGGCAGTGACCTGCAGGAACACCCCACTGTTGGGCCCTCCCTTGTAGGCCTGGCCGGTGGAGTGCAGGAAGCGCGGCCCGAACTCGGCGCAGGTGGCCACGTGCTGGGCGTCGCGGACCGCCAGGCGAGACGACTGGATCCAGGCGCGGGTCTCGGGATCGCGCTGGATGTAGGCCAGCAGCGCCACGTAGTCGCCCGGCTTGACGCGGTCGAAATGCGCCTTGAGCACCGCCTCGAGCGAGCCGTCACCGGCCGCCCCAGTCAGCGCGCGTGCGTTGGCGTCGTCGGCGAACAGGCTGAACGCGCCGTCGGTCGCGAACGGGGCCTCGTCCGGCAAGGTGCCGCTCTGGTTATAGGCGTCGGTCAGCTTGCGGGTTTCCACCTTGCTGGCCTCGACATCGGGCTGGTCGAACGCGTCGATGCCGATGATGGAGCCGGCGACCGCGGTTGCGAACTCCCAGCGGAAGAACTCCTGGACGATCTGCAGCGGCGAGGAAAGCGAGATCGTCACCACCGGCTGGCCGGCCTGCTTCAGCGCCGCCACCGCCGAGTCCTGCGCCGCGTCGGGCGAGTCGGCCAGGCGCAGATAGCAGAAGATGCGGTCGTCGCCGTAATGCTCGGGGGAAGCCAGCGTCTCGTCGTCGACCGGGACCAGGCCGAGCCCGTTCTTGCCGGTGGATTCCGCCATCAGCTGTTCCAGCCAGGCGCCCATGTCGGTGATCGCGGGGGAGGCCACGATGGTGACCTTGTCGCGGCCGTGCTTGGCGGCGACGCCCAGCGCCGTGCCGAGCTGCACGCCCGGGTTCTGCAGCGGCGGCGAGCCGGGGCCGCAGGCATATTCCATCCGCTGCGCCGCCTCGAGGAACTCCGGCAGGTCGATGCCGGCCGCCGCCGCCGGCACCAGGCCGAAGTTGGACAGCACCGAATAGCGGCCGCCGATCTGCTTGTTGCCGTAGAAGATCTTCCAGAAGCCGTCGGACTTGGCGACCGACTCCATGTGCGAGCCGGGATCTGTGACCGCCACGAACTGCGCACCCGCTTTGTCGGCGCCCACCGCCTGCTTCATGCGGTCGAAGAAATACGCCTTGAGGATGTTGGGCTCGAGCGTGCCGCCCGATTTCGACGACACGATCACCAGGGTGCTGGCGAGGTCGACCTTCCGCTCGAACGCCACCACCTGCTGCGGGTCGGTGCTGTCGAGCACGTGCAGCCGGGGGAAGCCCCCGCGCTGGCCGAAGGTCTCGGCGAGCACCTCGGGGCCGAGGCTCGAGCCGCCCATGCCGAGCAGCAGCACGGATTGGAACCCCCGCTGCTTCACCTCGCGCTGGAAGCTGGTCAGCTCGTCGAGGTTCGCCAGCCGCTCGTCGATGATGTCGAGCCAGGCGAGCCAGTTGCCTTCGTCCTTGCCGGTCCACACCGACGCCTCGCGCTCCCAGAGCCGCCGCACCGTGCCGTCCTTGCGCCACGCCTCGAGGCTGGCCTTGAAGCCTTCCTCGAGCGACGGCGGCAGGCTGATCTCGGTGCGCGAAAGCCGATCGCCGTTCAGCTTCATCTGCTTGGCGGCCACCGCGCCGAGCAGGTCGTCGAAGGCGTCGGAGAACGACGACACGCCGTCCTTGACCAGCTTGGTGGTGACGCCGTCCAGGTCGATGCCGAGCCGCTCGATCTCGTCGAGCACGTGCCTGGCGCCCTCGACGTCCTCGACCAAGGCGTTGCGCGGACGGCCATGGTCGCGAAACGCGTCCATGGTGGCCGGCGGCATGGTGTTGACGGTGTCGGCGCCGATCAGCTCCTCGACATACAGCACGTCGCTGTAGGCCTTGTCCTTGGTGCCGGTGCTGGCCCACAGCAGGCGCTGCGGATTGGCGCCGGCCTTGGCCAGGGTCTGCCAGCGCTCGCTGGCCGAGACCTGCAGGTAATGCTGGTAGGCCATCTTGGCGTTGGCGATCGCGACCTTGCCGCGCAGGGTCTTCAGCGTCGCGGAGTCCGGGTCGTTGTTCGCCAGCCGCCTGTCGATCTCCTTGTCGATCAGCCCGTCGATCCGGCTGACAAAGAACGAGGCGACGCTGGCGACGTGGCTGATGTCGAGCCCCTTGGCGTGGCGCTCCTCCAGCCCCTGGAGATAGGCCTCAAGCACCGTCTCGTAGGCGGCGCGCGAGAACAGCAGCGTCACGTTGATGTTGATGCCTTCGGAGATCAGCGTCCGGATCGCCGGGATCCCGGGCTCGGTGCCCGGAACCTTGACCATCAGGTTGGGGCGGTCGACGGCCTCCCAAAGGCGCCGCGCCTCGACGATGGTCTCCTCGGTGCGCAGACCGAGATAGGGGGAGACCTCGAGGCTGACATAACCGTCGAGGCCCTGCGTCTGGTCCCATACCGGCTTCAGCACGCCGGCGGCGGCGCGGATGTCGTCGATCGCCAGGGTCTCGTAGAGCGCGCTGGTGGAAGCGTTGCCGCCGGCGACCAGCTGCTTGAACTGCTCGTCGTAGTCGGTGCCGTGCCCCATCGCCTTTTCGAAGATCGAGGGGTTCGAGGTGACGCCCTTGAGGCCGTCCTCACGCACCAGGGCGTCGAGCTTGCCTTCCTGCACAAAGGAACGCTGGATGAAATCAAGCCATGGGGACTGCTTGAACTGTTCCAGCATCTGCAGCGGGTTGCCCGTCGCAGCCGCGCCGGGGGGCTTCTGCACAACGTTCATGTCACGCTTCCTTGTTCGATTTGGCCTGCTTGCGCGCCGCTTCCAGCACCCGCTCGGGCGTGAAGCCGAATTTCTCCATCAGCGCGCCGAGCGGCGCCGAGGCGCCGAAG
This sequence comes from uncultured Acetobacteraceae bacterium, assembly GCA_964252545.1. Lineage (GTDB taxonomy): Bacteria > Pseudomonadota > Alphaproteobacteria > Acetobacterales > Acetobacteraceae > Lichenicoccus. The sequence continues at coordinate 8,482 of CAXUNX010000077.1, read as the reverse complement.
GTGCGCATGACGATCATGCTGCCGCTGGCGCCCGCATAGCGATCCCAACCCATCGCCGCCGCCTGCTCGATGACCACCCGTCCGGTGACCTGCGGCGGCAGCACGGCATCGCGGTATTCCTGGTCCTGCTGCTCGAACAGCTCCCAGCACGGCATCGACACCACCCGCGCCTTGATCCCCTCGTCCTTGAGGGTCTCAAACGCGCCGACGGCGAGCCCGAGCTCGGTGCCGGTGGCGATCAGGATCACGTCCGGCAGGCCGCCCTGGCTGTCGGCGAGCACGTAGGCGCCCTTGGCCAGCCCGGATGCCGGCGCATACTTGCTGCGGTCGAGCGTCGGCATCGGCTGGCGGCTCAGCGCTAGCACCGCGGGCTGCTCCTTGAGCGGAAGCACCACCCGCCAGGCTTCGGCGACCTCGTTGGCGTCTCCCGGCCGGATGGTGAGCAGGCCAGGGGTGGCGCGCAGCTGCGCCAGCTGCTCGATCGGCTGGTGGGTGGGGCCGTCCTCGCCGACGCCGATGCTGTCGTGGGTGAAGATATAGATCACCGGCAGCTCCATGATCGCCGCCAGCCGGATCGGCGGCTTCATGTAGTCGCTGAAGATCAGGAAGCCCGAGCAGTACGGCCGCAGGCCGGACAGCGCGATGCCGTTGCAGATCGAGCCCATGGCATGCTCGCGCACCCCGAAATGCAGGTTGCGGCCGCCATAGGCGTGCGGCTGGAAGCTGCCCGCGCCCTGGAACTTGAGGTCGCTCTTGGTGGAAGGCGACAGGTCGGCGGCGCCGCCGATCAGCCAGGGCAGGTGCGGCGCGATCGCGTTCAGCACCTTGCCCGAGCTTTCGCGCGAGGCCACGCCCTTGGGGTTCGCCTCGAACACCGGGATCTCCTTGTCCCAGCCCTCCGGCAGCGTGTGCTCGTTGATCATGTCGAGCTCGGCCGCGAGCTCGGGATACTCGGCACGGTAGCGGTCGAGCAGCGCATACCAGTCGCGGCTGAGGCCGGCGCCGCGCTTGCCGATGCCTTCGGCGAAATGCGCCTGCACCCCGTCGGGCACAAAGAACTGCCCGTCCTCGGGGAAGCCGAAGCTGCGCTTGGCGCCCTTGACCTCGTCGGCGCCGAGCGGCTCGCCGTGCGCCTCCTTGGTGCCCGCCTTGTGCGGCGCGCCAAAGCCGATGGTGCTGTGCACGACGATCATGCTCGGCCGGTCGGTGATGGTTCTCACGTCCTCGAGCCGCTGGCGCACCAGCTTGGTGTCGTTGGCGTCCGGCACCTCGGAGACCGCCCAGCCATAGGCCTCGAAGCGCTGGTGGGTGTTCTCGGTGAAGGCCAGCTCGGTGGAGCCCTCGATGCTGATCCGGTTGCTGTCATAGATCCAGGTGAGGTTCGACAGGCCGAGATGGCCAGCGGTGGAGGCGGCCTCGCTGGCCACCCCCTCCATCATGTCGCCGTCGCCGCACAGCACGTAGACATGGCTGTCGAACAGGGTGAAGCCGGGCTTGTTGTAGCGCTCGGCCATCCATTTGGCGGCCATCGCCATGCCGACCGAGTTGCCGCAGCCCTGGCCGAGCGGGCCGGTGGTGGTCTCGACCCCGGAGGTGAAGCGGTATTCGGGGTGTCCCGGGGTCTTGCTGCTCATCTGCCGGAACTGCTTGAGATCGTCGATGGTCAGCGAGGGGCCGCCCGGCTGGATCTCGTGGCCCTCATGGTCGGCGTCGCGGATCTCCTTCACGCCGGTGAGATAGATCAGCGCGTAGAGCAGCATCGAGGCGTGGCCGACCGACAGCACGAACAGGTCACGCCCCGGCCAGCGCGGCTCGGACGGGTCGTAGCGCAGCACCTCCTGCCACAGCGTGTAGGCCACCGGGGCCAGGCCCATCGGCGTGCCGGGATGGCCGGAATTCGCCTTCTGCACCGCGTCCATCGCCAGGGTGCGGATCGTGTTGATGCAAAGCTGGTCGATGCCGCCGGGTGCGCCGCCGCCGTCCGGCGCCGAAAGGAACGAACCGCGTCCGAGGTGATCGGCTAGTGAACGCATGAAGATCCGTCCTCCGTGGTGACGCGGATCGGCTTGCCGCCGACCGCCGGTTCGGTTCAGGGCGTCTGCGGCCTGCATGACGCGGACCAGCCCGGAATGCCCGAGCCGCACGGCCGCGGGTGGCCGGGTGCGGCATTGCGCCGATTCCCGGTATCCAACGCGCCGGTCAGCCCGGAAGCTATCGGCAAACCGCCCGGCTTCCGATCACGAAATCTCGATCTTGCGGGCGCGCGCAGAACCGAAACGCGGCGAGCTCGAACCCGCGCTCAGGGCCGGTCGCGGGTCTGGGTGTTCGTGCGGGGGGCTTGCTCGGGCGGGTGCTGGTGCCGGCCGAAGCCGACCCTGCGATGCGCCCATTCGCGCATGCTCTGGAAGGTGACGTAGAGCATCGGGATGATGAAGATGCCGACGCCGCTTGCGGCCAGCATGCCGGCAAACACCGGCGTGCCGACGTCGCGCCTAGAGAGTGCCGCAGCCCCGGTCGCGGTCACCAGCGGCAGCAGCCCGAGAATAAAGGCGAACGAGGTCATCATCACCGCGCGGAACCGCATGTGGGCGCCCTGCTGTGCCGCGTCGCGTATGCTCTCGCCGGCTTCCCGCCGCTCCTTGGCGAACTCGACGATCAGGATGCCGTTCTTGGCGGAAAGCGCGATCAGCACCACCAGCCCGATCTGGGCGTAGAGATCGAGCGACAGGCCGGCGATGCGGATGCCGAACATCGCGCCCAGCACGCCCACAGCCACCGCCAGCAGCACCGGGATCGGGATCACCCAGCTTTCATACAGCCCGACCAGGAACAGGTAGGCGAACAGCAGCGCCATCGCCAGGATGATGCCGGTCTTGCCGCTGGCCTGGACCTCCTGGTAGGCGGTGCTGGTCCACTCGTAGTCGTAGCCGTTCTGCAGCGTGCGCGCGGAGATCTGGCTCATGGCCGCAAGCGCGGTTCCGGACGACACCCCGGGGGCCGGGCCGCCATTGATGGTGATCGCGCGGTAGTTGTTGTAGCGGGTGATCGCCTGCGGCCCGGTGACGATCTGCATGCTGGCCAGGGAGCGCAGCGGCACGGTGCCGCCGCTGCTGTTGCGCACATAGATCTGCCACAGATTGTCGATGCTGGAGCGGTCGCGCGCCTCGGCCTGCACGTTGACCTGCCACACCCGGCCGAACAGGTTGAAATCGTTGACATAGACGCTGCCGAGCGTGGCCTGCAGGGCGGTGAAGATGTCGTTGATGTTGACGCCCAGCGCCTGCGCCTTGGTGCGATCGATGTTGAGGTAGATCGAGGGGTTGGTGGCGGTGAAGGTCGAGAACACCCGCGCCAGCCTCGGATCGCTGTTCGCGGTGCTGATCAGGCCGAGCATGGCGCGGCCGAGCTGCTGCGGATCCTGGCCCTGCAGCCCCTCGAGCTCGTACTCGAAGCCGCCGCCCGGAGACAGCCCGATGATCGGCGGCAGGTTGAACGGGAACACGGTGGCGGCGCGGATGGATTGCGACTCGCCGAACATCCGGCCGAGCAGCGCCTGCACATGGGTGTCGGGCGCGGTGCGGTCGGCGAACGGCTTCAGCCGGGTGAACACGAAGCCGGCATTGGGCTCCTGCACGGTGTCGAGGAAGGAGTAGCCGATCACCCCGAACGTGTGCAGCGAGCCGGGCAGCGCACGCTCCATCTTCTCGACCCGGCTCACCACGGCGCTGGTGCGCGCCACCGAGGCTCCGTCCGGCAGCTGCACAACGGTGAAGAAGCCTCCCTGGTCCTCCTCGGGCAGGAAGCCGAGCGGCAGCGTGCGCTGGATCACGTAGACGCCGAACGCGCACAGCGCGACCACCAGCACGCCGCCCAGGGCGAAGCGAAGCAGCCGGCTGACGATGCGCGAGTAGCCGTTGCGGGTATGGTCGATACCGTTCAGCACCCGGCCCATGATGCCGCGCCGCGGCCCGGTGTGGCGCAGGAACACGCCGCACAGGGCGGGCGACAGGGTCAGCGCGTTCAGCGCCGAGATCAGCATGGCGAGGCAGATGGTCACCGCGAACTGCTGGAACAGCACGCCCGACAGGCCGGGAATGAAGGCGATCGGCACGAACACCGACAGCAGCACGAGGGTGATGGCGATGATCGGCCCGGTGATCTGCCCCATCGCCTTCTTGGCGGCGTCCGCCGGGGAAAGCTCCGGCTCCTCCTCCATCACCCGCTCGACATTCTCCACCACCACGATCGCGTCGTCGACCACGATGCCGATCGCCAGCACCATCGCCAGCAGCGACACGGTGTTGGCGGAGAAGCCGAGTGCCACCATGCCGGCGAAGGCGCCGATCAGGCTGACCGGCACGGCGCAGGTCGGGATGATGGTGGCGCGCACGCTGCCGAGGAACAGGAACACCACCAGCACCACCAGCACGAACGCCTCGAACACCGTCTTGAGCACCTCCTGGACGGTGTCGCGCACGAAGTCGGTGCTGTCATAGGTGACGTTGTAGCTCAGCCCCGGCGGGAAGCGGTGCGACAGCCGCTCCAGCAGGTGCCTGATCGAGGTGGCGGTATCGAGCGCGTTGGCGCCCGGGGCCAGATAGATCGCAAGCGCCACCGAGGGCTTCTCGTCGAAGCGGGATTCCGAGTCCAGCGTCTGGGCGCCGAGCTCGAGGCGGGCCACGTCTTTGAGCTTCAGCGACGACCCGTCCGGGTTGGCGCGGATCACGATGTCGCCGAACTGCTTGGTGGTGACCAGCCGCCCCTGGGTCTGCACGTTGAGCTGGTACTGCTGGTCGGGACCGGTCGGACGCGCGCCGATCCGGCCCACCGCCGCGACCTGGCTTTGGCCCTGGATGGCGCTGATGATGTCGCTGGGCGAAAGGCCGAGCTGCACCAGCCGGTTGTTCTCGAACCAGACACGCATCGAGTATTTCTGCCGCGACAGCAGCGACGCCTGGCCCACGCCCAGCGTGCGCGACACCTCGTCGATCACGTTGATGGTCATGTAGTTGGCGATGAACAGCGGGTCGAAGGCGGCGGTCGGGCTGAAGAAGTTCACGAACATCAGGATCGCCGAGGAGCGCTTCTGGACGGTGAGGCCCTCCGCCTGAACGGTGGACGGCAGCTCCGCGTTGGCGGTCTGCACCCGGTTGAGCACGTTGACGGTGTCGATGTCCGGGTTGCTGCCCAGCAGGAAGCTGACGGTCAGGTTGTAGGAGCCGTCATTGCCGCTCACCGAACGCATGTAGATCATCTTGTCGACGCCGACGACCTGCGCCTCGATCGGCTGCGCCACCGAGGCCTCCACCACGCTGGCCGACGCGCCGGGATAGGTCGCCGACACCTGCACCTGCGGCGGCACGATGTCGGGGAACTGCGCCACCGGGATCCGGGTCAGGCCGACCACGCCGGCCAGGGTGATGACGATCGCGATCACGATCGCAAGCCGCGGCCGGTCGATGAACACTCCGGAAATCATCCCAGCACTCCCCTTTCTTGCCCGTGCAACGCCGTCACTTCGGTGCCAGCCGCTTCAGTGCCAGCTGCTTCAGTGCCAGCCGCTTCAGTGCCAGCCGCCTTAATGCCGGTCCGGCGTGGTGGCGGGGGCCTGCGAGGGACTGCCGGCGCCGCTGGCGGCCACGGCCTTGCCGGCCGGCGGCGAAGGCGCACCGGTGGGGGATGGTCCCGCCGTGCCGATGTCGGCCTCCGGCGCCGCCGGCTTGACCACCGCGCCGGCGTGCACGCGCTGCAGGCCGTCGACCACGATCCGCTCTCCCGCCGTGAGCCCGGACTGCACCACCTGGTCGGCACCGTTGCCCTCGCCGAGCTTGACGTTGGCGCGGGCCACCTTGTTCTGCGCGTCCACGGTGAACACGTAGTCGCCCTGCTGGTCCGAAAGCACCGCGGCGCGCGGGATCAGCAGGGCGTTCACCGGGTGCGGATCCGAGATCAGCACGGTGACGAAAGCGCCGTCCACCAGCTGGCGCGTGCTGACGCCGCCCTTGTCGCCGCCGTCGCGCTCGGGATTGGGCACCGTCGCGCGCAGGGTGATGGTGTCGGTGTTGGTGGCGACGGTGGGGGCGACATAGTCCAGCGTGCCGTTCTGGTCGTAGCTGTCGCCGTTGGTCAGCAGCAGCTTGATCTTGGCGGCGCCGAGGCCGCCGGAGGCCGCGTACTTCTTCTGCAGCGACACCACGTCACGGGTGGCGATGGGGAAGGCGACGTACATCGGGTCCTGGCTGACGACGGTGGCGAGGGTGCCGCTGGTGGGGCTGACCACGTTGCCCTGGTTGACCGCGGTTGCGGTGATGCGCCCGTCGATCGGCGAGCGGATCTCGGTGTAGTTCAGGTTGATCTGGGCGGCCTGCAGGTTGCCCTGGGCGGTGAGCACCGCGCCGGCGTTGCCGCGGGCGGTGGCGAGCGCGTTGTCGAACGCCTGCTTCTGGCCGGCGGGCGTGTTGAGCAGCGCCTGCTGCCGCTGGAAGTTCACCGAGGCGTTCTTCACGTTGGCCTGCGCCTGGTCGAGGTTGCCCTGCTGGGCCAGCACCTGCGCCTGGAACGGTCCCTGCTCCAGCACGTAAAGCAGCTGGCCCTTCTTGACGTCCGAGCCTTCGGTGAACAGCCGCTGCTCCAGGAAGGCGGTGACGCGGGCGATCAGTGCCACGCTGTCGATCGCCTGGACGCGCCCGACATACTGGCTCGTCGTGGTCACCGGCGCCTCGCGCACCGGGGACACGCCGACCACCGGCGGGCCTGCGGGCGGCCGCTGCGCCGTCGCGCGGAGGGGTGCGATCCAGGCAGCGGCGCAAGCAGCCAGGATCACCGTTGCAGTGCGGGTGAGGCTTTGCATGGTATGTCCTCAACAGAAGCCGGGCAGCCTGCCGGCTGCACGGTCGGCGGTGGCTGGCGTCCTGTTGCGCCGCTGACCGCTCGGTCACGCGCTGGGCTTACACGACCTTTCGCGGGCTCTGCAACCAGCTTGGTTCACGGCTCGTTTGCGCCAGGCACGGGCTGCACCGGGCTGGCGCCGGATGTGGTGAACGGAGCCGTGACGATCCACGGAGATCCGCACCGCCATGTCGCGACACGCGCCCCATATCCCGGAGCCGACCGCCCGCTCACCCGCCGGCAACCACGTCAGCCGTCCTCACAGAGTCGTGATTGTTGGCGCGGGCTTCGGCGGCAGCAACGCCGCGCAGGCCCTGGTTCGCGCCGCGCGCAGCACCGCGGTCGAGATCGTGCTGGTTGACCGGACCAACCACAACCTGTTCCAGCCGCTGCTCTACCAGGTCGGCACCGCCGCCCTGTCCGGATCCGACATCGCCTTGCCGATCCGCTCGATGTTCCGCAACCGCCGCAACGTCGTGGTGGTGATGGACACGCTCTGCGGCGCGGACCCTGCGCAGCGCTCGGTCACGCTGCAGGCGAGCGGACGGCTGTGCTATGACACCCTCGTGCTGGCCACCGGTTCGGTCTACTCCTGGTTCGGCCATGCCGAATGGCAGTCCAACAGCACCGCCCTGAAGACCCTGGCGGACGCACAGACGCTTCGGCGCCGGCTGCTGGAGGCCTTCGAGAAGGCGGAGCGGGCCGCCGACCCGGCGGAAGTCCGCTCCCTGCTCACCTTTGTCATCATCGGCGGCGGCCCGACCGGGGTGGAGCTTGCCGGCGCCATCGCCGAGCTTTCGCGGGTGACCCTGGCGCGCGATTTCCGCCGCATCCGGCCCGCGGATGCCCGGATCGTGGTGTGCGACGCCGGGCCGCGCGTGCTCGCCTCGTTTCCGGAGCGGCTGTCGGACTACGCGGCCGGGCGGCTGCGCTCGCTCGGGGTCACGCTGCTGCTGAACACGCCGGTGCAGGATGTCCGCCCCGACGGCGTCACCGCCGGCGGCGAGCGCATCGACGCCCGCACCGTGTTCTGGGCCGCCGGCACCGAGGCCACGCCGGTCGCCGATTGGCTTTCGGTCAAGCCTGGGCGTGGCGGACTGGTCGAGGTGGAGCCCGATTGCAGCCTGCCGGGCCACCCCGAGATCTTCGTTGTTGGCGATGCGAGCCGGCAGACCGCCGCCGGCGGCAAGCCGCTGCCGGCGCTGGGATCGGTCGCCAAGCAGCAGGGCGCCTATGTGGGCAAGCTGATCGCGGCACGCCTGGCTGGCCGGCCGGCTCCCCGGCCGTTCCACTTCCGGGATTACGGCCAGCTTGCGGTGATCGGCCGGTCGAGTGCGGTGGCGGATTTCGGCGCGGTGCGGCTGCGCGGCTTTCCGGCCTGGGTGGTGTGGAGCGCGGTGCATCTGCTGCTTCTGGTCAGCGCACGCAACCGGGTGCTGGTGTATGTCAACTGGGCATGGGCGTGGCTGACCTACGCACGGGGCGCGCGGGTGATCACCGAAGCCGCGCCGCCCAAACCCCTCCCATCGTGAGCGGTGCACGGGCCCCCGACGCGGCGGGCTGCTCGCCGGTCATCCACACCGGATTGCGGAAC
>CAXUNX010000076.1:0-14349 GCA_964252545.1 uncultured Acetobacteraceae bacterium | reverse complement strand
CGCTGCAGGAGATGCTGACGGTGAAGTCGGACGACGTGTCCGGCCGCACCAAGGTTTATGAAGCCATCGTGCGGGAGCAGGAAGATTTCGAGGCCGGCATCCCCGAAAGCTTCAACGTGCTGGTCAAGGAACTGAAATCCCTCGGCCTGAACGTCGATCTCGAGCAGAGCAATAACTGAATCGGGATCTGGGGCCTCGTGGCCTCAGCGGAGCCCAGGGGCGGCACCCCTGGCTCCTACCTTCCCTTTGTGGGGTGATCGCGCATGAACGAACTGATGAAGATCCTTGGCCAGACCGGCCAAGCGGTGACCTTCGACCAGATCAAGATCCAGCTGGCGTCTTCGGAGCAGATCCGCTCCTGGTCGTATGGCGAGATCAAGAAGCCGGAGACCATCAACTACCGCACGTTCAAGCCGGAGCGGGACGGCCTGTTCTGCGCGCGCATCTTCGGTCCGATCAAGGACTACGAGTGCCTGTGCGGCAAGTACAAGCGGATGAAGTTCCGCGGCATCATCTGCGAGAAGTGCGGTGTCGAGGTCACCTTGGCCAAGGTGCGCCGCGAGCGCATGGGCCATATCGAGCTGGCCAGCCCGGTGGCGCACATCTGGTTCCTGAAGTCGTTGCCGAGTCGGATCGGCCTCATGGTCGACCTGACCCTGAAGGAGCTGGAGAAGATCCTGTATTTCGAGAGCTACGTGGTTCTCGAGCCGGGGGCGACCGATCTCAAGCTGCACCAGCTGCTGACCGAGGACCAGCTGCTCGCCAAGCAGGACGAGTTTGGCGATGATTTCCGCTTCGGCATCGGCGCCGAGGCGGTCAAGTCGGTGCTGCGCGAGATCGATTGCGACGCCGAGAAGGTGAAGCTCCGCGCCGACCTCAAGGAGACCACCTCGGAGGCCAAGCGCAAGAAGCTCGTCAAGCGGCTGAAGCTGATCGAGGCGTTCGCCGAGAGCGGCTCCCACCCGGATTGGATGATCCTGGACGTGGTGCCGGTGATCCCGCCCGAGCTGCGTCCGCTGGTGCCGCTGGACGGCGGCCGGTTCGCGACCTCGGACCTGAACGACCTCTATCGCCGCGTCATCAACCGCAACAACCGGTTGAAGCGCCTGATCGAGCTGCGCGCGCCCGACATCATCGTGCGCAACGAGAAGCGCATGCTGCAGGAGAGCGTGGACGCGCTGTTCGACAACGGCCGCCGCGGTCGCGCCATCACCGGAGCCAACAAGCGTCCGCTGAAGTCGCTGTCCGACATGCTCAAGGGCAAGCAGGGCCGCTTCCGCCAGAACCTGCTCGGCAAGCGGGTGGATTATTCCGGCCGTTCGGTGATCGTGGTGGGGCCCGAGCTCAAGCTGCACCAGTGCGGCCTGCCCAAGAAGATGGCGCTCGAGCTGTTCAAGCCCTTCATCTACAGCAAGCTCGAGAAGTACGGCCACGCCACCACCATCAAGGCGGCCAAGCGCATGGTGGAGAAGGAGCGTCCCGAGGTGTGGGACATCCTCGAGGAGGTGATCCGCGAGCATCCGGTGATGCTGAACCGCGCACCCACCCTGCACCGGCTTGGCATCCAGGCATTCGAGCCGGTGCTGATCGAGGGCAAGGCGATCCAGCTGCACCCGCTGGTGTGCACGGCGTTCAACGCCGACTTCGATGGCGACCAGATGGCGGTGCACGTGCCGCTGTCGCTGGAAGCCCAGCTCGAGGCGCGCGTGCTGATGATGTCGACCAACAACATCCTCAGCCCCGCCAATGGCAAGCCGATCATCGTGCCGAGCCAGGACATCGTGCTCGGGCTGTACTATCTCTCGCTTGAGACCGCGGAGTTCCGCGCGACTCCCGACCAGAGCGAGTACGATGCCGACGGCAAGCTCACCGCCGCCGGAGCGCCTGCGTTCGGCGCCATCGGCGAGATCGAGTTCGCGCTGAGCGCCAAGGCGATCAAGCTGCACGACAAGATCCGCGCGCGCTTCGAGACCGTGGATGCCAACGGGGCCAAGCTGCGCATCACGGTGGTGACCACTCCCGGACGCATGCTGATCGCGCAGATCCTGCCCAGGCATCCGCAGGTGCCGTTCGCGCTGATCAACAAGCAGCTCACCAAGAAGAACGTCTCGGACGTGATCGACGCGGTCTACCGCCATTGCGGCCAAAAGGAGTGCGTGATCTTCGCCGACCGGCTGATGGGGCTCGGCTTCGGCCAGGCTGCCAAGGCCGGGATCTCGTTCGGCAAGGACGACATGATCATCCCGGCCGAGAAGTGGACGCTGGTTGATCGCACCACCGCCGAAGTCAAGGAGTTCGAGCAGCAGTACCAGGACGGGCTGATCACCGCCGGGGAGCGTTACAACAAGGTGGTGGATTCCTGGTCGCGCTGCACCGACGAGGTGCAGGCGGCGATGATGAAGGAGATCTCCAAGCAGGAAGTCGGCACGCCGACCAACTCGGTGTGGATGATGAGCCATTCCGGCGCGCGTGGCAGCCCGGCCCAGATGAAGCAGCTTGCCGGCATGCGCGGCCTGATGGCCAAGCCGTCGGGCGAGATCATCGAGCAGCCGATCATCGCCAACTTCAAGGAAGGCCTGTCGGTGCTCGACTACTTCACCTCCACCCACGGCGCCCGCAAGGGCCTCGCGGACACGGCGCTGAAGACTGCCAACTCCGGCTACCTGACCCGCCGCCTGGTCGACGTGGCGCAGGACTGCATCATCGTCGAGGAGGATTGCGGCACCGAGCGGGGCCTCACCGTGCGCGCGGTGATGGATGGCGGCGAGGTGGTCTCGTCGCTGTCGGAGCGGATCCTCGGGCGCACCACCTCGGTGGATGTGCTGGAGCCGGTCACCGGCCGCGTCGTGCTGCCGCGAAACAGCCTGATCGGCGAGGCGGAGGCCGAGATGATCGAGGGCGCGGGCGTGGAAAGCATGCTGATCCGCTCGGTGCTCACCTGCGACAGCCGGGTGGGCGTCTGCGCGCATTGCTACGGACGCGATCTCGCGCGCGGCACCCCGGTCAACATCGGCGAGGCCGTGGGGGTGATCGCCGCCCAGTCGATCGGCGAGCCGGGCACCCAGCTGACCATGCGCACCTTCCATATCGGCGGTGCGGCGCAGCGTGGTGCCGAGCAGTCGATGGTCGAGGCCTCGCATGACGGCGTGGTCACCATCAAGAACCGCAACGTCGTGCAGAACAGCATGAACGTTCCGGTGGTGATGTCGCGCAACTGCGAGATCGTGCTGACCGACGAGAAGGGAACCGAGCGCGCCCGCTTCCGGGTGCCTTACGGGGCGCGCCTGCTGGTCGACGAAGGAGCGACCGTCGCGCGTCAGCAGAAGCTTGCGGAGTGGGATCCCTACACCCTGCCGATCATCACCGAGCAGGCCGGCAAGGTGGAATATCTCGACCTAATCGACAGCATCACGCTGGTTGAGCGCATGGACGAGGTCACCGGCCTCACCTCCAAGGTGGTGGTCGACTACAAGCAGGCAGCCAAGGGCGTGGATCTGCGTCCCCGCCTGCAGCTCAAGGACACCAAGGGCGAGGTGCTCAAGATGTCCAACGGCGGCGAGGCGCGCTACTTCCTGTCTCCGGACTCGATCCTGTCGGTCGAGAACGGCGCCGTGGTGCATGCCGGCGACGTGCTGGCCCGCATCCCGCGCGAGGGCAGCAAGACGCGCGACATCACCGGCGGCCTGCCGCGGGTGGCCGAACTGTTCGAGGCGCGCCGTCCCAAGGACCATGCGATCATCGCCGAGACCGATGGACGCATCGAGTTCGGCAAGGACTACAAGGCCAAGCGCCGCGTCATCGTCAAGAACGACGAGACCGGCGAGGAGACCGACTACCTGGTCCCCAAGGGCAAGCACGTCTCGGTGCAGGAAGGTGACTTCGTGCGCCGCGGCGACCCGCTGGTCGACGGCCCGCGGGTGCCGCACGACATCCTCAAGGTGCTCGGTGTGGAAGCGCTGTCCGACTACCTGGTGAACGAGATCCAGGACGTATACCGGCTGCAGGGCGTCAAGATCAACGACAAGCACATCGAGGTGATCGTCCGCCAGATGCTGCAGAAGGTGGAGATCCTGGAACCGGGCGACACCACCTACCTGATCGGCGAGACGGTGGACCGCTTCGAGTTCGAGGCGGAGAACGGCAAGCGGCTGCATGTGGGCGAGCGCCCGGCGCATGCCATGCCGGTGCTGCAGGGCATCACCAAGGCCAGCCTGCAGACCCACTCGTTCATCTCGGCGGCGTCGTTCCAGGAAACCACGCGGGTCTTGACGGAGGCGGCGACGGCAGGCAAAGTCGATACGCTGAATGGCCTCAAGGAGAACGTCATCGTCGGGCGTCTCATCCCCGCCGGAACCGGCAGCGTGATGAACAAGCTCCGTGCCGTAGCCGCAGGTCGCGACCGCCAGCACACGCTGGGTCAAGGTACGCCTGCGGTCACGGGCCGCGCGGCAGAATAAGCCGCAGGCTCTCCAAAGCTGGGCCGGACCGGGGCAACCTGGTCCGGCCTTTTCTTTTTGGAGGTGCTACTTGTTCGGGATCACCTTGATCACCTGCGCGGTGGAGGTTTCCACCGCGATCACCTGGCTGGTGATCTGCTGCGTGACCTGCTTGAGCTGGGCCGCATCGGCGCTGGCGTCGGCGAGCAGGGTTTGCGCCATCGGGATCAGCGGATCAATCACCGCCTCGATCGCCGTGACCGGCAGCAGCAGCGCCGGATCGGCGGTCACCGCGACATCGGCGATGCCTTTGGCGATGCCGTAGGCCTTGATCGCCTCGTCGAGCGCCACCCTGGCGTTTGCCAGATCGGTCTGAACCTGGATGGCGGAGATGGCGCAACCGCTAAGGCCCAGGGTGAGTGCCGCGGCGAGAACAGCGAACGGAGCGTGCTTCATCGGTGATCCTCTTCCTTTCTGACAGCCGCTTGCCCTGGGGGCTGGCAGCGGTGCGCCGGCCAAGCGCCCTGTTCCGAGCACGCCCCGGATCCTAAGCTGTCCCCAACACGCGCCGTAACGAATTCGGCGTGGCGGGATCGGGAGGCATCGATGCGGGGTGTCATGCTGGCGGCACTGCCGCTGCTTGTGGGCTGTGCGGCGGAGACGCGGCCGGTCACCATCGGCGACGCGCTGCACACGCTGCAGCAGCAGCTCCAGGCGGCGGGGGCGATCAACGCGGCTGCGGCAACACCCGCGCGGTTTGCCGAGGCCGCGCGCGAGGCACAGTGCGACGCGCACGATGCTGATCCCGAGGTGCCGGTGCTTGCCCACGACATCACCATCGACCTGACCGGCAGCTTCACCGCCAATGGCGGCTTCGCGGTCGGCCCGGCGATCACCGGCGGACCGCCGTTCGGCTTCTCGGGCGCGCTCACCCGGGCGCAAACCCAGGGGTTGACCCTGCCGATCACCTTCACCGCCCTGGCCGCCCTGCCCCACATGGTGGCGGCGCAGCGGGGCGGCCTGTTCGCGGGACTGCCGGCCGGCCCCCGCGCCGCCGAACTCCGACGCGTGCTGGCCGAGCGCGACACCCTGCGGCGCCGCATCCACGGACTGATCGCGAGCTTCGCGCCGCGGCTGTGCGCCGGGCGCCGGGCGGCCGGTCCGTGGCAGCCGATGACCGCGCCCGCGCCGGCTTCTCCGGGGCGGTGAACAGGCCCGCATGCGCCTGTCGCGGCAGCCGAATGCGGCATGAAAGGCCGCTTGACTCGGCGTCTCCCCCTTCGTAGTTTCCGCGCCCTCGGCTGGTCTTGACTTTCGGGTCGCATGACAGCCGTCGAATGCAGCACCCAAGCGTGCGGCGCCGCTCCGGCAGGCACGGAGCTCAGGCCGCCACGCGAGCCGGATCGCCGCGCGGAAGGGATCGCCTTCCGGTTGCGGTTTTTTGCTGTGATCGGCGGCTATCGTTTATCCGTGAAGCCATAGGCCCGGCCGGCACAGTTCAAGGATCGGGACAAGGGCGTATGCCGACCATCAACCAGCTGATCGCCAAGGGGCGCGAGCCCGCCGCCAAGCGCAACAAGGTGCCCGCCTTGCAGGGCTGCCCGCAAAAGCGCGGCGTCTGCACGCGCGTCTACACCACCACGCCGAAGAAGCCGAACTCGGCTCTGCGCAAGGTCGCGAAGGTGCGCCTGACCAACGGCTACGAGGTGGTGAGCTATATTCCGGGCGAGGGGCACAACCTTCAGGAGCATAGCGTGGTGCTGATCCGCGGCGGTCGCGTGAAAGATCTTCCCGGCGTGCGCTACCATATCCTGCGCGGCGTGCTCGACACGCAGGGCATCGCCAAGCGCCGTCAGCGCCGGTCGCTCTATGGCGCCAAGCGCCCGAAGTAAGGAGAGCCAGGATGAGTCGCCGCCGCCGCGCCGTCAAACGCGAGATCCTGCCGGACCCGAAGTTCGGCGACGTCGTCGTCACGCGCTTCATGAATGCGCTGATGTACGACGGCAAGAAGTCGACCGCGGAAAGCATCGTCTATGGGGCGCTTGAATCCATGCGCCGCCGGGGCGGGGCTGCCGCCGATCCGGTGCGCATGTTCCACGAGGCGCTGGACAACGTGAAGCCGGCGGTCGAGGTGCGCTCGCGCCGGGTCGGCGGCGCCACCTACCAGGTGCCGGTCGAGGTGCGCACCGAGCGCCGCCAGGCGCTGGCGATCCGCTGGCTGATCGACAGCTCGCGCAAGCGCGGCGAGCACACCATGCAGGAGCGTCTTTCCAACGAGCTGCTGGATGCGGTGAACAACCGCGGCAGCGCGGTGAAGAAGCGCGAAGACACGCACCGGATGGCCGAGGCCAACAAGGCCTTCAGCCATTATCGCTGGTAACCACTTTCAACCCGATCACGCGACGCCAGGCCCGAATCCAGGCTTGGGGCGACAGGCTGCGGCAACGGAGAGACGACGATGGCTAAGGCAAAATTCGAGCGGAACAAGCCGCATTGCAACATCGGCACGATCGGCCACGTGGATCACGGCAAGACGTCGCTGACCGCCGCGATCACCAAGACGCTGGCCAAGACCGGCGGCGCCACCTACACGGCCTATGATCAGATCGACAAGGCGCCGGAAGAGCGCGCCCGCGGCATCACCATCTCGACCGCGCATGTCGAGTACGAGACCAGCAACCGGCATTACGCCCACGTCGATTGTCCCGGCCACGCCGACTACGTGAAGAACATGATCACCGGTGCGGCGCAGATGGACGGCGCGATCCTGGTGGTTTCGGCCGCCGATGGCCCGATGCCGCAGACCCGCGAGCACATCCTGCTGGCGCGCCAGGTCGGCGTGCCTGCGCTGGTGGTGTTCCTCAACAAGGTCGACATGGTGGACGATCCCGAGCTGCTCGAGCTCGTCGAGATGGAGGTGCGCGAACTGCTCTCCTCCTACCAGTTCCCTGGCGACGACATCCCGGTGATCAAGGGGTCGGCGCTGGTCACGCTCGAGGGCGGCGACGCGGCGCTCGGCGAGAACGCGGTGCTCGAGCTGATGGCCGCCGTGGACAGTTACATCCCGCAGCCGGACCGCCCGATCGACCGGCCCTTCCTGATGCCGATCGAGGACGTGTTCTCGATCTCGGGCCGCGGCACGGTGGTGACCGGCCGCGTCGAGCGCGGCATCGTCAATGTCGGCGACGAGATCGAGATCGTGGGCCTCAAGAACACGGTGAAGACCATCGTCACCGGCGTCGAGATGTTCCGCAAGCTGCTGGACCGTGGCCAAGCCGGCGACAATATCGGCGCCCTGCTGCGCGGCACCAAGCGCGAGGACGTCGAGCGCGGCCAGGTGCTGGCAAAGCCCGGCTCCATCACCCCGCACACCAAGTTCAAGGCCGAGGCCTATATCCTGACCAAGGAGGAGGGAGGCCGTCACACGCCGTTCTTCACCAACTACCGGCCGCAGTTCTACTTCCGCACCACCGACGTGACCGGCGTGGTGCAGCTTCCCGAGGGCACCGAGATGGTGATGCCGGGCGACAACATCTCGATGGATGTCGAGCTGATCGCTCCGATCGCCATGGATGAGGGACTGCGCTTCGCGATCCGCGAGGGTGGCCGCACGGTAGGTGCCGGCGTGGTGGCGTCGATCACCGCCTGACCATTATTGCTGCCGTGCGCCTCCCGAACCTGACCAGTTGGACTGACTGATACGATGGACAACCAGAACATCCGCATTCGCCTGAAGGCGTATGATCACCGCGTGCTGGACAACAGCACCAAGGAGATCGTGAACACGGCGAAGCGTACGGGTGCACGGGTTCGGGGTCCCATCCCGCTGCCGACGCATATCGAGCGGTTTACCGTGAACCGCTCGCCGCATGTCGACAAGAAGAGCCGCGAGCAGTTCGAGATCCGCACCCACCGCCGGCTGCTCGACATCGTGGAGCCCACGCCGCAAACCGTGGATGCCCTGATGAAGCTCGACCTCGCCGCCGGCGTGGACGTCGAGATCAAGCTGTAAGGCCCAGACGATGCGTACCGGATTGATTGCGAAGAAGCTGGGCATGTCCCGGATTTTCAGGGATGACGGGACACACGTGCCGGTGACCGTGCTGCACCTCGACGCGCTGCAGGTGGTGGATGTGCGCACGGTGGAGCGCGACAAGTACGTGGCGCTCCAGCTCGGCACCGGGGTCGCCAAGGTAAAGAACGTGTCGCAGCCCAACCGCGGCCATTTCTCCCGCGTCAAGGTCGAGCCCAAGAAGAAGCTGGCGGAGTTCCGGGTCGCGGAGGATGCGGTGCTGGAGATCGGCGCCAGCCTGTCGGCGGCGCATTTCGTGGTGGGCCAGAAGGTCGACGTTACCGGCACCAGCAAAGGCAAGGGCTTTGCCGGCGGCATGAAGCGCTGGAATTTCGCGGGCCTCGAGGCCAGCCACGGCGTGTCGGTGAGCCACCGCTCGCTGGGTTCCACCGGCAACCGGCAGGATCCGGGCAAGACCTTCAAGAACAAGAAGATGGCCGGCCATCTCGGTCACGAGCGGATCACCACCCTCAATCTCGAGGTGGCAGCGGTGGACGCCGAGAAGAACCTGTTGATGATCCGCGGCGCGATCCCGGGCGCCAAGAACGACTTCGTGCTGGTGCGGGACGCCATCAAGAAGCCGCGCCACGCGGATGCGCCTTATCCGGCGGGCCTGGCGCAACCGGCATCCGTTGAAGCCGGCTGAGGAAGAGGGCGATGGAACTCGAGATCAAGACCCTCGACAATGGCAGCGCCGGCACCATCGGCCTGCCCGACGAGATCTTCATGGCGACCCCGCGCACCGACATCATGGCGCGCGTGGTGCATTGGCAACTCGCCAAGCGGCGTGCCGGCACCCACAAGGTCAAGGGCATGGGCGAGGTGTCCGGCACCACCAAGAAGCCATACAAGCAGAAGGGCACCGGCAATGCGCGGCAAGGCAGCCTTCGCTCGCCGCAGTTCCGCACTGGCGGCGCCGTGCATGGGCCGGTGGTGCGCGACCACGGCTACGACCTGCCAAAAAAGGTGCGGCGCCTGGGCCTGATCTCCGCGCTGTCCCAGAAGCTGGCAGAGGGCCGGCTGGTGGTGCTCGACGCGGCGAACGGTTCGGGCAAGACCACCGAGCTCGCCAGCAAGCTCAAGGTGCTCGGTTGGCGCTCCGCGCTGATCGTCGACGGCCGGGTCGACGAGACCTTCCTCCGTGCGGCGCGCAACCTGCCGCGGATTGACGTGCTGCCGAGCGTCGGCGCCAACGTCTACGACATCCTCAACCATGAGGTGCTGGCGATCACCCGCGCCGGGATCGAGGGTCTCAAGGAGCGGCTGGCATGACCAACATCCTGGAGATCCGCAGGAAGGCGGCCCGGCTTTCGCGCGAGGCGATGTTCGATATCGTGCGGGCGCCGGTTATCACCGAAAAGGCGACCGCGCTTTCGGAACGTAACCAGGTGGTGTTCCGCGTCGCGATCTCGGCATCCAAGCCGCAGATCAAGGCTGCGGTCGAGGCGCTGTTCAACGTCAAGGTGATGGGCGTGAACACGCTGGTGCAGAAAGGCAAGAGCAAGCGGTTCCGGGGCCGGCCGGGCGTGCGCTCCGATATCAAGAAGGCATACGTGCAGCTCGCGGAAGGGCAGTCGATCGACCTGTCCGCACGGCTGAGCTGAGCGCGAAAGAACAACGATGGCACTCAGGCATTTCAATCCCGTCACTCCCAGCCTGCGCGGCACGGTGCTGATCGACCGCACCGAGTTGTGGAAGGGCAAGCCGGTCAAGACCCTGACCGAGGGCAAGAACAAGTCCGGCGGCCGCAACAACTTTGGCCGCACCACCTCTCGGTTCCGCGGCGGTGGCCACAAGCAGAGCTACCGCTTCGTTGATTTCAAGCGACGCAAGTTCGACGTGGCGGCGACCGTGGAGCGGCTGGAATACGACCCGAACCGGACCGCGTTCATCGCCCTGATCAAGTATGCAGACGGCGAGCTCGCCTACATCCTGGCGCCGCAGCGCTTGAAGGTGGGCGACTCCGTGGTGGCCGGTGCTCGCGTCGACATCAAGCCGGGCAATGCCATGCCGCTGTCGGCGATCCCGGTTGGCACCATCGTCCATAATGTGGAGCTGAAGCAAGGCGCGGGCGGCAAGATGGCCCGGTCCGCCGGCACCTACGTGCAGCTGGTCGGCAAGGATGCCGGCTACGCCCAGATCAAGCTGCAATCGGGCGAGTTGCGCGTGGTGCGGTCGGAATGCATGGCCACCGTGGGCGCGGTGTCGAACCCCGACAACATGAACCAGTCGATCGGCAAGGCCGGCCGTTCGCGCTGGCTGGGCCGGCGTCCGCACAATCGCGGCGTGGTGATGAACCCGGTTGACCATCCGCATGGCGGCGGCGAGGGACGCACTTCCGGTGGACGCCACCCGGTCACCCCGTGGGGCAAGCCGACCAAGGGCGCCAAGACGCGCGTCAACAAGCGTACCGACAGCCTGATCATCCGTCGCCGCAAGACCGGCAAGTAAGAGGCAAGCACGATGGCACGTTCCGTCTGGAAAGGCCCGTTCGTGGACGGGTACCTGCTGAACAAGGCCGAGACGTCGCGCGCGTCGGGCCGAAACGAGGTGGTCAAGATCTGGTCGCGCCGCTCGACGATCCTGCCCAACTTCGTGGGCCTGACCTTTGGCGTCTATAACGGCCACAAGTTCCTGCCAGTACAGGTGAGCGAGAACATGGTCGGCCACAAGTTCGGCGAGTTCTCGCCGACCCGTACCTTCACCGGGCACTCGTCCGACAAGAAGGCGAGGCGCGGCTGACATGAGCAAGCCCAAGCATCCGCGCACGCTGTCCGAAAGCGAGGCGCAGGCGATCACCCGCAACATCCGGATCAGCCCGCGCAAGCTCAACCTGGTGGCCGGGCTGATCCGCAACAAGCCGGCCGCGCAGGCGGTCGCCACGCTGACCTTCAGCAAGCGGCGTATCGCCCAGCAGGTGAGAAAGACGCTGGAAAGTGCCATCGCCAACGCCGAGAACAACCACCAGCTCGACGTCGACCAGCTCGTGGTGACCCATGCCGAAGTGGGCAAGTCGATCGTGATGCGGCGCTTCCATGCGCGCGGCCGCGGCCGTTCCGCGCAGATCGAGAAGTTCTTCAGCCATCTGAAGATCGTCGTCGCCGAGCGGGCCGCCACGCCCGCACCGGCCTCAGAACAGAAGGCGGCCTGAGCGATGGGTCACAAAGTCAATCCGATCGGGCTTCGCCTCGGCATCAACCGCACCTGGGATAGCCGGTGGTTCGCGGGGGGCGACTACGCCAAGCTGCTGCACGACGATCTGAGGCTGCGTAGCCATCTGCGGCGCAAGCTGTCTGGCGCGGGCGTATCCCGGGTGGTGATCGAGCGTCCGGCCAAGAAGCCGCGCGTGACGATCTATGCGGCGCGTCCGGGCGTGGTAATCGGCAAGAAGGGCCAGGACATCGACAATCTGCGCAAGGACCTTGCCCGCATGGCGAAGTCCGACGTGGCGTTGAACATCGTCGAGATCCGCAAGCCGGAGATCGAGGCGCAATTGGTGGCGGAGAACATCGCCCAGCAGCTCGAACGCCGGGTCGCCTTCCGTCGCGCGATGAAGCGCGCCGTGCAGTCGGCGATGCGTCTTGGCGCGCAGGGCATCCGGATCAATTGCGGCGGCCGTCTCGGCGGTGCCGAGATCGCGCGCGTGGAATGGTACCGCGAAGGACGCGTGCCGCTGCATACGTTGCGCGCCGATATCGATTACGGGGTCGCGACCGCGAAGACCACCTACGGCACCTGCGGTGTGAAGGTCTGGATCTTCAAGGGAGAGATCCTGACGCATGACCCGCAGGCGCAGGATCGCCGCGCCGCCGAGCAAGCGCCGCAGCGCTAGGCCGGCCATTGTCGGCACTGAGGATCTAGAACATGTTGTCTCCGAAGCGGACCAAGTATCGCAAGGCCCACAAGGGCCGCATCCATGGGCTGGCAAAAGGCGGGACCGCGCTGAATTTCGGCGCGTTCGGCCTCAAGGCGCTTGAGCCGGAGCGGGTGACCGCGCGGCAGATCGAGGCGTCGCGCCGGGCGATCACCCGTGCGATGAAGCGTGCCGGCCGGGTGTGGATCCGCATCTTCCCGGACGTTCCGGTCTCCACCAAGCCCGCCGAGGTGCGCATGGGTTCGGGCAAGGGCTCGCCCGAGTTCTGGGTGGCGCGTGTGAAGCCCGGCCGCATCGTGTTCGAGATCGACGGCGTGCCCCCCGAGGTGGCAAAGCAGGCGCTGGCGCTGGGTGCCGCCAAGCTGCCGATCAAGACCAAGGTCGTGACCCGGATCGGAGAGGCTTGAGATGGCCAAAGCAAGCAAGCCCGCCGACCTGCGCGCGAAGTCCGACGACGAGCTGGAGACCCAGTTGCTCGAGCTGAAGCGCGAGCAGTTCAACCTACGCTTCCAGCGGGCCACCGGACAGAACGAGGGCACCGGCCGGGTGCGCGAGGTGCGCCGTGAGGTGGCCCGCATCAAGACGATTGTTCATGCAAAGAAAGTCGCGGCGGCCACTGCCTCCGCGGCGAAGTCCTGAGAGGAGAAGGGCGATGCCGAGGCGCGTCCTGACGGGTCGGGTGACCAGCGACAAGATGAACAAGACCGTGACGGTGCTTGTTGATCGTCGGGTGATGCACCCGCTCTACAAGAAGTTCATCCGCCGCTCGAAGAAGTACGCGGCGCATGACGAAGAGAATGTCTGCAAGGTCGGCGACACCGTGCGCATCATCGAGTGCCCGCCGATCTCCAAGCGCAAGACCTGGGCGGTGGTGAGCCGCAACGGCGAAATGCTGGCCGAGGAGACGCTGGACGAATCGGCGGTCGCGACCCTGGCCGCCACCGAGGGGGCGCCGGTGCCGGCGACGCACGCGCCCTCGCAGCATAGCGGGGCATGAGCCGTGATCATTGTTGAGAGCAACCTGGATGTCGCCGACAACTCGGGCGCGCGTCGGGTGCAATGCATCAAGGTGCTTGGCGGCTCCAAGCGGAGATCGGCTTCGGTGGGCGACGTGATCGTAGTGGCGATCAAGGAGGCCATTCCGCGCGGCAAGGTGAAGAAGGGCGATGTGCACCAGGCGGTGATCGTGCGCACGTCGTTTCCGGTGCGACGCGCCGACGGCAGCGCGATCCGGTTCGACCGCAACGCCGCGGTGCTGATCAACAAGCAGTCCGAGCCGATCGGCACGCGCATCTTCGGGCCGGTGGTGCGAGAGCTGCGCGCCCGCAAGTTCATGAAGATCATCTCCCTGGCGCCGGAGGTGCTGTGATGGCCGCACGGATCAGAAAAGGCGATCAGGTCGTGGTCGTCACCGGGTCGGATCGCGGCAAGCAGGGCGAGGTGCTGAGCGTGTTGCCCAAGGATGGCCGGGCGGTGGTGCGTGGCGTCCGGGTCGCCAAGCGTCATACCAAGCCCAGCCGGATGGGCGAGCAGGGCGGCATCATCGAGCGCGAGGCGTCGATCGATCTTTCCAACCTGAAACTGGTCGATCCGAAAAGCGGCAAGCCCACCAAGGTGGGGTTCCGCGTGCTGGATGACGGCCGCAAGGTGCGGGTCGCCAAGGCGACCGGCCAGATCATCGAAGGCTGAGGAGGCCCAGATGACCGATACACGAGCAACCCGCGCGATGCCGCGGATGCAGCAGCGTTACGAGGGCGAGATGCGCTCGGCGCTGCGCGAGCAGTTCGGCTATAAGAACGTGATGCAGGTGCCGCACCTGGAGAAGATCGTCATCAACATGGGCGTCGGCGAAGCGGCGGGTGACCAGAAGAAGCTGGACGCGGCAGTGTCCGAGCTGACGCTGATCGCCGGACAGAAGCCGGTCAAGACGGTCGCCAAGAAGGCGATCGCCGGCTTCAAGATCCGCG
>CAXUNX010000075.1:1465-14444 GCA_964252545.1 uncultured Acetobacteraceae bacterium | reverse complement strand
GCAGCAGCCCGAACAGGCGCCAGCGGCGCAGCCGCTCGCTTCGCAACAGCCGGGCCGGGTCGCCTGCGGTGCTCGGGGCGATGCCGGCCCGCTCGATCAGTCCGGGCAGCAGCCAGCGCGTGAGGGCGGCTGCGGTCGCGATGCCGGTGACCGAGAACACCCCGAGCTGTGCCACGCCCGGAAACGAGGATCCGATCATGCCGGACAGCCCGAGGCTCGCAGTCACCACGGAAAGCGTGAAGGCGGTGGAGATCCTTCGGATGGTCTGCCTCGCCGGCTCCCCGTGCTTGCGGTGGCCGACCAGCAGGACCGGGTAGTCGACGGTGATGCCGAGCATGGTCATCCCGAACCCGAGCGTGATGCCATGCACGTAGCCGAACGCCGCCTGCACGGCGAGCGCTGCCGCGGACAGGCTGAGCGGCACGGTGATGGCGATCGCGGCCAGCATCCAGGGCGAGCGGAACCGCCAGATCAGCCAGAGTGCCACCAGCAGCGCGGAAACGCTTGAGAGCAGGCGCACATCGTCGCGTATGGCGTCTGCAGCCGCCTGGCTGAGCACCGGGGCACCAGCGAGCAGCAGCCGGGGTTTGGCTGCGAGCCCGGCAGACTGGATCGCGAAATCGGCGCGGATCGCGGCGATCGCCTCGGCCTGTCCGCCCAGATCGGTGCCACCGGCACGCAGCCGCATCACCAGCAGGGCGCGGTGCCCGGCTGCCCGGCTGCCCGGTCCCGCTCCGGCGTGCTGGGCATCGCCGGTTGCGGGCCCGGGTGCGAACCACACGCCGTGCAGCATCCGGGCACGGCGGTCGCCTTGCCAGGCGGCCAACAGCGCCGGCAGCGCGCCGGTGGGATCCGGCAGCCCGAACTGTTGCACCAGCGGATAAGCGGACGAGCTCAGGGCGTCGCGCAGCCTGATGAAGTCGGCGCGCAGCGCTGGAACCTGGAAGGCCACGGCATCCTGACCTGGAGCCAGCAGGTAGCGGTGCGCGAACAGGCTGGCGGCGATGTCGGGATCCAGCAGGTGGCGGCCGTTCTGGACGAACAAGAAACGCGGGTCGGCGGCAAGCCGGGTTGCGAGCCCGTCGCTGAGCCGGGCCAGGACGGCGTCATCCGCGCCTTCGATGCCGGCCAGCAGCAGGCTCGCGGCGACGCCGGTGCGCAGCTCCTCGCTCATCAGGCGCACCTGCGGATCGCGGCTGGACGGGATCAGGCCGGACAGGTCGCTCCGCACGGTGATCCGGGTGAACACCAGGGCCGCGAGCGAAACCGAGAGCAGCATCGTCATGCCAAGCCGCCAGGCGCTGCCGTGCCTCACGCCCAGCCGCCAGGCGTCGCCTCGCTTCACACCCAGCCGCCAGGCGTCGCCTCGCTTCACGACGTCATGATGATGCGCTGTTCGCTGCCATCGGCGCCGGCGATATCGATCTGGCGGATCACCGCGCCGGTTCCATCGACCACGACCCGTCGTATGGATTGGGCGGCGACGTTTCCGGACGGAAGCAGGGTGATGCGCCAGCCGGCGAGCGGGCCGGTCTCCTCGACCGTGAAATGTCGCCGCAGGGTGGCAAGGTCGCCCGCGAGCGAGCCGCGCAGCGTATCGGCCAGCAGCCGCAAGGCGGGACTGTTATCGAGTTCAATGCGTTGCGTGGCGGCACCGGGCACGGTGATCTCGACGGCGTCGGCGTCGATCACCAGGCGCTCGAAGCGCGGTGTCGCGGTGATCTGCTCGAGCCGGTCGGGCTTATGGAAGATCAGCCGCCCAGTGCTTCGCACCGGCTGTGCGAGGCTGGGCAGGTCCTTGCGGGAGGTGAACGCGGTTTCGCGCGACGGTGCTGCCGCAAGCCCGGACATGATCTGGCGGAGCGTCGCCTCGTCGGCCGCGGCCGGGATGGCGAGCAGCAGCGCGCAAACCACCGCGGAGGCTGCCTGCAACCCGATCACGAGGGGAGCCTTTCCCAGAAGGGATAGAAGTTGAACCAGTTGTATGGTGCCGCTTGGCACCGTTCGGCCAGGCTTGCCGCGTAACGCCCGGTCCATTCGCGAAGATCCTCGTCACGGCTTTCCCGCCGCAAGATGATCCGATCGGCCAGCGGCTCGAAATGCAGCTCGTAGCGGCGCGGGCCGGTGCGCAGGCCATAGAACAGCATCACCGGAGCCGCGATCACCCCGGCGATGATCAGCGGTCCGGCGGGCAGGGGAGCGGGGCTGCCAAGGAAATCAACCGCCACCGTGCGCTCCCCGTCGGGAGCGCGGTCGGCGAGAAAGCCCACCATCTCACCGGCGGCGATGCTTTCCTGGACGCGAAGCATCGCGTCAGGGCGGCCGATCTCGATGATGCTTGCCACCATCTCCGGATCAAGCTGTTCGAGCAGGCGGGTCAGCGCTCCGCGCTTGTGGCGGAACATCACCGGCCTGACCTTGACCGGCGCTTCGCGGGCGAAGGCACGCAACACGTCGAAGCTGCCCATGTGCGCGCCGAGCAGGACGCAGCCGCGACCGGAGGCGAGCAGCGCGTCGAGCGCTTGCAGCCCCTTGACCTCCACCTTGAAGGCATCGACCCGGCGGCTCAGAAAGAACACCCGGTCGAGCGTCACGGAGGCGAAGGTGAAGACGTGGCGGAACACGTCAACCCCGCGGGCCGGCCGTTGCAGCACCCGGCTGAGATAGTCGCGGGAAGCAAGCCGGGTGCGGGGCGAGGCCACAAAGAAGTAAAGCGTAATCGGGTACAGCAGGGCAGTGCAGACGTGCCAGCCCAGCCGGCGCGCGATCCAGATCATGAGCCGCAGCATGAATGCGCTGCCAAGCTCGGCATCTCGCGCCCAGCTCAAGGAGCGGCGGCCGCCGTGCCGTGCACGGTTCCGGAAAACACCGTCCGGCCCGCATGCGATCCGGTGAACCGCAACGTCCCGTCGGATCCCTTGCGACTTTGCACCAGCACCGGCTGGTCCGGACGCACCGCCTGGTGGAACCGCACCCGCGAAAGGGCACCCACACTCAGGCCCGCTCCGGCAACCGCAAGCAGGGCCAGCGCGTGGTCGAGCAGAACCACGCCGGGGACGATCGGGTCTGCGGGGAAATGGCCCTGCAGACAGGGATGATCCGCCGCGATGGTGAAGCTGCCGCAGCCGGACGGATCGTCAGCCATCCGCATCCCCGCTCACACCTTGGCGGGCGAGCAGATCGAGCAGCGCCTGCCTCGGCAGCTTGCCGGCCTGGTTGCGCGGCAGCGCCTCGCACAGCATCAGCCGGCGCGGCATGAACAAGGGGTCGATCTCGCGGCGCAGCGCGTCAAGCAACACGGCTGCGCTGCATCCCGGCGCGACCGCAAAGGCGATCAGCCGCGCGCCGGGGCGCTCGGCAAGATCGTCCGGTGCCAGGAAGATGCCGTCGGTCACCCCTTCCAGCCCGAGCAGGGCGCGTGTCAGGCCAGCCAGCGACGCCCTGCGGCCGCCAAGCTTGACAAGATCGTTCGACCGCCCGAGCAGCCGGAAGCTCCGGCCGTCGGGCGCGCGTTCAATGGTGTCGGCCAAGGGCGTCGCTGGCGCGTGCGGAGCCTCGATGCGCGGCGCCTCGTCCGGCGGCAGCAGCGAAAGGCCGGGCAGCAGCGTCCAGCTTTCATCTGACACGGTGCGCCGGGTGGCGACCGAGCCGACCTCGGTGGCGCCGAAGATCTCCAGCACCCGAGCACCCCACTGGGTCTCCGCGTGGGCCGCAAGCGACACGTCCAGGGGAGCTGTCGCGGAGATCACCTGCTCGGGCGGGCGCTCGAGCGGCGGCTCGCTTTCCAGCAGCACCCGCAGATGAACGGGCGTGGTGACCAGGATCCGCCCACCCGGAACGCGTGCCAGGGCGCGTCGAAGGTCGGCCGGGTAGAACACCGGCCCGCACCAGCTGGCGGTGCGCGAATGCAGGGGCAGCAGCACCGTGGTTTCGAAGCCGTACATGTGATGCGGCGGGGTGGTACCGATCACCTCCGGAGCACCTTGCGTGGCCAGACCGAAGCCCTGCGCGATCGCCCGGCTGCGGGCCACCAGCTCGCCCCAGAGCTTCGGCACCGCGTTCGGCTCGCCGGTGCTGCCGGAGGTCAGGACGATCGCGGCGAGGCGGGAGGCCGGCAATGCCGGCGGCGGCCAGCTCGCCGGCGCTGCAGGTGCTCCGGATGGCTGCGCGGCCGAATCATCTCGGAATTCAAGGCCCGGAAAGCGCTCGCGCAGGCGGGCGAGGCCACGTTCGCTCTGGTCGCCCGTCAGCAGGCAGGTGCGGCCGGACAGTACGCAGGCGGCGAACAGCACGGCGAAGCGGTAGCGGTCCTGGCAGAGGTTGGCCACCATATCGGCGCGCGGCAGCCGGGCCGCCACGGCGGCCGCGTCGGCAACGAACTCACCCGCGGATACCGCCCGGTGCGGCATGCGGAACAGCACGGCATCCGCGGCCCGGTCGGTGAGTGGCTCCAGCTGGGGCTCCGATTGGGGCACCACCAGCGGCTCGTCGGCCTGGGGCTCTGCCTGGAGCTCGGACGTGGTCAGCGTGTGCGGTTCCGCTCGACGTGGCCCGATAGGCTGCGCAGGCTCGTGAAGATCTCGCCGTTGCGGTTGTCGTCGCTCTTGAGCTCGATGCCGTATCGGCGGGAAAGCGCCAGAGCGATCTCCAACGCATCAATCGAGTCGAGTCCCAACCCTTCGTTGAACAGCGCTTCCCGGGGATCGATGGCGGCAGGCTCGACCTCGAGCTGCAGCGTGCGGACCAACAGCATTGCAACCTCCGCCTCGATCGCGGATTGAGGGCTGTCGGCGCCCAGAACAGCCTGGCCGACGTTCTCGGGTTGTGTCGGGGCGTGCATGAAGCCTTCGTTGTCTGGTCCGTCCGGAGCGACGGCACTCTCTACATCACCCCTATACCACCATCAACGGCTCGCCGCGCTGCGCGTGGCGGCCCGCGGCTCGCTTTTGATTGCGACGGCGCTCCTGCTGCATGTCCTGCTCTCGCGCGGCGAGAACCGTGCAGCCGGTTGGGGTGTGCTTACGGCGTTGGCGCTGGTGCAATGGGTCTGCGCCACCGTGCTGGCGACGCAGAGCGGCGATGCGCGACGCAGGTTGGCGCGGCTGGCGCCGTTTGCCTGCTGCCTGCTTCTGCCGGTGGGCTTGCTGGCGCCGCGCCCTGGCCTGGTGTCGGCGCTGCTGCTTTCCCATAGCGCGGTGTATGGCGGGCTGGCGCTGGTGTTCGGCCGGTCGCTGCGCCGCGGCCGCGAACCGCTGGTCACCACCATGGCGCGCCGCGCAGAGCCGGCGCTGACCGAACCGATGCGCGCCTATACCCGGTCCGTCACCTGGCTGTGGGCGCTCTACGGCGTGGCCCAGGTCGCGCTGTCGCTGCTGCTGCTGAGCCTGGCGCCGCTCCGGGTCTGGTCCATGTTCGTGAACCTGCTCGACCTGCCGCTGCTTGCGGCGACGTTTGTCGCCGAATACGGCTTCCGGCAATGGTGGCTGCAGGGCAGCAGCGTGATCTCCCTGCGCGAGACCCTTGCTGCGGCCGGCCGGACCGCGCCCGGGCGCTCATGGTTCTCACCGTGAACCGGCTCATGCGGGCATCGCTGGCGCTGCATGGGGCCGCCCTGGCCGGCACCGCCGTGCGTCCGCGGCTGCCGGCAGGCAGCGGAGGGATCGCACTCACCTTCGATGACGGGCCGGATCCGGCGGTGACGCCGCAGGTGCTCGACCTGCTGGACCAGGCGGGCGCCAGGGCGAGCTTCTTCTGCATCGGGGCGCGGGCGCGCGCCTATCCGCAGCTGGTGCGCAGGATCGCCGCCGCGGGGCATGCTGTCGAGAACCACAGCGAGCATCACCTCTACCGCTTCGCGGCGTTGCCGCCGGCTGGGTTGCGGCGCGAGATCATGGCGGCGCAGGCCATCCTCGGTTCGCTGTCGGGCCGTGCGCCCCGCTACTTCCGGGCGCCGATGGGCCTGAGGAGTCCGCTGCTTCAAGCGGTGCTGGAGGAGTGCGGCCTGAACCTGGCGGCCTGGACCCGTCGTGCCCTGGACGGACGCTCCGGGGACACGGCAGCGGCGATGCGGCGGTTGACGCGCGGCCTGGCACCGGGCGACGTGCTGCTGATGCATGACGGCAACTGCGCCCTTGATGCGCGTGGCCGGCCGGCGGTGCTGACGGTGTTGCCGCTGCTGCTCGATCGGCTGCGCGACTCAGCCCTCGCCGGCGTGAGCCTGCCTGCGCGAGCCGGATGATCGGAGGCGCAGCACGGTTGGCAGATGCAGCAGCAGTCCGGTCAGCACCAGGCGCAGATGCATCCACACCAGCAGCAGGTTGTCGCGTCCGTAACGGAAATGCGAAACCCCTCCAGCGGCGGCAGGCAGGTAGCGTATCGGCACCGGGAGGTTGATCGGCGGCACGCCGCGCCAACACAGCCGAACGGCGGCCTCGGCGTCGAAATCGAACCGGCGCATCCAGCGCGTCCCGTGCATCAGCGAGCGGAGTGGTGCGACCGGATAAACGCGGAAGCCGCACAGCGAGTCGGCCAGGCCGCGGTTTCCCGTCTCGAACCGCGCCCACCAGTTCGACAGTCGCCGCCCCTCGACGCGCAGCCTCGGCGCCTCGGCGCCGAACACCGGTTGGCCCAGCACCATGGCGTCGGGTGCTTGCAGCGAAGCACGCATGAAGCGCTCGATATGGCTCGCCGGATGCTGGCCGTCCGCATCCATGGTCAGGGCATGGGTGAAGCCGGCCGCGTGCGCCTGGTCAAGCCCGGCGAGCAGAGCCGCGCCCTTGCCCTGGTTGCGGTCGAGCGTCAGCACGCAGACTCCCGGCTCGGCCGCCGCCAGCGCCTGCAGCGCCGACGTCGTGCCGTCGGTGCTGCCGTCAACCACCACCCAGACCGGATTCCAGGCGGCATGCGCCGAACGCACCGTTTCCAGCAGGCGGCAGCCGGTATTATAGCTCGGGATCAGCACAACATGCGTGCTGGAGGCGGCAGGCGGGTTCATGCCGGCTCGCGCACGCCGGGCGCGCGCGGCCGCACCGCCCGAACCAGGGTGCGGCGCGGTTCCAGCTCGTCGTGGAAGTACCGTTCGAGAGCCGCCACGAAATCCTTCGCACTCCCGTCCACCCTGAAGCGGCGGCCGAGCCGGATCCGGATGGCGATCGGCAGCGGCGGCATCCTGAACAGCGGCCAGTCCTTGCGCAGATAGGGATTGTCGGTCTCGATCAGGATCGCCTGCACCGGCACGCCTGCCGCCTTGGCCATGGTCGCGAACCCGCCATGAAACGGCTGCAGCGTGCTGTCCGGGGCGGTGCGGGTGCCCTCGGGGAACACCAGCAGATGCTGTCCGCGCCGCAGCGAGGCGATCCCGGCGCGCACCAGTGCGAGCGGGGAGTCGTTGCGCAGGTAGCCTGCCAGCCGGATGCCGCCGCCCAGGAACGGGTTGTGCCACAGCGACGCCTTGGAGATGCACACCGTCCGGGGCAGCCGGGCGGTGACCAGCACGGCGTCGAGCAGCGTGGGATGGTTGGCCGCGATCACCAGCGCCTGGCTGGTATCGAGCGCGTCCAGGGCCGAAAGCTCGAACCGGCACAGACCGGTGAGATGCATCAGGCGCAGCAGGACGGCAAAGCCGGCACGGATGCCGGCCTGACCGGTCGCCTGGCGTCGGGCGGTCGGCAGAACAATCCGCAGCACCCCAGCGACCAGGCTCCAGCCCAGACAAGCAACACCCCAGGCAAGCAGGACCACCAGAAACAGCGGTCGGTCGATCAGCACCCGCCTCGGCAAGCGGCGCCCGGTCTGTGGCGCGGAAGTTTTCGGTGTGCTGGATTGCGGCGCAGCGGAATGCGGCGTGGCAGGCTTCGGCATGACGGACTGCGGCATGCTCTCCGGCCTGAACAGGGAATGCACCTGCATCCAGCAGGTGGCCACAACCAACTAGCACGCGATCACTCGCCGGGGTAGTCCAGAGAGCTCCCGCCGCTGTTCTCCCATCTCGAGCGAGCCTAGCCGATGCCGCTGCGCCCCCTGCATGTACCCGTCCTGATGATGCTGCTTGCAACCGGCGCGGCTGCTGCGGCGCAACCCACGCAGGCGGGCGTGGTGATCCTGAGCCACGACCCTGCCGCTTTGTTTATCCGCGACGTCGGCAGGCAATTGCCGCAGGTGGTGGGCGACGCCACGACGATCACCGAGAAACGCCGGCGGCTGGCACCCTTCATCGCCCAGGTGGTTGATATCGAGGCGATGGCGCGGTTCTGCCTCGGCCGCTACTGGCAGGCTGCCACTCCGGGCGAGCGCGACCGCTATCAGGGGTTGTTCCTCAAATCGATCGTCAACAACGTCGCGGCACGGATGGGGAACTACCAGGACGGGCTCGGCCACGTGGTGGTTGAGGCGCCGGTCTCGCGCCCCGACGGCACCTACGTGCCGACGCTGGTGAAGGGCGCGTCGACGCCGGAGGCGCGTGTTGCCTGGGTGGTGGAGGCGGACCGCAAGCCGATGCGCATCATCGACGTGGTCGCCGAGGGCATGAGCCTGCGCTTGGCCAAGCGGGACGATTTCGTCGCCTATCTGTCGCGCCACGACGGCGACATCGCCGACCTGCTCGATGCGCTGCAGCGGCAGACGGCAAAATGAGGCGCTACCTTCCTCGGGCTCCTTCCACGGTGAAGTTGCTGGTGATGCTCCGGCCGGCATCGATGTGCAGGGTGACCGGAACGGTGCGGCCTGGCTGAACGGCGCTGCCGACCTGCTCGCACATGAGATGATAGCCCTCCGGAGCGAACCGGACGCTGCCGTGCGGAGGCACCTTCACGGTGCCGACCGCCTGCATGGACGACATGCCGGTCATGCCGCTCATGCCGCCCGGACCGTTCATGAGCGATTGGTGCACGGTCTGGTGCAGGCTCAGCCGGCCGCAGGCCGGCGAGCTGGCGCCAACCAACGTGACGGTGTGCGCAGTGGCGTTGGAGAGCTCGAAATAGCCCGCCGCCGGCAGCTCCGGGCCCAGCACCCGGAGCCACGAACCCGAGACCGTGATGCCGCTGGTGGGCTGTGCCGACGCGGCGCCCGGAACGGTCACCAGCGCCGGCAGCAAGCCTGGCAGCAATGCCAGCAGCGGCGGGCGCAAGGGCCGGCTCACGCGGGCACGCTCACCCCGCTTGCCTCGGCCGGTGCCCGCATGAAGCGGCGGGCGAGGCGGACCAGGTTCGGCATCGTGGTGGGCCTCAGCAACCGCTTGTCGTAGCCGGCGAAGCGGCGGTCGTTCTCCTGCAGGCACAAGCCCATCAGCTCCTTCACGCTGATGGCCTCGTCGCTGACCGACTTCGCGCCGTTGACGGTGAAGTTGTTGTCCTGCGTCGTCTCCTTGCCATCGGCGTCGAGGCCGCGGGCGATACCGATCCGCTCCCAGCCGAGAAACACCCAAACCGCGGCGACCCGCAGCTCGAACCACCCGCGCTTCCAGGCCGGCATGGTGCGGCGATGCCACGCCAGCCAGTTCGCGAACAACAGGATGTGGCGGCATTCCTCCTGCATCACCGGCTCGAAGGTGTCGATCAGTGGCTGCGGGAACAGGCCCGAGCGCCTGGCCATCTCGAACAGGCCGAAGGCGAAGAAGCTGTCGACGCACTCGCTGAAACCCGTCACCAGATAGGCCCACTCGGCATCGCGCGGCGGCACGTAGCGCGGCTCGGTGGCCAGCGGTATGCCGTAGAAGGCCACCATGCGCGACAGCACCTCCTTGTGGCGGTTCTCTTCCCATGCATTCAGCCCGATCGCCTGCTTGAGCGCTGGATCGGCCAGCATGTCCGCGTAGGCCTGCATGCGCAGTCTGGCCTTGCCTTCGGTTTGAACCGCGATGTCCCAGATCGGCAGGGCGGTGATCTTCGCCAGCGCCTCGTCATCAAGCACCGGCCAGTCGATGACCGACGGCTTGTATGGATTGAAGGTGTCATGGAACATCGCGCACATGGCCTGCTTGTGCGCCTCAGAGCCGGGCCGCAACGGGCCGGAAACCGAGCTGCGCCAGTGTCGCGCGGCATGGTCGGCGGCAGCAATAACGGCGCTGCTCGGCAGGGGAGCATTCATCAAAGTTGATCTCGGCGGCTGTGGACGGGGCAGCAGGCTGCGCTTGATCGTGGCCCTTGTCAGCTCCGCAAGCCGGGCGCACCTAGCGTCTCGCTTCAAACTTCAGGGATCGAGGCCGCGATGCGCTGCCCCTTTTGCGGCCACGACGACACCCAGGTGAAGGACAGCAGGCCCAACGAGGATGCCGCGGCGATCCGCAGGCGACGCTTCTGCCCGGCCTGCGGTCAGCGCTTCACCACCATAGAACGCGTGCAGCTGCGCGAGCTGGTGGTGATCAAGGTGGATGGACGGCGGGTGCCGTTCGAGCGGGAGAAGCTGGCCCGCTCGATCCGGGTTGCCATGCGCAAGCGGCCGATCCACGAGGAGCGCATCGAGCGCATCGTCAACGGTCTGGTGCGTCAGCTCGAGGCTTCCGGGGAGAACGAGATCCCGAGCAAGCAGCTTGGCGAGCTGGTGATGGATACGCTGCGCGAGGTCGATGCCGTGGCCTATGTCCGGTTCGCCAGCGTGTATCGGGATTTCCGCGAGGCCAAGGACTTCGAGACGATCCTTGGATCGCTGTCGAGCCTCGCGATCGCCGCCGCCGACGCGCCCGACGAGGCTGGACCTGCCGAGGCAAAGAGGCGATGAAGCGGCCATGAGCGACAAGGCACCGTCCAGACGCAGAGATCCCAAGGCGCGTCCTCGTACTGCAGCCAGGGTGGGAGCGGTGCAGGCGCTGTTCCAGAGCGAGCAGGGCGGCGAGAACCCGGAAGCGGTGATCGACCAGTTCGTGCGTCACCGTCTCGGCGAGCTGCCGGGCACCGGCGGCTACGAGGAAGGCCGGGTGCCGGACGCCGACGTCGTTCTGTTCAACCGGATCGTGCGCGCCGCGGTGCGCGAGCAGGACCGGCTCGACATCCTGCTGGTGGAGGCGCTGCCGCTGGAATGGCCGCTGGCGCGGCTCGATCCGGTGTTGCGCGCCCTGCTGCGGGCGGCGGGGGCCGAGCTCAGCATGGCGGACGGGCCGCCTGGCCGGGTGGTGATCAACGAATACCTGGACGTGGCGCACGGCTTCTTCTCCGGCGACGAGCCGCGCATGGTCAACGGCCTGCTTGACGTGCTTGGCCGGCAGCTCCGGCCGTTTGATTTCGGCCAAAGGCCGAGGGATTGCACCCCTTAGAGCCCGACCACGGGGGTTCGGCGCGAGCCGACCCGCTGCCGCCCGAGTTCGGCTTCATCGGCCGGCATTTCCGGCCGCTTGCGGGAGCGGGCGCGCTTGATCTCCGCGACGACGCGGCGGCGTTCGTGCCACCGGCCGGGAGGCTGCTGGTGGCGGCGGCCGATGCGATGGTCCAGGGCGTGCACTTCCTGCCTGACGATCCGCCCGAGACGGTTGGGCGCAAGCTGCTGCGGGTGAACCTGTCGGATCTCGCGGCGATGGGCGCCTCGCCGCTCGGCTACCTGCTGACGCTGGCACTGCCGCCGACCATCGGCGACGCGTGGGTGGCGGGCTTCTGCGAGGGACTGGCCGGCGACCAGGAGCTGTTCGGCCTCCAGCTGCTGGGCGGCGACACCACCTCGACTCGGCAAGGCCCGCTGGTGCTTTCCTTGACCATCCTCGGTGACGCGGCACCGGGACGGCTGCTGCAGCGGGGCGGGGCCGCGGCCGGCGACGGGCTGTGGGTCACCGGCACGATCGGCGATGGCGCGCTCGGCCTCGCGGTGCTGCAGGGACGGTTGCACCAGGAGGATGGTTTCCTGGCTGGGCGCTACCGCGTGCCGCAGCCGCGCCTGGAGTTCGGCGGCCAGCTTGCCGGCATCGCGTCCGCCGCGATCGACGTGTCCGACGGGCTGGTGCAGGATTGCGGCCATCTCTGCCGGGCCAGCGGAGTTTCAGCCTCGATCCAGGCGGAACTGGTGCCGCTCTCGGCACCGGCGCGTGCCGCGGGGCCAGGCTGGCTGGAAACGCTGCTGACCGGGGGCGACGATTACGAGCTGCTGCTGGCGGTGCCCGCCGCCTCCGAGTCCGACCTGCTTGAGGTGTCCGCCCGCACCGGCGTCGCGGTGAGCCGGATCGGGACGCTGCAGGCGGGGGCCGCCTCGGTCCGGGTGCTGGACCAGGCGGGGCTGCCGCTTCAGCTCAGCCGAACCGGCTGGAGCCATCTCTGAACCAGCTCCAGGCTCCATCGCGGGCCCTGGTTGCGGCCTTCGCATTCGCCTGTGGCCTGGTGGTCGCCAACCTGTACTATGCGCAGCCGCTGACGGCATTGATCGGCCGCAGCCTTAATCTCGGCGCCGCGGTGATCGGCCTGCTGGTGACGCTCACCCAGATCGGCTACGGCGCCGGGCTGATCGTGCTGGTGTCGTTGGCCGACGTGCAGGAAAACCGCCGTTTGGTGCTCTGCGCGCTCACCGGCCTGATGGTGGCGCTCGCCGGTGCCGCGTTGGCGTCGAGCGCCGCCGCGTTCCTTGCCGCCGCGTTCGCGATCGGTTTCTGTGCCGCCTCGACACAGATCCTGGTGCCGTTTGTCGCCCACCTGACGCCCGAACAGCAGCGTGGCCGCACCGTCGGCACGGTGATGAGCGGCCTGCTGTTCGGCATCATGCTGGCGCGTCCCGCTTCCAGCCTGATGGCTGACCGGTTCGGCTGGCGGGCGATCTTCTGGGTGTCCTGCCTGGCCACCGCCTGCCTCGGCCTGCTGCTGCGTGCGGCCCTGCCGCGGCGGGTCCCCGAGCATGAGGGCATGAGCTTCCTCAGCGTGATGGGATCGCTGAGCGGATTGCTGCTGGCCAACCCCACGCTGCGTATCCGCGCCTTCTACCAGGCCATGCTGTTCGCGGGCTTCTCGTTGTTCTGGACGGCGATGCCGCTGGTGCTTTCGGGACCAGGCTTCCGGCTCGGCCAGTCCGGGAT
>CAXUNX010000075.1:0-1455 GCA_964252545.1 uncultured Acetobacteraceae bacterium | reverse complement strand
GGCGGGGCGCTGGTGGCGCCGGTGGCAGGCCGCCTCGCCGATGCCGGGCTCACGCGCCCGGCCACCGCCTGGGCGCTTGCCACGGTTGCGGGCTGCTTTGCGCTGACCATCGTGTCGGTGCAATGGGGCTCGCTGCTGCTGCTGGCGCTGCTTGCGGTGCTGCTGGACGCCGGCATCCAGGCCAACCAGGTGCTTGGCATGCGGGTGATCTACAGCCTCGGTCCCGAGGTGCGCGGACGGCTGAACGCGATCTACATGGCGCTGGTGTTCGCTGCCGGAGGCACCGCCTCGATCCTGGCCACGCTGCTGCTGCAGCATGGCGGATGGACGCCGGTGGCGCTGGTCGGCTGCGCCTGTGCCGCACTGGCGCTGGCAGTGCACCTGCGATCGTGATTGGCTAGAGCAACGTCCGACCGAACGGAGTCGTTTGGTCGGAGTGAGTTGCTCTCATCTCAACGTCCTAGAGCACGACGTCCGGGCCGGATGGCTCGGAAAGTGCTCCGGCGCGGGCGGCGGAAGGAGGATGCCGATGAAGAAGCGGGTTCTGGTGGCGCCGAAGCTTTGATCGGGCTGTCGACCGGGCAGGACACGCCGTTGGTTGTCGCGGACCAGATCGCAGACCCGGTGGTTCGGCTGCACGGTGGCTCGCCGCTCGCGGCCTGGGTGCTTGACGAGGCCTTCCTTGGTGCGGCGATGGAACGCGCGCAGGCCGTCGACATCGTCTCGCTCGATGTGTTCGATACCGCTCTGACCCGCACCCTCGACAGCCCGGCCGACGCGTTCGCCGAGATCGAGCGGCGATTGCTGGGCCAGATCGGTGCGGCGGCGCACGGCTATGCGCAGGCCCGCGAGGACGCCGAACGGCAGGCGCGTTTGCGCCATGCCCGGTTGTCGGGCGCCGAGGAGATCGGGCTGGACGCCATCCTGCAGGAGGTCGCGGACCGCCTGCCGCTGCTGGCTCCGCACCGGCAGGCGCTGGGCGAGACCGAGCTCGCGGTGGAGCGCTCGCTGCTGGTTGGCGTGCCGGATATTCTCGAGCTGACCCGACGGCTGCGCGGCATCGGCAAGCGTTTCATGTTCGTGTCCGACATGTACCTGCCGGCAGCAACAATCGGGGAATTCCTTGCCGATGCCGGCTACGTGGGCTGGCGGTCGCTGCATGTCTCCTCGGAAACCGGCGCCACCAAGGCCAGCGGCCGGCAGTGGCAGGCGATCCGGCAGGCGGGGGCCGCGCCTCAAGCCCAGGCTTCCGCGCCGCCGGCCAGTCGCATCCTGCATATCGGCGACGATGCTCACGCCGATTTCGAAGCTCCAAGGGCGCACGGCATCGACACCTTGCTGTATGCGCGCGCCCGCTCCGAGCGCCGCCTCGGAGTGACCCTGCGTCCAGCGCTGCTGGCGTTCTCGCGCGCCCGGCGCGCCTCGGTGCTGCGCGCGCGCGCCGGTGCGTGCCAT
>CAXUNX010000074.1:0-14652 GCA_964252545.1 uncultured Acetobacteraceae bacterium | reverse complement strand
GTCTCGTGCACGGTGCCCGGGAACCCGGCCGGGCCTCCGGCGAGCCGACCAGGCAGCTCAGCTCGGAGGTCACCACCGGCGCCAGCCTGTCGCGCGCGATCACCACCCGCCGGCCACTGGCCAGCGCATCCGCAGGCACGTCGCGGTGCCTGCGCGCCAGCACGGGCCCGCCCGGGCAGGCGAGCACCAAGGTCAGCCCGAGCAGCAGTGCCAGGGGATATCCCCGCCTCTGTGTTGATCCCCCGCATCAGTGGGCTAGATTGCCCGGCGGACGGAGAAAGCGAGGGGCATGCTGTTCAGCTCGGTCGTCTTCCTGTTCTATTTCCTGCCGCTGTTCTTCGCCTGCTACGCCAGCTTCCGGTCGCGCAACGCAGTCCTGCTCGTGGGCAGCCTCGTCTTCTATGCGTGGAGCGAGGCCGGTTACCTCTGGCTGTTGTTGCTGGTCGGCGTCATCGCCTGGCTGGGAGGCTGGCGCATCCACTCGGCCCGGATGCGCGGGCACGACTGCCGCGCGCTGCTCTTCTGCACGATCGGTGCCGAACTGCTGCTGCTGGCGCTGTTCAAATACGCGCCCTTTCTCGGCCAGCAGCTTACCCCGCTGTTCCCGGTCCTGGCACGCCATCCCCTGGACGGCCTGGCACTGCCGCTCGGCATCTCCTTCTTCACCTTCCATGCCATCTCCTACGTGATGGACATCCACCGCGGCGCAGTAAGCCGGCCGGCCACGCCGCTGCAGCTTGCGGTCTATCTCGCCATGTTCCCGCAGCTGATCGCCGGGCCGATCGTGCGCTATGCCAGCATCGCCGGAGAGATCGCCCGGCATCGACGCCTCACCCTGGTCGATCTCAGCTCCGGCATACGGCTGTTCGTGCTCGGGCTAGGACAGAAGGTCCTGCTCGCCAACACGCTCGCAAGTCCCGCCGACCAGATTTTCGCGCTGCCCGCCGCATCGCTCGACGCCGGCACCGCCTGGTTCGGCACCTTGTGCTACAGCCTGCAGATCTACCTCGATTTTTCCGGCTACTCGATGATGGCGATCGGTCTCGCCCGCATGATGGGCCTGACCTTGCCGGTTAATTTTCGCCATCCCTACGTCAGCCAGTCGATCACCGAGTTCTGGCGCCGCTGGCACATCACCCTGTCGCGCTGGTTCCGCGACTATCTTTATATCCCGCTCGGCGGCAACCGGCGCGGCACCCTGAGGACGAGCATCAACCTTTCCGTGGTGTTTCTGCTTTGCGGCCTGTGGCACGGAGCGGCCTGGAGCTTCGTGCTCTGGGGAGCCTATCACGGCAGCTTCCTGGTTCTGGAACGCACGGGCCTTGAACGGCTGCTCGCCAGGCGAGCCCGTTTGGTGCGCCACGCCTACGCCCTTCTGGTGGTGGGGGTGGGCTGGGTGCTGTTCCGCGCCCCGACCGCGGCCCATGCGGCCATGATGATGCGCGCCATGGCCGGGTTTGGCGCACCGACGCAGCCAGGGTTCGCGCAATACGCTCCACCCTCGGTGCTTGCGGCACTCGCTGTCGGCGCGCTGGTCTCCACGCCGCTGACCGGCCTGCGGATCCCCGACCCGGTCCCGCTCGGGATCGTTCTTCCCGCGGCGCGCGCCGGCATGCTGGCCCTGCTGCTGATCCTTTCCGCCGCGAGCCTGGCGGACGGCACCTACAACCCGTTCATCTACTTCCGCTTCTGAGCCATGGCCGCTTTCCATCGTTTGGCTGCCGTCGCAGGCTTCTTTCTGCTGATCTCGCTGCCCGGCACGGTCCAGCTCAGCGGCCGCGGCCGCGACGACGGCCAGTCCGAGAATCGCGTGCTTTCGCCCCCGCCCCGGCTTCCCACCAGCCTGCGCGATGTGCTGGCGCTCCCCAGGACCACCGATGCCTGGCTGGACGACCATTTCGGGTTCCGCCGCGCCCTGATCGGCTTGTCCAACCGGCTGCGCTTCGCCGTGTTCGGGGAGTCCGGCAATCCCCAGATCGCATTCGGCCGCCACCGGCAGCTCTTTCTCACCTCGCATGACGCCGCCGATCCGCAGCAGATGCTATTGTTCCTGTGCCGCGGCGGCAGCCATGATGCAGGCAACCGCACCATGGCCATGGCACTCGCCGGCTTTCTCGAGGCCGCCATCCAGCACGATCCCCGTATGATCGACCTGCTGGTTCCCACCAAGACCATCCTCGACCGGCGCGATCT
Organism: uncultured Acetobacteraceae bacterium; assembly: GCA_964252545.1. Lineage (GTDB taxonomy): Bacteria > Pseudomonadota > Alphaproteobacteria > Acetobacterales > Acetobacteraceae > Lichenicoccus. The sequence continues at coordinate 12,459 of CAXUNX010000074.1, read as the reverse complement.
TCCCGGCTGGATGCAAGCGCGCTGCGCGGGCGGGCACGAGGTGCTGCCGGCGCTGCTTGCAGCGCTCAACACCGCGCGTCCAGACCTGATCGCCCATGTCGACTACCCGCTTGCCCTGATGCGCCGCCTGCGGGAGGCTGCCGATCCGTATCCGAGGTTCAACTTCCACTGGGATGGCCCGGCCGTGGGCGCCATCGCCGCCACGGTGGCCGAGAACCGCTTCGGCCGCCGAAGGCTCGGCCCGCTCCCGACGGTCAGCCAGGCCAAGCAGTCCGACATCGCCCACCTGCTGCCGGGCGTGCGCCTCGACTTTCAAACCGCGGAACCCGATCTCGCGCGCGCCGGCATCACCGGAGGCCCGCAGATCCCGGCCCTCGGCGCATCCGGCCGCATTCTCGGAGACGTGTCGAGCTTTACCCGGCATGATGGGCCCGAAACGGCGCGCGAGCCGCGATTGCTGATCATCTCCGACAGCTTCGGCCAGGCGATCGCCCCCTGGTTCGCGGCCTATTACGGGCAGGTCTGGCACGTCGCCATCAATAATCTCCAGCGGCTCGGAGCGCCCGAGCGCCAGGCGCTGCTCGCCTCGCTGTTCAACGGCTTCCGGCCGGACGACCTGCTGCTGGTGTTCCACGACTACTCGCAGGGCTACCTCAACGCGCAGCTCACGCCGCTGCTCTGGCGGCCTGGCTCCACGCCGCGGCACTCCCCGTGAACCGAGCGGTTGACAATCGGGGACCCGCTCCGCCCGCTGTTCTCCGGATGCGGAGATCAGGCGGGCTGATGAAAAGGCAGTGGTGGCGTACGCCGCACCCGTTCGTCTGCCTGGCGATCCTGCTCGCGGTCCTGGCCTGGGCGGCATGGCGAGGCGAGGACACCAACTGGGACCTGCAGAACTACCATCGGTTCGACGCCTTTGCCCTGTTGCACGCGCGTGAGGCGCGCGACGTGGCGCCGGCGGGCCCGCAGAGCTTCCTCAATCCCGCGCCTTACCTGCTGCCCTACGGCCTGGACCGGCTGCTGCCTCCGCTCGCCGCCGGACTGCTCGTCGCCGCCTCGCAGAGCCTGGGGCTGATGCTGGCCTGGGCGATCGCCTGGACGCTGAGCCGCCGTTTGCTGCCTTCGCTGCTCGCGACCTGCGTCGCATGCACCGGCGCGGTTGTGCTGAGCGAGGTCGGCACCAGCTTCGCCGATCTGGTTCTTGCCGCACCGCCACTCGGCTCGATCCTGCTGATGCTCCGCGCGCCCCCGCTGCCCGAGCGAGGTGCCTTGCCCGAGCGAAGTGCCATACCGGGCCTGCTGCTTGCCGGCGCCCTGACCGGGGCTGCGATCGGCATCAAGCCCACCAGCCTGTTCCTGCTGCCGCCCCTCCTGGTGTTCGGCGCCATGCGGCAAGGCCACCCCTCGCAGGGGGCCAAGGCGGCAATCCTGCTCATCGCTGGCGCCGGATTCGGGGGCATGCTGTCCGACGGGGCATGGGCGCTCACGCTCTGGCGGCAGTACGGCAGCCCGGTGTTCCCCTTCATGAACACGGTGTTCCACGCCGCGTCCGCGGCACGCGTCGATTTCGGCGATCCGCGCTTTCATTTCATGGGCTGGCGACATGCGATCGCGATCCCGGCGGCACTGGCCACAGGCTCCGCATCCACTGGCGAGATCAGCATACGCGACGGTCGTCTGGTTTTCGCCCTCCTCCTGGGCATCCTGCGGCTTGCCGGCCGCGCGCTCCTGCCACGGCGCAGCCGCCGCTTCGACCCGCTGGACGCCGCCTGCGGCTTCATCCTGATCGGCGTCCCAGGCTGGCTGGTGCTGTGTCCGATCCAGCGCTACGCCGCGGTGCTGGAGATCCTGTCCGGCCTGACCGTGATCCTGCTCCTGGCCAGGCTTCCCGGCCGGACGGCACCGCTCCTGGCGACGCTGCTGGCGAGCATCCTGCTGATCGGCACCACCCGTCCGGCCGATTACTTCCATCGTCCCTGGTCGGCCGCCTCGAGGCTAAGGGTGCCTCCCGGCATTCCGCCGGGCGCCACCTACGGGCTGCTCGCACAGCCGCTTGCCGAATGGGTGACGATCCCGCCCCGCCCGGCACACAGCTTCGGTCTCACCTCCACGCTGCTGCAGACCGGCGGCGTCCTGCAGCGCCGGCTAGATGCCATGCTGCGCGCGAGCGGCGGTCGGCTCTGGCTGCTCAGCTTCGACACCTCGATCGGTGGCCAGGTCCGTGAGGAGATGCGCATCCACGGCATCGTCATGGCCCCGCCCTGCCTGCGCGCCGCCAGCCTGTTCTGGATCAACACGGTGTTCTGCCGCGGCATCGTCGCCGCTCCGCGCCGCCTTGCGGCGTCCGACCTCCATCCCGGCGACCAAGTCACCTTCTCCACCGCAGGCTATGGGCTGATCTACGAGCTGGGCGGCTTCGGCGGCACCGATCCCGACGCAACCTGGGCGGTCGGCCGCGAAGCAGCACTCGGGTTTCACCTGGACCCGGCGGCACGGTCGGCCGGGTTGGTGCTCTCCATCCACTTGGCCGGAATGGTGGGCGCCCGCGCTCGATCGGTGACGATCACCGCGGCTGGCGGCAGGCCGGACAGCGTGCGGCTCGGCGCTCCATCCTATTTCGCGAACCCCACGCTGTGCATCCCGCCGGGTGGCGCGGGCGACAACACCGTCGAGGTGGGCTTCTCAACCGACAACCCGCAATCCCCGGCGCAGCTGCATCTCGGCAGCGACCCGAGGCCGCTTGCCTTCAAGCTCTACGCGATGAGCCTGCGCCTGGCGCACCCTGGCGAGTGCCCCTGATCGGTCGGCCGGCAGGCGGCAACAAACCGCACTGCTTGATCGTTGGACGCCACGATAGCCACAAGGAATCCTGCCTTGCTCAAGGTCGCGATCCTCGACGATTACGCCGGCGTCGCACTGCAGTCTGCCGATTGGGGGCGCCTCGAAGGCCTTGCCGAGATCACCGTGTTCGATCGCCACCTCTCCGAACAGGATGCGGTCTCCGCCCTGCAACCGTTCGACGTGCTCTGCACCATGCGTGAGCGCATGGCGCTGCCGCGCCGATTGTTCGAGCGGCTGCGCAACCTGAAGCTGGTGACGATCGTCGGAACCAGCCTGCCGAACCTGGATCTCGCGGCTGCCACCGAAGGAGGCGTGTTGGTTGTTCATTCCGATACCGGGCGCCCCGCACTCGGCCGTGTCGCGAACGCGACCCCGGAGCTCGCATGGGGCTTGATGATCGCGACCGTGCGCAACCTCGCGTCGGAGTCTCGCCGCATGCAACAGGGAGGCTGGCAGTCGAGCGTGGGCCTGATCCTGTGCGGGCGCCGGCTCGGCCTGCTGGGCCTGGGCCGGATCGGCAGGCGCATGGCCGAATATGGCCGCGTGTTCGGAATGGAGGTGATCGCCTGGAGCCAGAACCTCACTGCCGAGAACGCTGCCGGCGCCGGCGTCCGGAGGGTGGAAAAGGACGAACTCTTCGCCCAGGCGGACGTGCTTTCCGTCCATGTCCAGCTCAGCGACCGGACCCGCGGACTGGTCACCGCCCGGGAGCTGGGCCTGATGAAGCCCGGCTGCTTTCTGGTGAACACCTCGCGCGGTCCGATCATCGACCAATCGGCATTGCTGGCCGCGCTGCGCGAGCGGCGCCTCGCCGGTGCGGGGCTCGATGTGTTCGATGAGGAGCCGCTGCCAGCCGATCACCCGTTCCGCTCGATGGACCATGTCACCCTCACGCCGCATCTCGGCTACGCGACCCGCGAAACGCTGCAGGCCTTCTACGGCGACATGCCGGAGGCGATCGAGGCATTCGCCCGCGGTCAGCCCGTGCGGGTTTCCAACCAGGTCGCGCTCGAGCACAGGAGGCGGGCGACCAGCGCCTGATCCGCACATGATACAGCCAACCCGGATCAAGCCGCTCAACCAGGCGCCCGAGCGCGAAGCGGGATCCTATGTTCTCTACTGGATGGGACTTTCGCAGCGCGCGACCTTCAACCCGGCCCTCGAGCATGCCATCGACCAGGCAAACGCCCGCAACCTGCCGGTCTTGGTCTGCTACGGCATCGCCGAAGGCTTCCCTGAGGTCAACGCCCGGCACTGGAGCTTCCTGCTGGAGGGCCTGGCCCAGGTGGGACCGGAGCTGGAGCGGCGCGGGATCGGCTTCGTCGCGCGGCGCGCGCCGCCGGTGGAGACCGCGCTGCGCTACGCGGCGGATGCGGCGATGGTGGTCTGCGACCGCAACTATCTCCGGCCCGTCAAGCAGTTCTACGCCGACTTCGCCGCGCGGGCGCCATGCCGGGTGGTCCAGGTCGAGGGCGACGTGGTGGTGCCGGTGGAGACCGCCTCGCCCAAGCACGAGATCGCCGCCCGCACCTTGCGGCCGCGCATCCAGCGCCTGCTCAAGGAGTACCTGGTGCCGCTCGAGGCGCGAAAGGTGCGGCACCGCGCGGCCGGACCGAAGCCGGAAAGCACGCTCGACCTTTCCGACGTGCCGAGGCTGGTGGCGAGCCTGAAGACCGACCACAGCGTGCCGCCGGTCCGCCGCTTCAAAGGCGGCACCGCCCAGGCGGAAGCGCAGCTTGCGCGCTATCTCCGCACGCCGTTCGCGCACTACGCTGCCGAGCGCGGCAAGCCGGAAGCCGGCGCCGCCTCGCATATGAGCCCCTTTCTGCATTTCGGCCAGATCTCTCCGGTGGCGATCGCGCTCGCGGTGCAGGCGTCACCCACGGGTGACGCGGCCGACCGGACCGCCTATCTCGAGGAGCTCGTCGTCAGGCGCGAGCTCGCGATCAACCACGTGCACTATGCGGAGAACTACGACACCTACGCGGCAGCACCCGGCTGGGCCCAGCGCACGCTTGACGCGCATCGCGGCGATGCGCGGCCGTTCCTTTACAGCCACGAGCAGTTCGAGCTGGGGCTGACCCATGACCGCCACTGGAACGCGGCGATGTGCGAGATGCGCGAGACCGGCTACATGCACAACCACATGCGCATGTACTGGGGCAAGAAGATCGTGGAATGGTCGGCCTCTCCGGAGCAGGCGTGGGAGACCGCGCTCCGGCTCAACAACCGCTATTTCATCGACGGTCGCGACTGCAACTCGTTCACCAACGTGGGATGGCTGTTCGGCCTACATGACCGCCCCTGGGGCCCGCGGCCGGTCTATGGCAATGTCCGGTCGATGGGCGCGCAGAGCCTGAAGAAGTTCGACGCCGACGGCTACGTGCGCGAGGTCGAGCGTCTGGCGGCGGCCGAGCGGCCGAGTGCCTAACGATCCTGCTCTAGTAGCCCCGGCCGCGATGAACGACACTGGCTGGGTTAGCCTGGCACATCTGATTCGTTGGGCAGATAATCACGAAGGCGCAGGTACCTGGCTCGCAGGGATCGCAACACTCCTTGCTGTCACCACGGCGCTCGACGTCCCCGCGTGGCAGGAGAGACTCCGGCGGCACGAAGCAAGAAGTCGAGCGGACATTTTCCTTCATGAGATTTCAGATGAGTTCAAAAGTTTCATGCTGGAATTAGAAGCCGCGCGAGCACGTCTTGAGGGCCGGACCGGATCCCCTGCACCTTTTTCGGAGCAGTTCCAAAGTCTTGGCGAGGGAGATCGTATGAAGATGTTTTCCATGTCTCTGCCCAAGACACTAGCAAGCCTCAAACTCCTCCCGAAAGATCTCGATCGACATACTATTGCAGATCTGCTGAGGCTCAGGAGGGTCTACGTGGATTACATCGCCCAAGGCAGCAACATGCACTGGATCGATCAGTCGATCGTGGACATAAGTCCACTACTTGTGGCGCTATCTAGCTTGGAACGCGCTTCGCAGCGAGTGAAACAACGCATCGATGTGGTTGAGAAGATCCGCTGATACCATCTGGCTGCGCAAAAGGGGAAATGTAGTCCAGCAAAAATCTCGTGTCGTACATGGTCCTCTGCTCAAGTAATAGCTGGCTCACGTCCCGGCTGTATTCGGTCAATGCAAGTAGGACCTAGATCGGGGACGCAAACAGATCAATGTGGTCGGTGCCGCGCGCCCGGTGCGCCTCCAGCACGTCCGCCCAGCGCTGCCCCATCGGCTGCAGCGCCCCGTCCGGCTCGATGATCGAAACCTGGTAGCCGAACCCGCCCAGCCAGCCGAGGTAGAACTCTGCGTCGACGCCGGAGATGCCCGGCATGATTCCCGGCGAGAGTTCGCTCACGATCAGCGGGTGATCGCGCGCGATGGTCTCCCGGCACCCGAGCAGTGCCTTGTATTCGCCGCCATCGACGTCGACCTTGATGAAATCGATCCGCCTCGCCGCAGGCACCAGCCGATCGAGCGCCACGCAGCCCACCGTATGCGCCTGCAGCATCGCAGGCGCTCCGCCCTCCACCTCCGAGGCGGTACCGGTGGAGTGCGACGTGTGCAACGCGAGCAGCCCGGTGTCCGGACCGGCTGCGAGCTGAGCCACACGCAGCTGCGCAAAGCCGTTCGCCTGACGGCTGGCCTCGAGCAGGCGCGCATTGCGTGGGTTCGGCTCCGCCGCCAGCACGAAGCCCCGCGGGCCAACCAGGGCGGCCGACATCATGCTGAAGAAGCCCATGTTGGCGCCGATATCGATCACCCCCATGCCCGGCCGCAGGAAACGGCGGAATATCGCCGACACCTCGGGCTCATAGCCGCCGCCGGGGATATGCTGGCCAACCGCGGGGTCGCTCAGGTCGCAATAGATCTTGAACTCCGGCAGCTCCGCCAGCACGATCTCTCCCACAGTTCGCGTGTCCAGCAGGTCCCGCCTGGAGAATTCCAGGCTGCGCAGATAGCTCGCCACCACTTCGGTCAAGGGCTGCCCGGCCATCTGCGAATGACCGCTCCATTCCTCGCGGTGCGGATTGCGTCCAAGCAGCAGCCGGAAGCAGTGAAAGATGTCCTGCTCCGAGGCCTCCGCGCGAAAGATGTGTGACCACGGCTCGGCGGCAGCCGCCTCCGGGACGGGCTCCGCAGCCGGCGAAGGCTTGCCGCCCAGTTCACGCCAGAAGCGCGCGAGGCCTGCTTGCTTCACGATCAGTGCTCTTCCACGCGCGCCACCCCGGCCACCAGCTTCAGCGCCTGGGCCAGTCGCGGGGTGACCATGTAGGGCTCCGGCAACGACACCTCCAGGTCTTGGGCCTCATCCAGGCAGGGCAGCAGCACCACCTTGCCGCGGCCGCCGCGCTCGCGGCCGAGGATCGCGCGGACCGGCAATAGCGCCTCCTCCCGCTGGATCCAGATCCGCAGCTCCGCCGCGGCGTCCGCCGCAGCGCGGTCGAGCTCGACTACGTCCTGGGCGGTGATCCGCAGCATCTCTCCCTCGCTTCGCAGCTCGGCCGTCACCACCACCGCCCGTCCTGCCACGAGCTGGTCGCGAGTCCGCGACAACACCTCGGAGAACAGGGTCACCTCGCAGCTGCCGGTCGCATCGGAGATCCGCACCCAGGCCATGCGGCCGCCGGTGCGGGTCGGACGCTCCTTGCGGTCGATCACGCAGCCCGCGATCTTCACCCGGCCGATCCCCGCTTGCGCTGCGCTCTCCAGGCTGCGGCAGGCGGTGACGCCCAGCCGGCGCAGCAAGCCCGCATAGCTGTCGAGCGGATGGGCGGTGAGGTGGAAGCCCACCGCATCCGCCTCCAGGCCGAGCCGCTCGATCTCGGGCCAGTCCGCCACCTCCAGCAGACGCAGCGTTTCCGGGCGTGCGGCCCCCCCGAACAGGCCGATCTGGCCGCTCGCCACCTCTTCGGCCTGCGCCTGCGCCCGCCTCAGGATGGTCTCGGCCGCCATGAACACCCGCGCACGGTTGCCGTCCAGCCGGTCGAAAGCGCCCGCCCTCGCAAGGTTCTCGATCTGCATCTTGTTGATCTGCCGCGGCTCCACGCGCGAGGCGAAATCGGCGATGTCCGCGAACGGCCTGGTTCCCCGCGACGCCACCACCGACTGCATCGCGGCAAATCCGACCTTCTTGATCGCCGAGAGCGCGTACCGGATCGACTGGTTTCCATCCGGTCCCACCTCCACGGTGAAGTCCGCATCCGAGCGGTTGATGTCCGGCGGCAGCACCTTCACGCCGAGCCGCTCGGACTCCTGCCGGAGTGCCGCCAGCTTGTCCGTGCGCTCGCGCGCCAGCGACATGCAGGCCGCCAGAAACGCCACCGGATGGTTCGCCTTCATCCATGCGGTCTGGTAGGAAACCAGCGCGTACGCCGCCGCGTGCGACTTGTTGAAGCCGTAGTCGGCGAACTTCGCCATCAGCTCGAACACCTCGACCGCCTTTTCGCGCGCGATCCCGCGTGCCACAGCACCTTCGGTGAAGATCGCCCGCTGCGTGTCCATCTCCGCGCGGATCTTCTTGCCCATCGCCCGGCGCAGCAGGTCGGCGGCCCCCAGGCTGTATCCCGCCATCTTCTGGGCGATCTGCATCACCTGCTCCTGGTAGACCATGATGCCGTAGGTCTCCTGCAGGATCTCACGCAGTTCGGCGTGCGGCGCCTCCCATTTCTCACCGTGCTTGCGTTTGCAGTAATCGGGGATATTCGCCATCGGCCCGGGCCGGTACAGCGCCACCGCGGCAATCAGATCCTCGAGCCGGGTCGGGCGCATCTGCTTGAGCACGTCACGCATGCCCGCACCCTCGAACTGGAACACGCCCCCGGTATCCCCGCGCGACAGCATCTCGTAGGTGCGCGCATCGTCAAGCGGCAGCCGGTTGAGATCGACCTCGGTTCCGAGCTCGCGCAGGAAGCGCATGCCGCGCTGCAGGATGGTGAGCGTGGTCAGCCCCAGGAAGTCGAACTTCACCAGCCCGGCCTGTTCCACGAACTTCATGTTGAACTGGGTGACCAGGGTGTCGGTTTTCGGATCGCGGTAGAGCGGAACAAGCTCAACCAGATCCCGGTCGCCGATCACCACGCCTGCGGCATGCGTGCTGGCATGGCGGAACAGCCCTTCGAGCTGCAGGGCCGTCTCGATCAGGCGCCGGATCGCCTCGTCGCCGTCGCGCATCTCCTGCAGCCTCGGCTCGCCGGCGATCGCCTGCGCCAGCGTCACCGGCTTGGACGGGTTGTTCGGGATCAGCTCCGCCACCTTGTTGACCATGCCGAACGGCAGCCCCTGCACGCGTCCCACGTCGCGCACCGCAGCCCGCGCCTGCAGCTTACCGAAGGTGATGATCTGCGCGACCCGGCTCGCGCCGTACTCGCGCCGCACATAGGCGATCACCTCGTCCCTGCGGTCCTGGCAGAAATCGATGTCGAAATCCGGCATCGAGACCCGGTCCGGGTTGAGGAACCGCTCGAACAGGAGGTTGAACGGGATCGGATCGATGTCGGTGATGGTCAACGCCCATGCCGCGAGCGAACCGGCGCCGGAGCCGCGCCCGGGTCCCACCGGGATGTCTTGCGCCTTTGCCCACTGGATGAAGTCCGCGACGATCAGGAAGTAACCCGCAAACCCCATCTTGGCGATCACGTCGAGTTCGAAGGCCAGCCGTCCGGCATAGAGCGCCCGCGCATCCGCATCCGCCTGCATCGATGCGAGCCGGCGTCCGAGACCTTCCTGCGCCATCGCCCGCAGGGTTTCTTCCTCGTTGCTGCCGACGCGCACCTTGGGGCAGATCGGCAACAGCGGCTTGCGGGTTTCCACCATCACCGCGCACAGCCTGGCGATCGCCAGGGTGTTGTCGCAGGCCTCCGGCAGGTCGGCGAACAGCGTGCGCATCGCCTCGGCCGGCTTGAACCAATGCTCCGTTGTCACCCGCCAGCGCTCGCGCTCCGAAAGCGTTCGCCCTTGCGCGATGCAGAGCAGCGCATCATGCGCCTCGTACATCGAGGGATCGGCGAAGAAGCACTCGTTGGTCGCCACCAGCGGCAGCCCGAACTGGTCGGACAGGGCCAGCAGGCCGGGTTCGATCGCCTTCTCCCCCGGCTGTCCGAAACGCTGCAGCTCCATGATCAGCCGGTCGCCGAACGCTTCCTTGAGGGCCGCCAGCAGACGCGCCGCCTCGGCCTGCTGCCCTTCCGCCAGCAGCCGGGCGACCGGGCCGCGGCTGCCGCCGGTCAGCAGGATCAGCCCCTCCGCATGCTCGCACAGCGTCTCAAGCGCGATGCAAGGATCGGCCGGATCGCTGCGCAGGAAGCCGAGCGAGGACAGCCGCTGCAGGTTGTCGAGCCCGCGCGGCGTCTGCGCCAGCGCCACCACCGGCTCGGGCAGGGCGCCGGCCCTGTTCTCGCGCGCGCCGAGCGCCACCTGGCAGCCGATGATCGGCTGCACCCCCTTGGCCGCGCAATATTGCGAGAACTCGAGGGCGCCGAACAGGTTGCCGGTGTCGGTGATCGCCACTGCCGGCATGCCTGCGGCGCGGGCCAGTGCCGCGATGTCCGGCACCCGGATGGCGCCCTGGCTGAGCGAATAGGCGGAATGGACGCGCAGGTGCACGAAATCGGCGTGGGTCATGCCCAACGCTAGCACCGCACGCGGCTAGCGTGAACGCCGCTGCAGCATCCGCCCTGCCAGCCGAAGCGGCGCGGTCACCCGCCAGGAGGTGGAGCCCCGCAGGGTTGCCGCCTCGCCTCGCAACGCCTCCCGCTCTGCGGCGAGGTCGCGCAGGCAACGCGCCGGACGCAGCGCCACGTCGCAGAACATCCTGGTCTGCAGCGCGAAATACTGCATGCCCCAGTCATGCTCGAGCATGAACTCGTTGGTGGCGTTCACCACCCCATAGGGGATCGCCGATCCGAGCTCCGCCACCATCAGGTAGTCGTTGACGATGATCCAGCCATCGCCGCGGACCTTGCGGCGCGCGACCTCGAGATCACGGCGCACGAACTCGTAGCGATGGTCCGCATCAACATAGATCACGTCGACACTCGAATCGCAGAGTTGCTCGAGGCACGCGGCGCTGTCGCCTTCCAGCACCCGCATCCGGCCCGACTCGATCAGCCCGGCAAAGCCCGAGCGATAGGCCTGCACATGGGTCCGGCCGCCCAGCAGAACTTCGGACGGCTGTCCCCACAGCACCGGCACCTCGTGCAGCCGGAACTCGTCGATCGCCACGAACAGGCTCGGCTCGCACACGCTCATCACCAGCCGGCTGAAATTGCCGGTCGCCACCCCGACCTCCACGAACGCCGCGCGCTTCGGCAGCAACGGCAGCATCGCCTCCCGGTTGGGCAGCAGGCTGGCGCCGTGCAGCAGGTGCGCCGGCAGCGCCGGTGCTTCGGGAGGCAGACTCATCGCGGATCCAGCCCAGAAGGCACGGCCATGCTGGCCGCATGCAGCGCTGGCGGGATGCTGTAGAAGCGCCAGCCATGTCAAGCCTCGCCAACCGACTCGTCCTTCTCGTGGGAGGCGGCGTCTGCCTCGCGATCCTCGCCGCGCATGCAGCCCTGCTGCCGGAAGCGCACTGGCACGGAGACGACTTCATCTGCGCCGCCTACGCCCGCGACGGGCACCTGCGCTATCTGTGGCAGGCGCGGATCGGCTCCTGGAGCCCGCGCCCGCTTTCGGAGACGATGTTCTATGTCTTCGGCCGGGTCGCTGCCGCCCGCCGGCAGCCATTCACCGTGCCGTTCCTGCTGCTGCTCTGGAGCCTGCTGTTCGCGAGCACGCTGGTAACCCTTCGCTGGGGCCCGGCGGCCGGCGCACGCATCCTGGCCGGGCTGGCCACCAGCTGCCTGTTCCTGCTCGGCCATCCGGTCGCCGAGCTGTTTTTCTGGCCGGCCGGAGCGGTCGCCTATCTCACCACGCTCGCCGCCGCCAGCCTCGCCTTGTTCCTGCTGGTGGACAACCGCACGGCCGGCCTGGCCGGCACGTTCGCTTTGTCCGCCAGCCTGGCCGCCTGCGCCGCCAGCAGCGAATCCGGAGCGCTTGCCGCAATCCCGCTCAGCCTGGTCCTGGCCGCCACCCTGCCGCCACGGCGGCGGGCGCCGCTGCTGCTGCTCCCGCCGCTGCTGGTGGCGGGCTTCGTGTTCGCGGTTCTGGCTCACCACCGCCTGGTATCGGCCGAGGCCGCGAGCCGGACGCAACCGCTTCAACAGCTGCTGGCAAGCCTCCGGCCGGTGCCACGCACCCTGCTTGGTGATCTCGGCTCGATCTGGCCGGCAAAACTATGCTTCTTCCTCGGGCTGCGCTGGACCGGTCCGCTCCATCCCCGCGCTCGTCCGCGTGCGAGCCTGATCGGGTTTGCCGCCGCACTGGTGCTGGCAAGCGGCGCCAGCATCGTGGCCGGGCAATTCCAGTTCGCATCCTCCTGCTGCGAGCGTCATGACAGCCTGCGGCAGTGCTGGCTGGTGCTCGCCCTGGCCGCATTGTCGTTCGCGTCCGCCAGCCGCTTCCTGCCGGGGCGAGGGGCTGCCATGCTCACCCTCGCCTGCCTACTGGGGCTGGCGCCGCGCATACCCGCCATGCGGGGTGATTTAGGCCGCCGGCACGAGATTTTCGCGGTCGC
>CAXUNX010000073.1:12252-14761 GCA_964252545.1 uncultured Acetobacteraceae bacterium | reverse complement strand
CGCACGAGCTGCCGGTCCTCGTGCTGCCGGCCGGAAAGCTGCGGCTCCGGCTCGCCCGGCGCGGGGTCGACGTCGTCATGGCTGTCCAGGTCGTGCACCAGGTCCTGCACCACCTGGTTGATCTGCGTCACCCGCTCCGGGCTCAGCGCGCCGCGCTGCATGTCGGCGGCGGCGAGCCGCAGCCCCTTCAGCACGATGTCGTCGTAGTACGAGGACAGCGAGCGCTGCTTCAGCAGCTCCTCGGCCTGCCGCAGCATCTCGTCGTCGTCGCCGGCCAGCATGCGCTGATAGAAGCTCTCGATCGGGGTCAGCGCCGGCCGGTCCCCGAGCAGCACGTCAAAGAACTCGAGATGGTCGACATGGCGGCCCAGCACCACCAGGCACAGGGTCAGCGGCGTCGACAGGATCAGGCCGACCGGCCCCCAGATCCAGCTCCAGAAGATCGCAACAACGATCACCGCGACCGGCGACAGCCCGGTGGCGTGGCCATACACCAGCGGCTCGACCACCTGTCCCATCACCCCTTCGGTCACCAGGAACAGGGCCGCGGTCCAGATCATCATCGACCAGCCCGGATCCACCGCCGCGGCCAGCGCCACCGGCAGCACGGCGGCGATCGACGAGCCGACATAGGGCACGAAGCGCAAGAGCGCGCCCAGCACCCCCCAAAGCACCGGGCTCGGCACCCCGATCACCGACAGGCCGATGCCGATCAGCACGCCGAACGACGTGTTGATGCCGAGCTGGGTCAGGAAGTAGCGGGCGAGGCGGGAGCCGGCGTCGTCGATCGCCGCGGTGGTGCGCAGCAGGTCGCTGGAGCCGAACAGCCGGATCAGCCGGTCGCGCAGGTCCTCGCGCTGCAGCAGGATGAAGATCGCCACCACGAACACGATGCCGATGGTCTCGATCGGGCTCAGCACGGGCTGGACGACGCGCTGCAGCAGGTGCAGCGCGGATGGCTGCGGCTCCTGCACCACGACCGGCACCGGCCGCTGCCCGTCCGTTGCCGGTGCCGCGGCCTCGGGGCTGGTGCCGCTGGCTTCCTTGCCGATCCGCGTGGTGATCTGCTTCATCTGACGTGCCGCGAAGCCGCGCACCGAGGTGACCTTGTGCTCGATGGTGGACTGGTAGCGCGGCAGGTCCTGGCTGAGCGAGGCGATCTGGGTGCCGATCAGGCCGCCCAGCATCAGCAGCACGCCGAGTGCGGCCAGCACCGAGAGCAGCACCGCCGGGATCTTCGGCAGCCGCAGCCGGCGCAGCAGCGAGACCAGCGGCGCCAGCAGGAAGCTGAGCAGGACCGCCAGGGTGATCGGGATCAGCACCTCGCGACCGAGATACAGCGCCACGATGATCACCACGGCGACGATCACGCCGGTCAGCTTCTCCGGGCGGGGCGTTTCCGAGGCGGGAACACGCACGCGGGGCAGGGACGCGGTGGGAAAGCGCGGCTGGGAGGGCATGATGCGTCCGAAACGATGCCCGGCTCGCGGGCGTTGAAGCTATCGTGACGACAACGAAACCGTGGGCGTCACGGTTGCCGGCGCGGCCAGGATGGAGCGAAGAGTTGACGGCGCGAGAACGGCCTAGCCGGCGTCCACGGCGTGGCGCGTGAGGTCCTCGAGCCTGCAGAACTGCAGCGCGCTTCGCTCGGTGGCGCGGAGCACGATCCGGGGAGCGACGCCGGCGCGCAACGCTTCCTGCCAGCGCGGCGCGCACAGGCACCAGCGGTCGCCGGCAACCAGGCCGGGGAAACCATGCGCCGGGCGGGGCGTGCTGAGATCGTTGCCGCGCGACCGGCTGAAGGCGAGAAACGACTCGGTCATCACCGCGCATACCGTGTGGCTGCCCACATCCTCCGGCGCGGTGTCGCAGCAGCCGTTCCGGAAGAAGCCGGTGCGTGGCGCGTGCGAACAGGGCTCCAGCACGCCGCCCAGGACGTTGTGCGATTGGCGGCGCTCGCCGCCTCCGGTGCTGTCCAACGGCATGAGCGGCTCCTGTGCTGGAGCGTGATCCTACACGAGGCGAGCCACGCTGGCATCCGAATCAACGCCGCCGGAGATGATCCCGGCCGCGCCGCGCGCGTTGTCGGCTCCCCCCCAATCCCGTTCTGTTTGGAGCCATCGATGAGTGCCAAGCCCCCAACGTCCAAGCATCCCGGCCGCAAGCGCCGCACCCGCCCGGCTGCCTGGGTCGTGCTGGCCGCCGCGGCCACGCTGGCGGGCTGCGCCACCCAGCAGCAGATCGTCTCGCAAAAGGAGGACAGCCTGGCCGACGCAGGCTTCATGGTGCGTCCCGCCGACACCCCGGAGCGGCAGGCGATGCTGAACCGGCTGCCGCCGCACCACTTCGTGCAACGCGTGCATGGCGACAGCGTGGTGTATGTGTACGCCGACCCGCTGGTGTGCGACTGCCTTTATGTCGGCTCGCAGCAGGCCTATGGGCGCTATCAGCAGCACATCCAGCAGCAGCAGCTCGCCGACCAGCAGGAGATGACCGCGCAGATGTATTC
>CAXUNX010000073.1:0-12242 GCA_964252545.1 uncultured Acetobacteraceae bacterium | reverse complement strand
TCTGATCCGGCCTGGAACTGGGGCGCGTGGGGACCCTGGGGCGGGGATTTCGGACCGGGCTTCGGGTACGGCATCGGCTGGTAGCCGGCCCGCGCGCAACCCGCCTTCACGCCACGAACACCGCCTTGGCGCCCATCGGCTTGGCGCCGGTCGGCTTGTTGCCCGTCGCTGTGGAATAGGTGCCGGCCTCCTCGAAGCCCATCGCCTCCTCCACCGCGTCCAGGGCGAAGCGTCGGCCGATGCGGGTGTGGAACAACCTATCCCCCGCCGCCGCCTCGAGCTCCCGCATCGCCCGCTCCAGCGCCTCCGGATCGCGCACCGTCGGCGATTCAAAGTTGCTGAACCGCCTGAGGGTCAGATCCTTGCTCATCAGCAGGGCGGACGCGAAGCTGACCGGCTCCAGCCCCGCCAGGAACCCATAGGCATATACGGTGGATCGCTGCGGCAGGTGCGGCAGCAACCGGCTGAGCCCGCCGCCGCCGATCCCGTCAAACACCGCCGTCGCCTCCATTGCCGCCGCGCGCGCGCCTGCGGCTTGCAGGTCCGTGCGTTCATCGACCACCACCACATCCTCGATCCCGTGCTGCTCCAGTTCCGTCTTCGCCGCCTGCGAACGGACGAGCAGGAGCGCTTTGGTGCCCCTTCGACGCGCCAGCGCCGCCAGCGCGTGTCCGGTGGCCGAGTTTCCGGCGGTTGCCAGCACACCGCGATGGCCATCCGCGGCGGCCGTCTCCAGAAAGGCCTGGGCGGTGACCATGTTGACCAGCGAGCCGCTGTAGTCGCGCGCATCGGCGCCGTCCGGCAGGCGCAAACAGGCGGTGTGGGGCACCTGCGCCGTTTCGCACCAAAGGCCCACGGTGTCCGGCCCGCGGCCGATCGAGCGGTAGATGGCCACCCGCCGCCCGACATAGCCGTCCGGCACGCCCGGCCCGGCGGCGACCACCTGGCCGGCCGCCGACGCCCCCCAAACGTCGTGCAGGCTCCGGGCCAGCGCCGGCCCGGCCGCTTCCGGTCGCTTCAGGAACGTCTTGTCGCCGTGGTTGATGGCGGCGGCCTCGATCCGGACCACCAGGTGTCCCGGCGGGGGATCGCGCGGCTCGGGAACCTCTCGGACCTCCAGCTCGCGCCCGGCGGTCACGCAGATGGCTTTCATGGTCGGTGTCCTTTCGGGTCAGCGGCTGCAACAACCGTGGTCCACGGAGGATGGGCGCGCGCTTCCTGCTTGCAAATACGGTCGTTTTTGTTAGCACGACGGGCATGCCGACGCCGCCCACCGCCTGCCCTGTCGCCTTTGCCACCCGGGTGATCGGCGGCAAGTGGAAGCCGCGGATCCTGTGGGCGTTGATCCGCACCGAGAAGGTGCGGTTCTCGGCCTTGCGGCGCAGCTGTCCGCCGATCAGCGACCGCATCCTGTCCAGGGAGCTCAAGGAGCTGGAAGCGGCCGGGCTGATCCGGCGCGAGCAACGCCCGCTTCTGCCGCCGCACACCGAATACAGCCTCACCGAGCTCGGACTCACGCTCCGGCCGATGATGGCGGCGATGTCGGACTGGGCGCTGCAGAACAGGGCGAGCATCGAGCCGCCCTAGCCGGCGCGACCTGGTCGCCAGCGGCGGGCGCGCGTCGTGTCGAGCATACAACGACACCGAGCCTCCCCCCGAGCCGCGGTTCAGGCTCCGGCCTCGGTGTTTGCGGGCGAGCCGGCCGCCAGGCCCTTCCGGCTCGGCGGACGACGTCGCCGCCGAAGCGGGTGTCGGCAAGCAGGCCGTGTATCGCCATTTCAGGTCGAAGCAGGCGCTGGTGGTCGCGCCGGTCGGGGCGATGTGCGCGCCGCGGGCGCTTGCCCTGCCGGCCGCGTCGGTCACCGGCCGGAGCGCGGGCGGCCCTCTACCAGGGGCGGCTCACCGGCGTCGGCATGATGTTCTAGTGCGGC
This sequence comes from uncultured Acetobacteraceae bacterium, assembly GCA_964252545.1. Classification (GTDB taxonomy): domain Bacteria; phylum Pseudomonadota; class Alphaproteobacteria; order Acetobacterales; family Acetobacteraceae; genus Lichenicoccus. The sequence continues at coordinate 10,311 of CAXUNX010000073.1, read as the reverse complement.
TCTCCGGGCCTGGTCGCCTCGTCCAGGCGCAGGATGGTGTGCGCATTGGTGAACGAGGTCGCCAGCGTGTTGATGGCGCCGGTGCGAAGCGCGCCCAGGATCGCCGGCGCCTTGGTGTTCTCGCTGGCGATGGCGATCACGTCGCCGATGCGTTCCAGGTCGCCGCGCGACAGCCCGATCACCCGCCCCTGCATGCCGGTGTTGGCGGGGCGGCCGTGGATGTCGATGAAGTCGTAGCCCATGGTGTCGCCGATGGTGCCGGCGAGCCGGGCCTCGCTGATCTCCGCCGGCGTGAACCAGCCCATGCGCACCATGTTGCTGTCTTCCGACAGGTCGCCCACCCCGATCAGCGCGATGTTGGCGCGGCGCGCCCGGTCCAGCGTGAGCTTGACGGTGTCGTTGCGGTACAGCTCGGCGCGCAGCTCGGCGTTGGTGACCAGGGCAGGGGCATACAGCGTCTCGCTTTCGCCGCCGAACCGCTCCGCCAGCCGGCGGCAGATATGGTCGGGATTCATGTATTCGCCCGCCCGCAACGAGCCGCCGATGGCGCAAACGAAGGTCACGTCCGAGCGCGACCGCGAGGCCGGCGCGTCGGCCACCGCGGCCACGTTGCGGCCCATGCCCACCGCGACGATGGCGCCCTCGGCGAGGCTGCGCTCGAGATGGGCGGCCACCAGCGACGCCACGGCGCCGCGTTGCGAGTCCGGGTCGCGGTGGTCGATCGAGACCAGCAGCCGGTCGATGTTGAAGCGGCGGATGAACTCGCGCTCGAGCTCGGCGCCCACCGCCGGCGGCTGGTGCACGCGGATCTCGACCAGCCCGTCGGCGCGGGCCCGCTTCAAGAGGCGGCCGATCTTGGCCCGCGACATCGAGAAGCGCCGCGACAGCTCCTCCTGGGTGACGTCGTCGTAATAGTACAGCGTGGCGATCTCGATCACGGTCTCGGTGCGCACCTCGCCTCGGCCGATCGCGGCGGCGCCGGGATGTTCCGGCACCGGCCGCCTCCTGGGCTTTTTGCTTTGCACAAAATCCATGGCAATGCTCATTTGCTCACGCAACACTACGCGTTTGTCCAGTCGGTGTCGCCTGCAAGTCGCGAAACAGCCGGCTGGTCGGGTATTTTCCAAGCATCCGCCGTGATATCTGGCTGCGCAAGTGCCCACTGCCTTGACATCGGTTCGCTTCGGATCGCATGTTCCCGCACGTCCAGGGAGGCAAAAGCGGCATGAACCGCGTGTTCGACAATCCCGATCAGGTCACCGAGGACAGCATCCGCGGCGTGCTCGCGGCGCATCCCGACCTGCTCGTCGCCACCGACCATCCGCGCGTGCTGCGACGCGCGGGCGAGCGGGTGCCCCGGGTTGGCGTGGTGACCGGCGGCGGGTCGGGCCACGAGCCGGCGTTCCTCGGCTATGTCGGACCCGGGCTGGTTGACGCGGTGGCGATCGGCGAGGTGTTCGCATCCCCCACCGCCAAGAGCTTCCATGCGGCGTTCCGCGAGGCCGATGCCGGCCACGGCGTGGCCTGCCTGTACGGCAACTATGCCGGCGACAACATGAACGTGAAGATGGCGGTGAAGCTCGCCGCCAAGGACCACGTCACCGTGCGCACGGTGATCGCCAACGACGACGTCGCCTCGGCACCCCCCGACGAGGCCGACAAGCGGCGCGGCGTCGCGGGCGAGATCGTGATGTGGAAGGCGGGCGGAGCGCTCGCCGCCGAGGGTGCGGATCTCGATGCGGTGGTCGCCGTCTCCCAGAAGGCCATCAACAACACCCGCTCGATCGGCATCGGCCTGTCCGCCTGCACCATCCCGGCCGCCGGCAAGCCGAACTTCAGCATCGAGCCCGGCAGCATGGAGGTCGGCATCGGCCATCACGGCGAGCACGGCATCGCCGTGCTGCCGACCGCGCCGGCCCGCGAGATGGCGGGGATGATGCTGGAGCGCATCCTGGCCGACCTGCCGTTCGAGGGCGAGCAGGTCAGCGTGCTGGTGTCGGGGCTGGGCGCCACCCCGCTGATGGAGCTCTACCTGCTCTACGGCCACGTGGACGCCATGCTGCGCGGCCGCAACATCAAGCCCGTGCATCGTTTCGTGGGCAACTACTTCACCTCGCTCGAGATGTCCGGCGTCTCGGTGACGCTGACCCGCCTCGACGCGGAGCTCGACCGCGTGTTGCGGGCGCCGGCCCGATCGATCGGGCTCACCGTCGCGGGCTAGCCGGTGCGTGATGACCCAAGCCAGGATGAGACGCCGATGCAGAGCGTGACCTTGAAGGACGCGGCGCCGGTGGCGCTTGCCATCGCCGCTGCGATCGAAGCCAACCAGGCGCTGTTGTCGGAGATCGACGGCGCCACCGGCGACGGCGACCACGGCATCAACATGGCGAAGGGCTTCCGGCTGGTGCGCGAACGGCTCGAAGGGAGGCCGTTCGACCTGCGCGAGGGGTTCGCCGCCATCGGCGACACCCTGCTCGGCGACATCGGCGGCTCGATGGGGCCGCTCTACGGCTCGTTCTTCACCGAGATGGCGGATGCGCTCGACGGCACCGAGACGCTCGACCGGGACCGGTTCGCACACATGCTCCAGGCCGGCGAGGCGGCGATCATCGAGCTCGGCGAGGCCAGTCCGGGCGACAAGACGCTGATCGACGTGCTCACCCCCGCACGCGCGGCGTTCGAGCGGGCCGCGGGCGGGAACCGCGATTTCCCTGCCAGCCTCGAGGCCATGAAGGCCGCATCGGCGGCCGGGCTGGAATCCACCCGCGACATGGTGGCGAAGCTCGGACGCGCGGCCCGGCTGGGCGAGCGATCGCGCGGCAGCCTCGATGCCGGCGCCTGCTCCTGCAACCTGATCCTGCAGGCCCTCGCCGACGGCCTGCTTGCCAGACTGGAACCCGCATGATGGACACGCTCTCAGCCGAACGCTCATCCACGCCGCACACCTTGCCGGAACGCATGACCGCGGTGGTGGCCTATGCCCCAGGCGACTACCGTCTGGAGGAAGTGCCGGTGCCGCGCGCCGGCCCCGACGACATCATCATCGAGGTCGAGGCCTGCGGCATCTGCGCCAGCGACATCAAGACCTACGCGGGCGCGCCGTCGTTCTGGGGCGACAACAAGGGCCAGCCCCGCTACGTCAAGCCGCCGATGATCCCGGGCCACGAGTTTCTCGGCCGCGCCGTCGAGATCGGCGCCAACGTGGCCCGCGCCGGCAAGTTCAAGGTGGGCGACCGGCTGATCTCGGAGCAGATCGTGCCGTGCGAGAAATGCCGCTATTGCTCGCGCGGCGAATACTGGATGTGCGAGGTGCACGACCTCTACGGATTCCAGAAGAACGTCAATGGCGGCATGGCCCGGTACATGCGCTTCCCCAAGGAGGGCCGCACCTACCATGTGCCGGACTCCATCCCGACCGAGAGTGCGGTGCTGATCGAGCCCTATGCGTGCTCGGTGCATGCGGTCAATCGCGGCCTGATCCAGCTCGACGACGTGGTGGTGCTGTCCGGAGCCGGCCCGCTCGGCCTCGGCATGGTGGGGGCGGCCAGGCTCAAGAACCCGTCCAAGCTGATCGTGCTGGACGGCAAGCAGGACCGGCTCGATCTCGCCAGGAAGTTCGGCGCAGACATCGTCATGAACCCGTTCAAGGAGGACGTGGTCAAGGCGGTAAAGGATCTCACCGAGGGTTATGGCTGCGACGTCTATATCGAGGCCACCGGCCACGAATCGAGCGTCACCCAGGGCCTGAACATGATCCGCAAGCTCGGCCGGTTCGTGGAGTTCTCGGTGTTCGGCCACGAGGTCACGGCCGACTGGTCGATCATCAGCGACCGCAAGCAGCTCGACCTGTACGGCGCCCATCTCGGGCCCTACTGCTACCCCTACACCATCGCGGCGATCGGCGACGGGCGGCTGCCGACTGCGGGCGTGGTCACCCATACCCTGCCGCTGACCGACTGGGCGCATGGCTTCGAGCTGATGAAGAAGGGCGAGGGCTCGATCAAGATCGTGCTTGTTCCGGTCTGATCACCGGCGCGGCCCACACCAGCACCATCAACAAAACAGCGAGGAGTTGATCATGGCCGACAAGCTCACCGACACGCTCAGGCAGTTCTCCGAGGGAGGCATGGGCCGGCGCGACATGCTGGCCCGCGCCGGCCAGCTCGGCCTGGGTGCCGCGGCCGCGACCGCGCTGCTCAACCGCATGCAGTCCGCGGCCCTCGCCGAGACCTCCTACAACTGGCAGGCCCAGAAGGGCCAGGCGATCAAGCTGCTGATGAACAAGCATCCGTACACGGATGCGCTGCTGGCGCAGATCGGATCCTTCAAGAGCCTGACCGGGATCGACGTCACCTACGACGTGTTTCCCGAGGACGTGTATTTCGACAAGGTCACCGCGGCCTTGTCCAGCCACTCCACCGCCTACGACCTGTTCATGACCGGCGCCTACCAGACCTGGCAATACGGGCCGGCCGGCTGGCTTGCCGACCTCAACAAGTTCATCCACGACCCGCAGCAGACCTCCGCCGACTACAACTGGGACGGCATCCTGCCCAACCTGCGCTCCTCGACCGCCTGGAGCGGCGTTCCCGGCGAGGCGCTCGGCGGCCCCAAGGCCAAGCAATGGTGCCTGCCCTGGGCGTGGGAGCTGAACTCGGTCGCCTACAACAAGCGCATCCTCGAGGCGGCGCACATCGATCCGCCGACCAACCTGCCGGACCTGATCGAGAAGGCCGCCAAGATCTCCAAGGACGTCCCCGGGGTCTACGGCATCAGCGCGCGCGGCAGCCGCTCGTGGGCGACCATCCATGCCGGCTTCCTGAGCGCCTACACCAACTACGGCGGCAAGGATTTCGATACCTCCGGCGGCAAGCTCACGCCGGCGATGAACAGCCCGGAGTCCAAGAACTTCACCAAGCTCTGGATCGAGATGCTGCGCCGCGGCGGGCCGAAGAACTGGCCCACCTACACCTGGTACGAGGTGGCCAACGACCTCGGCGGCGGCACCGCGGCGATGGTCTACGACGCCGACAGCGCCGCCTTCTTCCAGGAAAAGGGCACCAAGGAAGCCGGCAACATCGTTTATCACGCCTTCACCCCCAACCCGCAGGCGTCGCGGCCGACCCCGAACATCTGGATCTGGTCGCTGGCGATGAGCAACTTCTCGCAAAAGCAGGCGGCCGCCTGGAAGCTGATGCAGTGGGCGACCACCACCCAGCAGCTCACCCTGGGCGCCACCAAGGCCAACCTGATCGACCCGACCAGGCAGGTGGTGTGGGACAACCAGGACTTCAAAACCCGCATGCAGGGCTATCCGGGATTCCTCGAGCAGTTCGCGGCCTCGTCGCCGGGCGCCAAGATCTACTTCACGCCGCAGCCTTTGTTCTTCAACGTCACCACCAACTGGGCGGCGACGCTGCAGAAGATCTATGCCAACCAGGTGTCCGCAGACGAGGGCCTCGACCAGCTCGCCAGCGACATCAAGTCGCAGCTCTCGAACGCCGGCATCACCGACTGACGGGCAGGGGCTTTCGCCCTCCGGCGAGAAGACAAGGTTTCGGCCCCACCGGCCGGGGGTTCGATCCCGGCCCGGATCCCACGGGAGCACTCATGGACGCCACGCCGTTTTCGCATCCAGCCGCCCGCAACCGGCGCTTCTCGGTTTCGGTGCGCGTGCTCCCGTACCTGCTCAGCCTGCCTGCGCTGCTGGTGTGCATCGGCATCCTGATCCCGTTCTTCACCGCCGTGATCTATTCGCTCCAGCGCTACAACCTCGCCTTTCCGAGCGGGCGGCGGTTCATCTGGTTGGGCAACTTCATCCGCCTGCTCAGCAACGGCGGGTTCTGGCACACGGTCTATGTCTCGCTCGCCTACACCGTGCTCACGGTGGGGGTCGAGCTGCTGCTGGGCCTGGGCATCGCGCTGCTGCTGTGGCGGCGCTCGCTGATCACCAACCTGCTTTCGGTGCTGCTCATCCTGCCGCTGATGGTCGCACCGGCGATCGCCGCCCTGATGTGGAAGCTGATGACCAACTCCAATTTCGGCGTGCTCTCCTACCTGGTCTCGGCGGCGGGCGTGCATGATTTCCGCTGGGGCGCCTCGCCGAGCTCCGCCCTGTTCACGGTGGTGCTGGTGGATGTGTGGGTCTACACGCCGTTCATCGCCATCCTGCTGCTGGCGGGGCTGCGCGGGCTGCCGAGGCAGCCGTTCGAGGCCGCCGAGCTCGACGGCGTGCCGGGCAGCTTCGTGTTCTTCCGGATCCTGCTGCCGATGCTGCTGCCCTATATCCTGACGGCGAGCCTGTTTCGGATGCTCGACAGCATCCAGCAGTTCGACATCATCTATGCAATGACCCAGGGCGGCCCCGGCGACACGCTGCTGGTGTTCCAGGTGCAGGCGTACCTGCAGGCCTTCACCTTCACCGACATCGGCCGCGCCTCCGCGATCCTGATGATCCTGTGGGCGATCACCTACGCGCTCACCACCGTGTTCATGAAGAACTGGACCCGTCTGCGCGAACGCGCGCACGGCGCCGCGTGACGGAGATCCGGCCATGAAATCGAGCCTGTTCCAGGCGCTGCGGGTGGTGCTGCTGATCGCGATCGGGATCTTCTTCCTGTTTCCGCTGCTCTGGGTGCTGCTGATGTCGTTCATGCACAACACCGACATCCTGCGCTCGCCGCCGTCGCCGTTCTTCACGCCGACACTGCGCAACTATGTGGCCCTGATCTCCGGGCATCTTTCCACCAGCTCCGGCGAGATCACCATCGAGTACATGCACAACCTGCTCAACAGCGTGATCTTGTCGATGTGCTCGGTGATCGTTTCGCTGATCCTGGGCGTTCCGGCCGCCTATGCGTTCGCCCGCTACAGGTTCCGCGGCGGCGAGGACATGGCGTTCACCCTGCTTTCGTTCCGCTTCGCGCCGCCGCTGCTGGTGCTGCTGCCGCTGCTGAACTACTTCCAGGCGCTCGGCCTGTATGACACTTATTTCGGCCTGGTCTGGGTGTACCAGCTCATCACCCTGCCGCTGGTGCTTTGGATCGTGCGGGGCTATTTCGAGGATGTTTCGGAGGATATCGAGCTCGCCTACCGTCTCGACGGGCATAGCTGGCTCGCCACCTTCTTCCGGATCTCGATCCCGCTGGCCCGTCCCGGCATCGCCGCCGCCGGATTGCTGGCCTTCATCTTCGCCTGGAACAACTTCATCTTCGCGCTGATCCTAGGTTCGTCGGCGGTGCAGCCGGTCACCGTGGGCGCACTCGCCTTCATCACCGCGTCGGGCATCGAGTACGGGCAGATCGCAGCCGCGTTGGTGCTTTCGGTGATCCCCACGCTGGTGCTCGCCATCTTCACCCAGCGCTACCTGGTCGAGGGGCTTTCGCTCGGCGCGATCAAGGGCTGAAGGAGTTCAACCATGTCGTTCCTCGACGTTCACAACCTTCAAAAATCCTACCGGCGCGCCAGCGTCATCAACGGCCTCTCGTTTGGGGTGGAGCGCGGCGAGTTCCTGGTGGTGTTCGGCCCGTCCGGCTCCGGCAAGACGGTGATGCTCCGGCTCATCGCCGGCATGGTGCCTCCCGACGGCGGCCGCGTGGTGCTCGACGGGCGCGACATCACCGCCGACCCGCCGGACCGGCGCGACATCGGCATGGCGTTCCAGAACTTCGCGCTCTACCCGCACATGAGCGCGTTCGAGAACATCGCAAGCCCGCTCCGCTCCCGCAGGCTGGGCCAGCAGGCGGTCGACCGGCAGGTGCACGACGCGGCCCGGCTGCTGCGCATCGACCATGTGCTGGACCACCTGCCGCGCGCGCTGTCGAACGGGCAGAAGCAGCGCACCGCGCTGGCCCGCGCCCTGGCCGCGGAGCCGTCGATGCTGCTGCTGGACGATCCGCTGCGCAACGTGGACGCCAAGGTGCGCTACGAGATGCGGCTCGAGCTGCCGCGGCTGCTGCGCGCGCGCGACACCACGGTGATCTACGTGACCCAGGACTACAAGGAGGCGATGGCGCTCGGCGACCGCATCGCGGTGCTCGCGGATGGCGGCTTCACCCAGGTCGGCACCCCGCCCGTGAGCTACAACCGGCCCGCCAGCAGCCGGATCGCGCGGCTGTTCGGCGACCCGCCGATCAACCTGCTCGAGGCGAGCCGCGACGGCGAGGACGCGCTGCGGGTCGCCTCCAGCCGGATCGCCCTGCCGCGCGGGATGGTGCCCGGGCGCGCCCGCGGCTGCGTGCTCGGGATCCGCCCGGAGGATGTCGCGGTCAGCCTCGCCGAGCAGGCCGGGGCGCTGCCGGTGGAGATCGACGCCGTCACGCCCTTGAACGACCGGCAGGTGATGCTGCTGCGCGCCGACGACGGCACCGAGATCTTCGCGAGCCAACCGCAATCGAGCCGGCTGTCCAACGCCGACAGCGTGGGCGAAACCCGCGCCCGCAGGCGCGCCTGGGCCAGCCTCGATCTTTCGCACGCGCACTTCTTCGAGCAGGCCTCGGGCAACCGGCTGGTGGAGGCGGTGGGATGAGCACGCTCACCCTCCATGATGTTTCCAAGATCTATCCCGGCTCCACCGAGCGCTCGGTGGACGCGGTGTCGATGGCGATACGCGACGGCGAGATCATCGCCCTGCTCGGCTCGTCGGGATGCGGCAAGACCTCGACGCTGCGCATGGTGGCAGGCTTCGAGGACGTGACCAGCGGCACCATCAAGATCGGCAGCGGGGTGATCAACCGGCTGAAGCCCTCCGAGCGCAACGTGGCGATGGCGTTCGAGGGCTATGCGCTGTATCCGCCGCTCCGGGTGCGCGACAACATCGCCTTTTCGCTGCTGCGCGGGCGCACCCCCAGGGCGGAGATCGACAGGCGGGTCGCCGCGGTGTCCGACATGCTCGAGATCGGGCCGATGCTGGAGAAGTTCCCGCCCTCGCTTTCGGGCGGCCAGCAGCAGCGCGTGAGCCTGGCGCGGGCGCTGGTGCGCGACGCGTCCGCCTATCTGCTTGACGAGCCGATGTCGCAGCTCGAGCCGCAGCTGCGTGCGCTTTTGCGTGCGCGCATCAAGGACCACATGACGCTGCACAAGATGACCACGATCATCGTCACCCACGACCAGACCGAGGCGATGGCGCTGTCCGACCGGGTGGCGGTGATGGACAAGGGCGTGCTGCAGCAGTTCGCAACCCCGGACGAGCTGCGCGAGCGGCCGGCCAACCTGTTCGTGGCCTCGTTCATCGGCGAGCCGCCGATGAACCTGTATGCCGCCGAGGTGAACGACGCCGAGCTGGTGGTGCTGGACGAGAACGGCGCCGACGCGTTCCGGCTGCCGTGCCAGGCCGAGCAGTTCGCCGGGCGCAGGCGGGTGAGGGTCGGCATCCGGCCGCACCGGGTGCATCTCGCGGGGGCTGCGAACGGCCAGTCGGAAGGCCAAGCGGACGTGCAGGGCGCCGACCTGCGGGGCGAGGTGCTCTCGAACCACTGGCTGGGCGATCACAGCCATGCCGGCATCGTGCTCGGCGGCTGCTTCCTGATCGCGGTGGCCGACCGCGACGTCTCAGCGCCGGTCGGCAGCACCGCGACCCTGCGGATCCCCCGCGACGCGATCCACGTCTTCGACCACGAGTCCGGGGTGGCGATCGCGCACGGGCTGCGCCACGGCTAGCATGGCCGCCGGGTCACCCCCCGAACCATCAAGGAGGAACGGCGTGCGCATCGCCATCGGCGGAGACGGAGCGGGCGAGCCGCTGGTTCGCGTCATCCTCGAGCATCTGGACCGGCGCGGCGAGCACCAGGTCCGCGACCTGTCGAAGGGTGAGGGCGAGCTCTATGCGACGCTGTCCGAACGGGTCGCACACGGCATCCTCGCCGGCGCGTTCGACCGCGGCATCCTGTGCTGCGGCACCGGCATCGGCGTGTCGATCTCCGCGAACAAGATCCCCGGCATCCGCGCCGCCCTGACCCACGACACCTATTCCGCCGAGCGCGCGGCACTCAGCAACAACGCGCAGATCATCACCATGGGGGCGCGGGTGATCGGCCCCGAGCTCGCCAAGTCGGTGGTCGATGCGTGGCTGGCGCAGCGGTTCGATCCGGCCGGCCGCTCGGCCGCCAACGTCGAGGCGATCGACGCGCTGGATGCGAGACACGCCCGGCCGTGACCCTGTTCCGCGGCTTGTCGGCGTTTCCGATCACCCCGGCCGATGCGGACGGCCGCGTCGACACCCCGTCGCTGCGCGCGCTGCTGCGACGGCTGCTGCGCCCGGAGGTGGGCTCGATCGGCCTGCTCGGCAGCACCGGCGCCTATCCCTATCTTGCC
>CAXUNX010000072.1:0-15048 GCA_964252545.1 uncultured Acetobacteraceae bacterium | reverse complement strand
CGTCGTGGCCGCGGCGGGCGACCCGCAGCGAAAGCAGCTCGGCGGCCTCAAGCCCCAGCCGCACCGCCGCCGCCTGTTCCAGCGCACCGGGCGCGTGGTCGAGCGGCAGCTTCAACTCGGTTAATCGCAGCATGGCGGCTTCCTTTGACCCTGCGGCACAGGCAAGGCAAGGGGCATGGTCCGGTTAGGCGCGCAGGACCGCACGGAAGGTCGGGTTTCGCGTTCACGGACGCAAGGGAAAGCGACCCCGCCTCCGGCGTGGCCTGGCGGGTCGTTCTTAATCCTGGTGGAGGAACGCCACCACGGCACCATCCAGCGGCACCGGGCATTCCTCCGGCAGCCAGTGACCACAGCGAGGCAACGAGAGCCCGGTCACGTCGGTCGCATACTTCCTGATCTGGTCGGCTTCCGCGGTTCCGAAGCCGCCATGGCCGCCGCCGCCGATCGCGAGCACCGGCACCGTGATCTTCGTCGCCGCGAGCGGCGCATCCCGTCGCACGGTCTCGTTCAGCGCCCGGTAGTACTCGAACGCGGCATGGAGGGTGGAGGGCTTGCTGTAGGAGCGTGCGTAGAGATCCAGCAGCGCCGGGGTGAAGACGTCCTGGTTGGTGGCGTGCACCTTGATGAAGTGCTCAAGGAAGAACCGCTCCTTGCCGGTGATCAGCGTTTCCGCGAGCCGGCCCCCGGCGGCAAACAAGCTGAAGTGCCAAACCAGCGACTCCCCTTCAGCGGTGAAGGCGGGATAGGTGTAGAGGCTCCGGTCCGGGATCGGCGCCTCCATGAACACGATGCGGCGGAGTGCTGTCTGATGGGCGACGGCCAGCGGGTAGGTGTTCCAGATGCCGATGTCGTGCGCCACCAGGTCGAATTTCGCGTTCGGGCTCAGGCTGCGGGCGAAGTCGTACAGCGTGCCGGCCACGTCCTGCCCGGCATAGGATCGGGGGACGCCGGACTGGCCCAGGCCCGGCAGGTCGACCGCCACCACTTCGTGGCGCAGCGCCAGTTCGGGCATCAGCCGGTGCCATTCAAACCAGCTCTGCCCGAAGCCGTGCACCAGCAACACCAGCGGTCCGCTGCCGCCCCGGAGGTAGTGCAGGGGCACGCCATCGATCGTCCTGTACTCCGGTGTGAAGCCGGGCGGTGCCGGGAACTCCTCCAGCGGCGGAGAAGCGACCGGTTGCGCCCGAGCCGGCGCAAGCAGGCACGTGGCGAGGGCGAAGGCGAGCCCTGCGAAGCGAAGCCACGACGGCATGGATCTCTCCTCGGGGAGTCGGGGTGGACGCGGCGGCCCACTCATGCGGCGACGCGCGGGCCGGGACGGAAGGCGTGGCGGTGGTCGCGGAGCACCACCCAGAGTGCGACGACGACCAGCACGCCGGCGGCCGGCGGGAGGGCGGGACTGCCCCAGCGGTCGAGCAAGGCGCCGCCGAGCAGGCCTCCTGCGGCGATGGCGGCGTTCCAGGTCGTGGTGATCATCGCGTTGGCAAGATCGACGCCGTCTCCGGCGGCATCCCCCGCGGCGGTCTGGAGCTGCGTCGCGGCGCCGCCGAACGACAGGCCCCAGAGCAGGACGGCGAGCACGGTCGCGGCCGGAATGGCGGGCAGCAGCGCCAGCAGGAGGGCGACCACGGCGAAGCCGAGCAGGCTGCCGAGGGCCAGGCGACGCAGAGCGCGGTCGACCAGCAGGCCAGTCAGCCAGATCCCGGCGAAGGCGGACACGCCGAAGCCCAGCAGCAGCAGGTCGAGCCGGCGGTCGAGGCCGGACGGTGCGGCGAGCGGCGCCACAAAGGTGTAGAGGATGTTGTGCGCCGTCATCCAGGCGAGGATGGCGAGCAATACCGGGCGTATGCCCGGTGTCCGCAGAACGCGCATCAGTGCCGGCCGGTCCCGCACGGCGCGGCCGGGGAAGTCCGGGACGGACCAAAGCACCCACGCCACCAGTGCTGCGGTTGTCGCCGACATCAGGCCGAAGGTGGCGCGCCAGCCAAGGACGGAGCCGAGAAAGGTCCCGACCGGCACGCCGAGCGACAGCGCCACCGGCGTCCCGACCATGGCCAGGGCAAGCGCCCGCCCCTTGAGCCGGTCGACCACCATGCGGCGGGCGTACCCCGCCAGCAATCCCCAGGCGAGACCCGCCGCCAAGCCGGCGCCGAAGCGGGCGACCAGGGCGGATACGAAATCCGGAGCAAGCGCGGTGGCGGTGTTGAACAGCAGGAAGCCCAGGATCGCCGCGAGCAGCACCGGACGTCGTCGGAACCCCTGGGTCCAGACCACAAGCGGGATCGCCGCGACCAGGGAGCCGGCGGCGTAGGCGCTGACCAGCTGGCCGGCGGCGGCCTGCGAAACGTCCAGGCCGCGCGACATGATCGGCAGCAGGCCGGCCGGGAGGGTCTCGGTCAGGATGGCGGTGAACCCGGTCATCGCCAGCGCGAGCAGCGGCGATACCGGAAGATCGGTCCGTTCAACGGCTTCGATCATGGTGGCGGAGGCCGGCATGGACGCCTATATCCGGATTGAGCGAGCCGGAACTTATGGTTCCGCTCCGGGCACGTCAACGACTTATGGATCGATAAATACAGAAATTAGGGGGAGGCATGGCCCGAACCGGAAGGCCAAGGGAGTTCGATCGCGCTGCGGCGGTCCAGCAGGCGATGCACCTGTTCTGGCAGCAGGGTTTCGAAGGCGCCTCGCTGGAGAAGCTGCGGGAGGCGATGGGCGGCATCTCGTCGGCGAGCTTCTACGCCGCCTTCGGTTGCAAGGAGGCTTTGTATCGGGAAGCGCTGGCGCACTACCTCGAGACGCATGGCGGGGTGATGGCGGCGCTGCGCGATCCGGAGCTGGCGCCGAAACGGCGGATCGAGACGGCGCTGCGCGGATCGGTGGCGATGCAGACCGACCCGTCGCACCCGTCCGGGTGCATGGTGACCTTGTCGGCGATCATCGGTTCCGAGGCGGCCGGGGAATTGCGGATGCTGACCGCGACGGAGCGGGCAGAGAACCGGCGCGCGATCATGAGCTGCGTTCACGAGGCCCTACGGGATGGCGAGCTCGCGGCGGACACGGATGCCGAAGGGCTCGGCACCCTGTTCGAGGGGTTGCTGGTGGGGTTGTCGATCCAGGCCCGCGACGGCGTGGCCGCAGGCGCGATCAACGCCGCGGTGTCGGCGGCGCTCACGGCCTGGGATGCGGCGCGCACGCGGCCGCGACGGACGCCGGCGCGCAGCCGTGCATCCGCCGCCTAGAGGTCGCGAAGCTGCCGCTGGAAAGGCCCGCGTCCGGGCTCCGGCCAGGCAAGCGACACGACCTGGACTCAGTCGCCCAGCGTGTAGCCGGCGACGGTGGACCAGTCTCGCCCTCCCATGCCGGCGTCGACCGCCGCACCCATCTGGGCGTGGACGGCCCGCAGCATCGGCAGGGTCCGATCGAGGTCGGCGGCGGCTTCGCTCGCCAAACGCAGGTCCTTGAGGCCGAGCGACGCCTTGAAGCCCGGCTCGTAGGAGCGCTGGGCGATGTTGGCCGAATACACCTGGTACGACCGGCTGCCGAACAACGTGTTCAGGATCAGGTCGAAAAAGGTATCGCGGGTGATGCCGTGGGCTTCGGTCAGGGTCACGGCTTCCGCCATCGCCTCGATCGCCATCATGATCATCATGTTGCAGGCGATCTTGGCGGCATTGGCCGCCGGGGCGGTTTCTCCCATGCGCCATACGCGCTTGCCGATCACCTCGAACACCGGCCGTGCCGCGTCGATCGCTTTCGCATCGCCGCCGGCCAGGATGTTGAGCTCGCCCTTGGCCGCGACGTCCGGCCGTCCCAGCACCGGTGCCGACAGGTAGCGCACGCCCGCCTGTTCATGGGCCCGGACCAGCTCCTGCGCGAAGGCGACCGAGATCGTCGACATCACCACATGCACGAGGCCGGCGCGGGACGCCGGCAGGATGCCGCGGTCGAGCACCGTATCCCGGATCGCCGCATCGTCGGACAGCATCGTCAGGGCGATGTCGGCATCAAGCGCTTCCGCCGGCGAACCCACCGGCACGACGCCATCAACGTCGACACCCGAGCGGTTCCAGCCCCTGACCTCGAAGCCGGCCTTGACGAGGTTCGCAGCGATGGCGCGACCCATCGCGCCCAGTCCGATCATTCCAACGATCATGGTGTTGGTTCCGTTCTCCGGGTTTCAGGTGAAGTCGGTGGCGATCGCGACCTGCCGCCACCGATCAATGTCGCTGCGGAACGAAGCAAGCTTGCGGTCGGCGATACCGAGTGCCACCGGGCCGATCGGGAGATGCAGCGGCGGCTCCTCGGCATCGATGGCGTGGAGCATGACCGCCACGGCCTTCGCGGGATCCCCCGCCTGTTGTCCGTCGTTGCTTTATCGATACGAGCGCCGCTTGCCGGACGTTCCGGCGTATTCAGGCATGTTCCGCGACGCCTCGATGATGGAACGCCCGAGGAAGTCGGTGCGGAACGGGCCGGGTTCGACGATGACCACCCTGATCCCGAACGGCGCGACCTCCTCGGCCAGCGCTTCGGAGAAGCCCTCCACGGCGAACTTGGTGGCGCAATAAAACCCGGAGCCGGCACTGCCGGCGATCCCGGCGCCGGACGACAGGTTGACGATGCGGCCGCCTGGCCGCCTCTCTGAACGATCGCCGGCACGCTCGCCCCCGGCACGCTCGCGCAGCGCCGGCAGGGCAGCCCGCGTGGTCTCGATCAGGCCGAACAGGTTGACCTCGAACATCGGACGGTACTCGTGCGGTTCGGTTTCCTCGACTCCGCCGATCAGGCCATAGCCGGCATTGTTCACCAGCACGTCGAGACCACCGAACGTGCGCCGCGCCAGTTCCACGGCGGCGGCGGCGGTTTCTGGCCTGGACACGTCGAGCACAGCGGTGCGGACGCGGTCGGGGAAGCGCCCTTGCAGCGCGGACAGTGCTGACGGGTCGCGCGCGGTGGCGACGACGTGGTCACCACGACCGGCCACGGCCTCGGCCAGCACCCGCCCCAGGCCGCTGGAGCAGCCCGTGATCAGCCAAGTCCTGCCACCCGATTGCGATTCATCCATGCGTCACCTCGGTCATGCGGATAATCCACTTCAGCACCGGCTTCAGGGCAGCATCGGAGTTCAACTCGTAGATCAGGCCGTGTCCGTTGCCGTGGACGCCATGATCCGCCAGTTGGAGCAGCTCGGCGGATGCCCCGGCCGCGTTCAGGAATGCCAAGGTCGGCGGGCTGGCGGCTGCGAACGCGGATGCCTCGGCGGTGACGATCAGGATCGGCAGCCCGCGCAGCGCCGGCAACTGGTGCTGGCCTGCGGGAGCCGTGCGGAGAGCGTCCGGATCCGTCACCGGAGGCTCGAACCGCAGCGGGGCCGCGCTCGGCCCCCAGGACATCGGGCCGATGTTGGGAATGGTGGCGAACGGTGGCCCCATCGGCTCGATCGCGGCGATGGCGCGGAGGAGGTGCGGCCGGCGGTCGGCGATCAGCCAGCCGTCCGGCCCGGATGCCGAGTGGGTGACCAGAACCGCAGGCCCGATCCGGTCGAGCAGAACCGCCGTGCGGTCCGCGTCCATCGTTTGCGATGCCGCGAGATCGGCCGGCAGCGGGCCATAGCCGGCGATGAACTCGTCCATGGCCGTGTCGTCATCCCCGGCGAACGGCCACCGCGTGTGCCGGGCGTCGCTTCCGGGGAAGTAGATGGCTCGGCCGCCCTCGTAGGAAAATGGCGGCCCCATCGCACCCGTCGTCGCGACGTGCAGCGGTGAACGGCCGTGGCCAGGCCGATCCACGACCAGCGCGACATAGCCTGCCTCCACCAGACGCTGTGCCCAACCGGGGCGGCCGTCCGGCGTGTCGAACCATTCGGTGCCCTGGAAGCCGCCGCCATGCATCAGCACGATCGGGTATGGGCGCGTGATCCGGTCGGGCGCCTCCCATTCCACGAACATCGGCGCGGTCTGGCAAGTACGGCCATCAACCGTCACCCGCTCGCCGGGAATCCAGAAATGGCCCCGCCGGACCAGTCGCGACGGCACGTTCGCCCAGGGTGCGAAGCTCGACGCCATCACCGGGCGGCCTCGAACGGCACCGCACGAAGACGGCGCGGTGGCAGATCGGTGAAGTTCGGCACGTCCGCCATCACTGCGGCAGCCTCGTCGGAACCGAAGGCCGCCGCGATGGCGGCCTCGTCGCGGAACCGGCATTCGCACAGCGCAATCGTTCCGGGCTTCGCGATGGTTGGGAACAGGGCGCAAAGCTCCAGCAGCCCATGCCTGCCGAACGCCGCCATGACGATCGGCAGGTGTTGTTGGACATAGTAGTCGCGATCGAAGCGCGACGACGCGCAGCCCTCGTAGGCCACGAACAGCGACACCGCCCTCGCCCTCGCCTCGTGAGCAACATCCCTCATACGTCACTCCCGGGCCGCCGACCTCGTTGCCCACACACCACTTGTGGACTGATTGGACCATATATAGGCCGAGCAAATGCGATGCGTCAAGATCTTCTGGATCGATCGTTCGCGCGCCACCTCCAGCCTCGGGGTCGCACCTATGCGGCTTGCTTCCCTTTTTCGGGAATGCTGATGATCAGACTTGCGCCAAGCCGCCATCGACCGGCAGCTCGGCGCCGGTGACGAAGCTGCTGTCCTCGCAGGCGAGGAACAGCGCGGCCGATGCGACCTCGTCGGCGCGGCCCATGCGGCCCAGCGGGATCAGTCCGGTCAGCGTCTTGCGCACCTCCTCCGAGGCCGCCCTGAACATCGCGGTATCGGTGGGTCCCGGTGCCACGACGTTGACGCGGATGCCGCGTGGGGCAAGCTCGTTGGACCAGGTCCGTGCGAACGAGCGCACCGCCGCTTTGCTCGCACCGTAGACGCCGTAGCCCTTGGTGCCGAGCCCATCGGCAATCGAACCCACCAGGACGACCGAGCCGCCGTCCGGCATGATTGCGGTCGCGGCCTTGGTTGCGAACAACAGCGCGCGCACGTTGAGTCCGAAGCTGCGATCGAAGTGCTCCTCGCCGACCGCGTCGAGCGGCGCGAATTCGGAAAGACCGGCGCTCACCGCGAGAACATCCACCCGCCCCGCCTCGTCGCGTATCGCCGCGAACAAGCCAGCAAGCGCCGCGCTGTTTGAGGCATCGAGCCGACGCGCGCGCAGCGTGCCGACGCCACACGCCGCCTCGCCCGGGTCGGCGCGTCGGCTGGTCGCGTAGACCGTGGCACCTTCCGCTGCGAAGCGCCGGGCGATGGCGCCACCGATCCCATCATGGCCGCCGATAACAACCGCGATCTTTCCTTGGAGTCTGTTCATGCGTCCTCGCATCGATGATGCCTGCAAGGTATAGCCGCTATATCAATGCACAAGAACGCACCGCAGGGTGCCTAGGTGTGGAGGCGTATACCCATGGCGGCGGACGCGATCGATCTGCCTCTGGACGTGATCGCGACACGGCCCATCCTCGAGCAGATCGCCAACAAATGGACGGTGCTGATCCTCAGCGTGCTGTGCACGCAGCCGGCGCGCTTCAACGAGCTTCGGCGCCGGCTCGACGGCATCACCCACAAGGCGCTGTCCGACGCGCTCAAGCGGCTGGAACGTAACGGCCTCGTCAGCCGCAGGATACTGCCGTTGCAGCCGGTCGGGGTGGAGTACGCGATCACCGCCCTGGGGTCGTCGCTGCGTGAGCCGTTCGCCGCGCTTTATACCTGGACGCTTGTTCATGGCACCGAGCTGGAGCGGGCGCAGGCTGGCTATGACGCATCCCGGTGTCGGCGATGACGGCGCCGAACTCTGGCCCGCGGTGACACTGGCTTCCCCTGAAGCATCTGCCTGCTTGAGTTCGACCCCGTCGGCCAGTGCCCCTGCTTGCGGCCATACGGATGCAACCGGCCTCGCATCGCGGCCCACGATCCCGTATCGAAAGCCCGGGAGGTTCCCGACGGCAACGCCATGACCCACGCACACCATGCCCATCCAGCCGGCCACCACCACCACCACCACGCGCCGCCGTCCGGCTTCGGCCGCGCGTTTGCGATCGGCATCGCCCTCAACCTCGCCTATGTCGGAGCGGAAACCGTCTGGGGCGTGCTTGCCCACTCGCTGTCGCTGCTCGCCGACGCGGCACATAATTTCGGCGACGTGCTCGGCCTCGGCTCCGCCTGGATCGCGTCGGTTCTGGCGCGCCGGCTTCCGTCCGGCCGCTTTACCTATGGGCTGCGGCGCTCCTCGATCCTGTCGGCGCTGGCAAACGGGGTGGTTCTGCTGATCGTCACCGGCGGCATCGGTTGGGAAGCGCTGCGCCGGCTGCTTGAGCCCGGGCCGGTGGCCGGACGGGTGGTGATGATCACCGCTGCGACCGGCATCCTGGTCAACGGGTTCACCGCGCTGCTGTTTGCATCCGGCCGCAAGCACGACCTCAACCTGCGCGGGGCCTTTCTGCACATGGCCTCGGACGCGCTGATGGCCGCGGCGGTGGTGGCCGCGGGTGCGGTGGTCTGGTGGACCGGCTGGTCTTGGGTGGATCCGGCGGTCAGCCTGCTGGTGGCGCTGGTGATCGTCGCCGGCACCTGGTCGCTCTTGCGCCAGTCGCTCGAGCTGGCGATGGACGCGGTGCCTCCGGGCATCGACCAGGGGGCGGTTGCGGGTTTCCTGCGACAGCTTCCCGGGGTGACGGGTCTGCACGACCTGCATATCTGGGGCATGTCCACCACCGAGACCGCGCTCACCGCCCATCTGGTGCGGCCAGACCCGGTTATCGACGACACCCTGCTGCAACGCGCATCCGCAGGGCTGCGCGAGCGCTACGGCATCGGCCATGCGACCCTGCAGATCGAGCGCGGCCAGGAGGGACGTTGCACCCAGGCCTGCACGGGCGAGCCCTGAGGCGCGCGCCCCGCGTGAGCCTGGTCCTGAAGCTCGGCTGGATCAGCCTTGGCGTCTGTGTTATAGTGCTGGCGATCTAATTCGAGTCCTATGTTGTGAGCGGCAGCGTGGCGCTCTACTCCGACGCGATCGAGTGCATCATCAACGTGGTGGCGGCGATCGCCGGGGTGCTGGCGCTTTCGGTGAGCGCCCGGCCGGCCGACGCCAACCATCCCTATGGCCACTACAAGGCGGAATACCTGTCCGCCGTGGTGGAAGGCGCGCTGGTGCTGCTGACCGCGTTCGCGATCGCCCAGCAGGCCTGGCAGGGCTGGCAGCATCCGCACGCGCCGGTTTCGCCCTGGCGCGGCGTCGCGCTGAACGCCCGCGCCGGCGTGCTCAACTGCGCCTGGGCGCTGGTGCTGATCCGGGTGGGCCGTGCCCGGCGCTCACCGGCGCTGATCGCCAGCGGACGCCACGTGATGTCCGACGTCTGGACGTCGGGCGGATTGCTGGTCGGCTTCACCCTGGTGCCGCTCACCGGCTGGCTGCCGCTCGACTCGGTGCTGGCGGCGCTGATCGCGCTCAACATCCTCAGGGTCGGCTTCGAGATGGTGCGAAGCTCGATCGGCGGCCTGATGGACGAGGTCACCGATCCGCTGGCGGTGGAGGAGATCAGGCGGCTGATCGCTGAAAGCGCTGCCGGCGCGATCGAGGCGCACGACGTGCGCACCCGCAACGTCGGCGCGATGACCTTTATCGAGTTCCATCTGGTGGTGCCGGGCCAGATGGCGGTGCAGACCGCGCACGACATCTGCGACCGCATCGAGGTGACCCTGCGCGAGAATCTTGGCGACGCGCTGATCAACATCCATGTCGAGCCCGAGCAGAAAGCCAAGCACAAGGGCGTCGTGGTGCTGCCTTAGCGGCGGTGGCCGGGCTCACCCAAACAGCGCAAGCTGCGCCTCCTGCTTTTCCGGCGGCCTGAAATGCGCCGTTTGCAGCGGTGCGCCGCCGGCAAGCCCGAGCCGCCTCGCGGCGCGCCCGAAGCGCTGCGAGAGCATGTCGGCATAGATCCCCTGGCCACGGAAGCGCGCGCCGAAGCGGCTGTCGTTGAGCGCGCCGCCCCTGGTCTCCCGCACCAGGTTCAGCACGTGTCGGGCGCGCCCCGGATAATGCTGGTGCAGCCAGGTCTCGAACATCTGCCTGAGCTCGAGCGGCAGGCGCAGCAGCGTGTAGCCGGCCTCGCCGGCGCCGGCCGCCTTCGCCGCTTCCAGGATCGGCTCGAGCTCGCAATCATTCAAACCGGGGATCATCGGCGCCGCCAGCACGCCGGTCGGCACCTCGAGTGCGGCAAGCGCTCCGATCGTGGCCAGCCTGCGCGAAGGCGTCGCCGCACGCGGCTCCATCCGGCGCGCCAGCGTCGTGTCCAGCGTGGTGACCGAAACCCAGACCCGGACCAGCCCCCGCCTGGCCAGGCGCTGCAGGAGGTCGCCGTCGCGAAGCACGCCCGCCGACTTGGTGACGATGCTGACCGGATGGCCGAACCGGTCCAGCAGGTCGAGCACCGAGCGCGTCAGCATCAAGGTGCGCTCCACCGGCTGATACGGATCGGTGTTCGAGCCGAGCGCGATCGGGCGCGGCTGGTAGCCAGGCTTCCGCAGCTCGCGCTCCAGCAGCGCGGCGATGTCCGGCTTGAAGGTCAGCCTGGTCTCGAAATCGAGGCCGGGCGAATAGCCCAGGTAAGCGTGGCTGGGCCGCGCATAGCAATAAACACAGCCATGCTCGCAGCCGCGATAAGGATTGACCGCGCGGTCGAAGCCGAGATCGGGCGACTGGTTCCACGAGATGGCGCTGCGGCTCACGTCGCGGGTCAGCGTGGTGGGGATCGGCGGCGGCGCCGCCACCTCGTCGGCGATGCTGTTCCAGCCATCGTCGAACGCCTCCCGGTTTTCCCGCTCGAAGCGGTTCGATCCGTTGCTCGACACGCCGCGTCCTTTGCGGATGGCGGGAACGGGCGGCTTGGCGATGGTGTGAGGAGGCATCGGCAGGCTACTCCGCGAATGTCAATATCTGCCAACGGTGCAGCGAGACTGCGCCGGCAGTGTGATTGCGTCAAGAACAAATCAGGAACACAATCGGGGCAAATAGGCTGTATGCTGCTGTCGCCACAGGATCCGGCAACTGGTCGATGATTCATCGCGATCGCTCGACCACTGCTCGCTTCAGGCCATTGGTGGTGCTACACGTCTTTGTGATGAATGACGCAGAAGCGGTAGCGTAGTGGTTCGACACGCTGGGATCAGGCTGATGACAGGATCAAACGACACGAAGCCGGAGCGCGCTGGGCGGTGACCCTGATCGCCATCCTGGACGACCGCGCGAGCAACCGACAGATCTATGCCCGGCTGGCCGGAACCATCAACGACAACGTGGCCGCGCACGCGTTTGTTTCTCCTACCGAGGCGCTCGCCTGGGCCGAGCGGACCACCCCCGACCTGGTGATCACCGACTACAAGATGCCGACCCTCGACGGCGCCGAGTTCACCCGCCGGTTCCGGGCGATCTCCGGCTGCGAGGACGTGCCGGTGCTGGTGATCACCGCCTATGACGACCGCGCCTTCCGCCTGGCAGCGCTCGAGGCGGGCGCCACCGACTTCCTGCGCAGCCCGGTCGACCATGCCGAGTTCGTCACCCGGTCGCGCAACATGCTGCGCATGCACAGCCAGCACCGCATGCTGCAGGACCGTGCGCAGCGCCTCGAGATCGACCTGCAGCGCAGCGAACGCTCGCGCGAGAAGCTGCTGCGCGACAGCCGCGAATCGCTGGCGCAGGTGATCGACACGGTGCCGGCGTTCATCAGCGCCACCGACCGCGACGGCCATTACGTGTTTGTCAACGCGATGCACGCGCTGCTCGCCGGCGACACTCCCGTGGCGCTGATCGGACGCAGCATGGCGCAGGTGTTCGGAGCCGCCTATGAGAGCCGCAGCCATTCGCTCGACCAGATGGTGTTCCGCACCGGCAACGCGCTTCCCGGCTTCGAGGAGGAGGTGGTCGATCAGACCGGAGCGAGGCGCATCCTGCTGACCACCAAGGCGCCGCTGAGCGATGGCTCCGACATGGTGGCGTGCGTGCTGACCACCTCGCTCGACATCACCGACCGCAAGCGCGCCGAGCAGCATCTGCTGCACATCGCCAACCACGACTCGCTGACCGGCCTGCCCAACCGCGCGATGCTTCGCGACCGGCTGGAGCGGCGGCTGAGCAACGCGCCGCGCAGCGAGCCGCTGGCGCTGCACTTCGTCGACCTCGATCATTTCAAGGGTGCCAACGACCGGCTCGGACATCAGCGCGGCGACCTGCTGCTCAAGGAGGTGGCGCGCCGGCTGGTCGCCTCGGTGGGCCCGCACGATCTGGTGGCGCGCCTCGGGGGAGACGAGTTCGCGGTGCTGCAGGACCGCAGCCGCGGCGAGGACACCCCGGAGGCGGCGGCGGCGCGGATCGTCGATGCCATCAAGGCGCCGTTCAGTTTCGGCGAGGAGGAGGTGCGGATCAGCTGCAGCGTCGGCATCGCGCTGCATCCCAGCGACGGCTCCGAGGTCGAGGAGCTGCTTCGAAGCGCGGATCTTGCGATGTATCAGGCCAAGGCCGAGGGACGCTCCGGCTTCCGGCTGTTCGTGCCCGACCTGAACGAGCGGATCGGCCGTGCCATCCGGATGAAGACCGACCTGCGCGGCGCGCTGGCCAACGAGGAGTTCGTGCTGCACTACCAGCCCCAGGTGACGCTGCAGTCTGGCCGGATCAGCGGCGTCGAGTCGCTGCTGCGCTGGAACCGGCCGGGCTATGGATTGCTGACGCCCGGCGAGTTCCTGCCGGCGGCGCAGGAAAGCGGCCTGCTCAACATGATCGATGCCTGGGTGCTGCGCCGCGCCTGCATGGACGCCGCCGGCTGGCACGCCAGCGGACTGCCGCGGGTGCGGGTGGCGGTGAACCTTTCGCCCAGCGACCTCGGCAGCCGCAACATCCTGGCCACCGTTACCGACGTGCTGGCGCAGACCGGGCTTGATCCACATATGCTCGAGCTGGAGCTCACCGAGGGCGACCTGGTGGGAGATCTGGAGGCGGCGGCGGCGATCCTGGCCTCGCTGCGCTTGGTCGGCGTGCGCATCGCCATCGACGATTTCGGGATGGGTTACTCGTCGTTGAACTATGTCAGGAACTTCCCCGTCGACCGGCTCAAGATCGACCAGGCGTTTGTGCGTGATCTCGGCACCACGAGCCAGGATGCGGCCATCGTGCGCGCCATCATCACCCTCGGCCACAGCCTCGGGATGAGCGTGCTGGCGGAAGGCGTCGAGACGGTCACCCAGCTGAGCACGCTGATGGGCGAGGGCTGCGACGAGATCCAGGGCTACTATTTCGGCAAGCCGGTTCCCGGCGCAGAGATCTGTGAGATCCTGCTCCGCGAGAAGGCCCTGCTGGGGGTCGGCGAGACGCTGCAATGACCAAGACCCAGCCAGCCTGGACAAAGCGAGTGCGTGAGATGCCCACGGAGCGCGCCGGAGACGGCGCAGTTGTCGAGCATGGCCGGGAGATGGCGATCAACCGGCTGGTGTTCGCTGCCCTGATCGCGGTGTATTTCGCGATAACCGGCCAGCCGCCCGTGCTGCTGGTGGCGGTGGCCTGCTACCTGGCCTTTGCCTGCGTGCTGGCCGCCTGGCTGCGCTGGCGGCCGGGCCGCGGGGAGCAGATGATCCGGGTCGCGGCACTGGTGGCCGACCTGGGCGTGCTGTCGTTGTGCATGCATCTCGACGGCGGTGGCGCGGCCGCGTTGTTTCCGCTCTATCTCTGGGTGATCCAGGGCAACGGCTTCCGGTTCGGCATCCCGACCCTGTTCGCAGCCACCGGCGTCGCCTTCGTGGGCTTTGCCGCGGTTGTCGTCAGCACGCCCTACTGGTGGCACCAGCAGGCTCTGTCGCTCGGCCTGCTGGCGGCGATCGTGGTGCTGCCCGCCTACAGCAGCACGCTGATCCGCAAGCTGTCGCGCGCGCGCCAGCAGGCCGAGGAGGCAAGCCGCGCCAAGAGCATGTTCCTGGCTGCGATCAGCCACGAGCTGCGCACGCCGCTGAACGCCATTCTCGGCTCGGTCTCGCTGATCGAGGGCAGCCCGCTCGACGACGAGCAGCGCACCCTGTTCCAGGCCATGCGGACCGGCACCCAGGCGCTGTTGTCGCTGATCGAGAACATTCTCGACTTCTCGCGCGCCGAGGCCGGGCTGATGCCGGTGGCGTTCGAGCCGTTCGACCTTGCCGGCCTGCTGGTCGAGATCCGCGACCTGGTGGCGACCCAGGCGCGGCTGAAATCGCTGCAGCTCTCGGTGCATGCCGGCGCGGACGTGCCGCTTCGGATCATTGGCGACCGCAAGCACCTGCAGGAGGTGCTGCTCAACCTGGTGGCGAACGCCATCAAGTTCACCGAAAGCGGCGGCATCTGCCTCAGCGTCGAGCTGGAAGGCGGCTCGGTGGCAACCGGCAGGCCGCGGCTCCGCTTCGAGATCAGCGACACCGGCATCGGCATCGCACCGGATGCCCAGGCGCGCATCTTCGACGTGTTCGCGCAAGCCGATCCCAGCATCCTGGACCGCTTCGGCGGCACCGGGCTCGGCCTGGCGATCTCGCGCCAGCTGGTCACCTTGATGGGCGGCGAGATCAGCGTGGACAGCCGGGTGGGCCAGGGCAGCACGTTCTGGTTCACGCTCGACCTGATCGAGGCCGAACCGGACGCTGCGCCAGTCGCCGCGACCGCGCTGCTGTTGTGCGACGACGCGGCACTCGCGAACACGCTCGACACCGCGCTGCAGGCGCAAGGGATGCTGGTGCGGCGCATCGCCGGACTGCAGAACCTCGCAGCCTCAACCGCCCGCTCCGGCGGTGAGATCCTGTTCCTCTACCGTCGCGATCCGGACGGCGACCTGCCGGGCGACTGCGCCCTGCTGGGCCGGCTCGACCCGCGCGCGGCGCTGCCGCGCATCCTGCTCTGCCATCCGCAGGCGCTGGTGTTGCCGGCCGCCATGCTGAAACGCCACTTCATCACCAGCCTCGCCGTGCCGGTGAGCGAACCGGCGCTGACCCGCGCGTGCCGGCTGGCCGCCGCAGCGGCGGCGATCGCCTCGCCGCTG
>CAXUNX010000071.1:10775-15076 GCA_964252545.1 uncultured Acetobacteraceae bacterium | reverse complement strand
GCGCGGAGGCGATGCGCGAGCCTTTGCGGGCGGCGCTGGCCCAGTTGGCCGCCATCGTTGCGGCAGCACCACCGGAGCTGGCCGAGCTTCACGGCGCGGCCCGGCTGGTCGCATCGGACGTTCCCGCCGCGGCACTCGGCGCTGCCCTGCATGCAAAGCTGGCGAAGCGGGCGCCGGGGATCGACCTGATCTTCCATCCCTGGCGTGCCGGCGACGAGATCAAGCGGCTGGAGCGCGGCGAGGTGGACCTCGTCATCACCGTCGCTTCTTTCTCCAGCGCCTCGCTGCGGGCCGAGCCGCTCGGCGCCTTCCCCTATGCCGTCATGATGCGGCGCGACCATCCGGCGGCGGCCGACGGGTTTGATCTCGACCGCTGGCTGGCCTTCCCCCACGTGGTCGTCTCCGGCCACGGGGACCGTCAGGGGTCGGTTGATGCCGCGCTGGCCCGCATCGGGCGCCGCAGACGGGTGGCGAGTGTTGTTCCCACCTTCCTGCAGGCGCTGGAGCTGCTGCGGCACACGGACCTGTTCGGCGCGTTTCCTTTGGGTGTCATGGGGAGCAGCGCCGGCGACCACCTGATTTCACGTCCGGTTCCCGTGCCTCTCGAGCCGGTGTCCCTGCACCTGGTCCGGCACCGCCGCACCGACACGGATCCGGCGGTCACGCTTGTTGCCCAGCTGCTTCGCGAGGTCCTGTCATCGGGATCATATCTCCGGGGGTAGGCCCCCTGCTTGGATCCCGTGGATGTCCGCGTCGGCGCGGGTGCGAGATCGGCACCGCAGCCCGCTGCGGTGATCCCCAGGGGGCGCCCCCTGCGCCACCAGCGGCCGGTTGTTCCTGACGGCCCATCAGCATCATCCAGGCCCGGGCAATCCGCGCGACGGTCCGGCAAACCATCGCACGCTCTGTTTCGGGGCGGGGAAAACCTCATGTGCCGCAAGCGTGCAACCCTTGGCAGGGCCGCCATTTGTAACGCTGCAGGCTGACCCCGTGCCGACCTGCGCGGGCACCGTCGGCAGCAAGATGGCTGGTCGGGGTTAGAACTCATGCCAAACACCACCGTTCCGGACGGCGGATCCAGCCTCCTCACGCCGACAAGCCTCGCTGATCGCCTTCCGAGCCGCCCCGTGCTGACCAACCCGGACGCCGGCTGGCAGGGCGTCGTTCTGCAGCGCTACCGGCATCCGCCCAGCACCATCGACGTGCCAGGTCTGCGTGACGAACTCCTGGTCGATCACTTGGCCGGCCCGGTGCTGGTGGAGGAGGATCACGGCAACGGCCAGCACGAGCGGCGCTGGACCGGCCCCGGACAGATCACCCTCACGCCGGCCGGCCGGCCGGTGCGGCGGATCCTGAAAGGGCGGCCGGACGTGGTTCTGCTCCATCTCGCGCCGGAACGCCTGCGCGAAGTGGCCGAGGAGCTCTATGGCCGGCATGCAACGCAGGTCACGCTCGTGCCCCGCCTGGCGGTGCCGGACGAAACCGCAGACCGGCTGGTTCGGCTGTTGCTGGCCGAAGCGACCTCGCCAGGACCTGGCACATCGCTGATGACGGAAACGCTGGGGCGGGCGCTCGCCGTCCAGTTGCTGCGCTTCCACTCCAACCTGGCGCCGCTTCCGCCGGACCCTCCCGCCGGCCTGCCCGCCCCTCGGCTTCGGCGCGTGATCGAGCACATGCGATCCCGCCTGGAGGACGACCTCCCATTGTTCCGGCTCGCCGAGATCAGCGGCCTGAGCCCGTCCCGGTTCGCGCGCGCCTTCCGCGAGGCCACGGGACAGCCGCCGCACCACTACCTGCTTGGTCTGCGGATCGAGAAGGCGCGAGATCTCCTGGAGCATACCGATTTGCGGGTGATCGAAATCGGCCTGCGATGCGGCTTCGAACAGCCGAGCCACTTCGCAACGACGTTCCGCACCGCAACCGGGCTGAGCCCCCGGGCCTGGCGGCATGCCCGCTGGTCTTGATCGCTTGCTCCGACCGCTCCCTTGCAGCGCCGCGGCGCGCGAAAACCGCAACTTCCGACAGGTTTCCGCAAGACCGGGTGGCACAGGGCGAGCACCGTGGCGACCGCGGTGACTGCCATTGCGGCGTCCGAACGTTGAACGAGGTGCAAGATGGCTGAACCGGCGGATTTCGGAAGCTTCGGCCGATATCACGAGATCCCGGCGGACGAGATGCCGGCGGAGATGAAGCACGCCTACGACACCACAAGGAAGCTGCGCGGCCAGGTGCCAGGCCCGCACAAGATCTGGCTGTGCAATCCCGTCTTGTCGAACACCATGGTTCCGGTTGGGGCCTATTATCAAACGCGATCGACGCTGACCAAGCCGGAGATCGAGATTGCCACCAATCTGGTCAACGCTCGCTGGCTTGCGGCCTATTCCAACTACGAGCACGAGATGATCGGGCAGGAGAGCGGCCTGCCGGCGGAGAAGGTCGGTGCCCTCATCGCGGGGCTTCCGACCAGTTTCGCCGATGCCCGGCAGCAGGTCGTCTATGAGCTCGTCTCGGCGCTGGTCGCGCCGCGCCTGGTGCCCATGGGGCTTTACCGGCGTGCCAAGGCTTTGCTGGGCGATGCCGGGATCGTCGACGTGACGATGCTGCTGGGCTGGTTCACCGGCGTCTCGCTCACCCTCAACGCCTTCGACGTGCCCGCCAACGCCACCGGCTTGCAGCAATAGGGCGGCGCGGCACCATGGAAGCAAGCAATCCGGGGGAAGCAACCAATCCGGGGGAAGCAACCAATCCGGGCGGTCGATTGAAGCTGCTCGACCCCGCAGATCTGACCGATGCGCAGCGCGCGGTTTATGATCGCCTGTCCGCGACCACCGTGCGCTGGGCCAACCAGGCCGGCTTTCAGAGCACCGCGGAAGGCGGCCGACTGATCGGCCCCTTCAACCCGGTCCTGCTCAGCCCCGGCATCACGCCGGCCTTTCTGAGCCTGCAGGATGCCGAACAAGCAAACAGCTCGCTCGGCGAGCGGGTGCGGCAGGTCGTCATCCTTTCGGTCGGCGCCGTTTGGCGATCGGCCTACGAGCTCTACGCGCATGCCGCCGTCGCCCGAAAGGCGGGCCTGCCGGATGACGCCGTCCAGGCGCTCGCCTGCGGCGAGGTGCCGGATCAGCTCAGCGAACAGGAGAAGCTCGCCGCCCGCTTCGCGCGCGGATTGGCAGCCGGGCACCGCGTCGATGACGCGCTCTACCATGCTGCCGAGGCCGCCTTCGGCGAGCGCGGCTTGACCGACCTCAGCTTTCTCGCCGGCATCTACGGCCTCATCTGCGGCCTGCTGAATGCATTCGAGATCCCAGCGCCTGGAACACCACTTGCGGCCGTCCGAGCCGGGGCGAAGCAGGCGAGGCTCACCACCGTCGCCTTGTTTCCGGTCGGGTCGTTTCTGGAGAACCTGGCGGTGCGCAGCGACAACTCAGTGCTCGTCACCTCGATGAACGCCCGCGAGCTGTTCTATGTCCCGCCGTCTGCCGAAGCTGCCCCGGTCGAGCCGCTCCTCCTCCACCGCTTCGAACGGCCAACCACCGGCCTGGTGGAGATCGAGCCGGACGTCTTCCTGGTTTCCACCTCCAACCTCTACACCTCGCACGAATCCACCCTGCACCGCTTCGAACTGCGGGGGTGGCGCCCGGGCCTGCCGGTCCAGCCCGAGCTGGTGTTCCGGTTCAACCATGAAGCGCGGGGACTGAATGGCAGCTGCCTGCTCGCCCCCGGCATCGTGCTGATCGCCGATTGCTTTGCCGGACTGATCTGGCGCGTGGACGTGCAACCCGGCGCCCGGGCCATGCAGGCCCGGGTCTGGCTGGCGCATGACAGCATGGGCTACTTCCCGGGCAAGCTGAAGCCAGAGCAGCCCGGCGTGAACGGTGTTCGCTATGCGGCGCGCACCAACCACCTGTATTATACCGCCACGGCCAAGAAGCTGCTGATGCGCGTGCCCGTCGATCCCGCGAACCACGGGCCGGCTGGCCCGCCGGAGCTGGTGGTGGCCGGACGGATGGGCGACGATTTCTGCATCGACGAGGATGCCGGCGTGATCTACCTGGCGACCCACCGGCAGAACACCATCGATCGCATCTCGATGGACCCCGGCGACAATAGCGGCTTCCCGCAGAGCGTCGCGGGCGACCCGTTCACCGAAGCGCTGATTGGGCCCAGCAGCGGCGCCTGGGGCCGGGCGCAGGGCGAATACGGGAAGGCGGCGTTCTTCATCAGCGACGGCGGCACGGCGTCGCCGCCTCCGGTCGGGGCGGCGCCCGCCCCCCCGCCGCGCGGGGGGGGGGGTGGGGGGG
>CAXUNX010000071.1:5643-10765 GCA_964252545.1 uncultured Acetobacteraceae bacterium | reverse complement strand
GCGCCAGCAAAGATGACCCCCCCCCCATCGCCGGGGGGCCCGGGGGGCGCCGCCTCCGGTCGGCCCGCAGCCGGCCAAGCTGCTGCGGGTGGAGTTCTAGCGTGGCGCACGCCCTGATGCCGGAGCAGCCGGACCGGACCGCGCCCGCCGTGCTGCGCCGGCTCGATGGTTATCGCAGCGCATGACGACAGCTTTGGGGAACGCGCGAATGGAAGCTTCCCGGTCCGGTCCGCTCAATCCGCCGGCCCAGCCGCGTCTCAATGCTGAGTCCATCCGACATAGCTCGCGACGTTGTCGCGCGTGACCAGCTTAGGCGGCATCAGCACGACCTTCTCGGCTGGCTGGTGGCCGTTCATGATGCCGTACCCGATCTGCACCCCGAGCTTGCCCATCGTGTAGGGATCCTGGGAGGCCGAGCCCTGGATCGAGCTGTCGCTCTTCAGGGCCGACACGATGTCCGGAGCGCCGTCGACGGAGGTGATCGCAATGCCGCTGCGGTGTGACTGCTTGGCCGCGAGATCGGTTCCGATCCCCTGGGGGTCGTTGACCGCGAAGATCCCTGCAATATTGGGATAGCGGATCATGTAGCCCTGCGCCACCGCCAGGCCTCCATCGCGCGAGCCTTTTCCGTTCTGGCTGCTGTCCAGGATCTTGATGGCCGGATCCTTCGCCAGCGCCGTCTTGCAGCCGCTCACCCGGTCGATGACCGCCGACACCTGTTCGCCGTTCTCGATGATGACGTTCCCCTTGTGGCCGATCTTGTCCGCAAGATAGCGGCACGAGATCGTGCCGGCGGCCACGTTGTTGGTCTGCACGGTGGCGTCGGCGCCGTGCGCGGTGACGTCCACGCCAATCACCACGATGCCGGCGGCCTGCGCACGCTTGATCGCCGGGGTGATGGCGTTCTGGTCGACCGCCGTCACCAGGATCATGTTGACCCCGGCGGCGATGAAATTGTCCATCTGGGTGAACTGCTTGTTGAGGTCGTAATCTGCCGAGCTGGTTGTCACATGCACATCGGGATTGATCGCGTGCCCCGCAGCGGCGGCGCCTTTTGCCAGTGCCACGTAATAAGGGTTGCCGAGCGAGCCCACGGTGATGCCGATCGAGTTCAGCGGCTTTGCGGTTGCCGCCGCAGGCAGCGCCGCCAGAAGCACCACGCCGGCGCAAAGCATGGTCTTGATCTTGAACATACGTGCTGATTCCTCATGGCCGGTTCTGATGTCGGCGGCGACTTGGCCGTAGATCGCCACCATTCCTTTACCGGACCGGTTCCAGGCCGGCTGCGTCCAGCGCATGCAGAGCCTGCCTCACCGTCGCCGTGGCGCCAAGGGTGCGATAAACACCGTATAGCCGGTCATAGGTGGCCGCCTTTGCACCATCCGGCTGGTAGACGATCCCCGTCCGGCTTCCGAACCGGCGGCCGCCTTCGGCATGATCGGCGACGAGCCTTGCCGCGACGGCGCCATGGATCGCAGCCCCTACCGCGGTTGGGTTGCGGATGGATGGAACCTCGATGTTCCGGCCGAGGATATCGGCCATGATCTGCACCAGCAGCGGGTTGTTGTGCGCAAGGCCGCTGGTCAGCAGGACATGCTCGATGGCCAAGCCGCCCGCCGTCATATGGTCGATGATCAAGCGCGCGCCGTAGCACAGCGCCTCAAGCAGAGCACGGTAGATACCGGCGGCGCTGGTGCCGGTGTTCAGTCCGGCGAGGACCCCGCTCAGATTGGAATCGCCGTAAGGTACCCGATTGCCGTTCCACCAGTCGAGCGCCACGAGATGGTTCTGCCCCGGAACGAGGCCGGCCGCTTCCTCGTTGTAGAGGCGGAAATTCTCCGCGATGTCGCGGGCGCGCGGGAAGGTGCGCACGAACCAGGCCAGCATGTCGCCGAATCCGGCTTGTCCGGCCTCGTAGCACCACAGCTCCGGCAGCGCGGCGCCTTCGCCAACCGCCTCGATCCCGGCTGGAAGCGGGTGCGGCCGGCTTTCCAGCAGCAGAAACACCGCCGAGGTTCCAAGTGCGCCAACCAGCGCGCCCGGCGCGGTGGCGCCAACCGCGGGCAGCACGACGTGGGAGTCGATCACGGCAACCGCGATCACCGCCTCACCCTCGATGCCGGTGCGCGCGCGCCAGAAAGCCGAAAGCGCACCCGCGGCGGTACCCACCGGGTGCGGCGTTTGCAGGCGCTCGACCAGCCCGGTCACCACGTCCTGTGGATAGCCGGCTGTGCCAGAAAAATGCGCCTTGTAGGCCGCGAAATCGAGGCTGCGGACTTCCTGTCCGCTCAACTGCCAGACCAGCCAGTCACCAGCCTCGATGAAGCGTTCGGCCTCATCCCACAGGGCGGGCGCCTCGTCGGCGATCTGCGCCGCCTTGGCCAGCATCCATTCGCCCGACAGCCGGCCGCCGCAATGATCGAGAAAAGCGCCGCCTTTCGCATTGATCGCGTCCGCATAGGGCTGTGCCGCGGCATGCTTCCAGAGCTTCACGTAGGCATGCGGCTGCTGCGGATGCAGCACCGACAGCGCGGTGCCGTCGGCGCGGGCCGGCAAGGGAGAGCTGGCGGTGAAATCGATGCCGATGCTGATGATCGAGCGGTTGGCGCCGATCGTGCGCAGGATGGCTTCGGCCGCCTCCAGGTAATCCGCGGCATCCTGCAACGCATAGGTCGCGGGCAATGTGCCGCCTGCCGGCAGATGACCGGTGATGACGCCGTGCCGATAAGGATGCGCGTGGTCGGCCTCCTGGCGCCCGGTGGCCGAATCGATCAGCACGCCACGGGCGGATTCGGTGCCGAAATCAAGACCGATGATGTAGCGCGTGGTCATCGAGTCATTCCGCCGGTTGTTGCACTGACCAGGAGCCTTGCTGTTGCCGGGCGCCAAGCGGACGGGGCCGGGCGCATTCCCGCGATGGGGGCGGACCGCCTAGCGGATCTGGTGGTAGTCGGGCTGGAAGTAGATCAGCGCTTCCGGCAGCCCGCGCACGAGCACCTCCTCGACCTCGCAGAACAACACGCTGTGCGTGCCGACTTCCGTGATCTCGCTGATCCGTCAATCGAACGCCACCGATGCGTTGTGCAGCAACCGCGCGCCGGTGTTCATCACGTGCCAGCTCCCACCGGCCAAGCGCCCCATCATGTCCTCGCCTTGCCGGCAAACAGCCCGGAAAGATCCTGGTGCAGGCTGGTCGGGGCGCTTATCGCCAGGATGCCGTCGCGGAAATGGCCTTGCGGTTCATGCAGACAAGCGGGGTAG
The DNA here is from genome assembly GCA_964252545.1 of uncultured Acetobacteraceae bacterium. GTDB lineage: Bacteria > Pseudomonadota > Alphaproteobacteria > Acetobacterales > Acetobacteraceae > Lichenicoccus. Next base: position 7,504 of record CAXUNX010000071.1, on the reverse strand, counting down.
GAGGCTCGTCGGTGACCGAACACACCGCTGAGGCAGTGAAGCCGCCGCCCGGCGATGCCATCGGTGGTGACGATGTTCACCGCAGCGCCCAGGCGCGCCATCGCAACCCGGTAGCGACCCTCCTCCACCATGCCCGCTCCGTTCCGCCCTCGCTGCCCCTGCTTTTACACGGCTGCGGTGCCCGGGCTACGTGGCGTTTGCCCGCGGCAGCTCAGCCAGGCTGCAGCAGCACCCGGTAGACCGCCGTCCAGTAGGGAGCCGCAAACAGGATCACGCAGGCAGCGATCCCGGTCCAGGCCAGGATGGCGATCAGCGAGACGCCCCCGTGCAGCCGGTGCTGCCGCCGCCACGCATACCAGGACCCACCGACCAGCCAGAGCCAGACCAGGCCGACCACCACGAACAACCAGAAATACATCGCATCCCCCGCTCGTGGTCACACACGCCTGATTGCCGTGACCATGCCCTGCCTGGTGGCGCCGGCTCAGTACTTGCCGCCGGTCGTCAGCTGCACATAAAGGCGGTCGGCGAAATGGGTCAGCTGCCACACCCGCGCGTCCGCCGGCACGCTCGCATCGTTTTGCACGATCGGGCAGTAGGCCTGGGTCAGGCCATTGACGATATCGGCCTGTTCCATGCTGGGCACCGCCGCCTTGACCTTGCCGATGAGGGCGTTGACGCTCTGCAGCAGGTTTGTCGGATGGGTATCCGAAAGCAGCGTCTCGATGCCGCTCGACTGGTCCGCCAGCACGCGCTTAAGTTCCGGCTGCGACACGTCGGGGCAGCCCTGCGGGCGCTTGCCGTTCAGCAGCGTGGAGGTGTCGTCCCGCAGCAGCCCAACCAGGCCGATCGTGGCGTTGCCTGGCGCCTGGTTGCTCCAGCTCTGGCGTATGTAGTTGGACACATCGGCGATCTCGCGATCGCTCATCTGCGAGCCGACTCCCGGCATCACCGCATACGGGCCGTGCGCCTCGAGGCCGCCCAGAACGACGCGGATCACGCTTTGCGGTCCGAGTGCCCGTACCATGCCGTTGCCGTCGAGGGCCGGGATCCGGTTCGTGATGCCCTGGCCGTTGTTCTGGTGGCAGGAAGCGCAGTGGGCGAGATACACCGCTTGGCCGTTCGCGTAACGCGCCGGGCTCCAGGCGGCGGTGTGCGGCTGGTAGCTCGCGACCGCCGGAAGCGACTTGAGATAGGCGACGATGGCGTGCAGATCGGGATCGGTGAGCTTGCTGAGGCTGTATTCCACCGTCTCCGACATCGGACCGGCCACCGTTCCCATCTGCGGTGAGTGGCCTGTCTTCAGGTACTGCACGACGTCATCGTCGCTGAAGCCGCCGATCCCGGTCATCTTGTCGGGGCGCAGGCTGGGCGCGTACCACATGGTGATCGCGCCGCCCTCCACCGAAAGCGCCAGGCTGGTGTTGCCGAGCAGGTTGCGGTTGTTGTGGCAGGTGCCGCAATGCTCCAGGCCGTTGACGATATAGTCGCCGCGGTTGATCTCGTCGGACTGCTTCGGGTTAGGCTTGAAATACGCGCCAGGAACAAAGAACGCGTCCCACAGGGCGATCGCAGGCCGGATCGTAAACGGAAACCAGATCTTGTTCGGCTGCCTCGGCGCGTACACCCGGGGCAGCGAGAACAGATAGGCCTTGATCGCCAGCAGATCGTCCCGCGACACCGTGTTGTACCAGGGATAGGGCATCGCCGGGTAGATACGCTGGCCGTTCGGCATCACGCCGTGCCGCATCAGGTTGAGGTACTCGTCGTCGGTCCAGTTGCCGATGCCGGTTTGCTTGTCGGCGGTGATGTTGGGCGTCGAGATGTTGCCGAACGGCATGTTCATGTATTGGCCGCCGGC
>CAXUNX010000071.1:0-5633 GCA_964252545.1 uncultured Acetobacteraceae bacterium | reverse complement strand
CCCATGTCGGCAAGATACTTGCCGCGCGCGATGACGTCGTCGTCGGCGGCAGCCCGGCCGCCACAGCCGGCGGCCAGCAAGCCAGCCACGCAGGCGGCGCCGGCGAGCGAGCGAAGGCGGGAGACAAAGTCAAGAGACGAGCGCTTCATGGAACGGCTCCGGGTGGCGTCGCCGCGCTGGCCTGCCTACCCGATGCCGGTCCGATGAGTTCGGGATAGGCCGACAGGTCGCTGGCGCCGTAGTAAGGCTCATAGGCACCCTGGTGGCAGGTGCCGCAGTTGATCTTGGGAACGTCGCCCGTGGGTCCAAGGCTCGCTCGCGGAAACGTGCCGGTCAGCGGAACCATAAAGCGGTTGTTGATGTCGCGCACCATGGCGATGCCGTGCCAGGCGACCAACCGGTTCGGCGTGCCCTGGTCCCAGGACGCGAAATCGCGGGAGTTGTGACAGAAGGTGCAGTTCACGCCCAGCGAACTGGCGAAGTGCGCCATCAGCGAATAGGTCCCTTCGGTTTCCTTGATCGACGTCCGGTTGCCGCCCGGCAGGGCCGTGGTGCCGGTTACCCGGATCTGTGCCGCGTTCAGCAGGTAGGGCGTGAACGGATCCACGGGCAACGATGTCATCGCGCCCGCCTTCGAGATCCCGTTATAGCCCGTATCGCTCTCGGCGAAGCCGCGACGCTCGGGTGCTGCGGTGAACCAGATAGCGGCCGGCACCGCGTGGCCGCGATGGCAGGTGCCGCAGGTCACTCCGCCCTCGCCCACGTGGCTCTTCCAGTTGGTGTTGATGTAGCGGGTCATCTGGATCATGTGCCGGGCCACCGTCTTGGTGTAGAGGGTGTCGTCGGCCATGTTCACCGCGGAATGGCAAAAGGCGCAGCCGGTCGAGGCGTTGATCCAGTTCGGCAGGGTCCCCATCAGCCGCAGGAACTCGTTGGAATCGACATCCTTCAATACCTGGATGTTACGGTAAGCGTGCGCCGCAGTGATCCCGGATGGCTTCACCGCCGGATAGGCGATCGGCAGACGGTTGTTGCCGGTGTCGCGGGCAGTGTCGCGCGGGTTATAGTTCTGCACCAGGCCGACGCCGCGGAAGCCCTGCTGGATGCTGACCACCGGGATGCCTTCGAGCGAGGCGAACACGCCGACCACGATCAGCGCCGTCACGATCCCGAAGAACAGGCGCCACTTGTACTCAAACGCGAAACGAAAGCTCTCGACCAGCAGCGATGCCGCCAGGCGGAACGGTGCGGTGAGCACTTCCATCAGTGCGTGACCCCTCTGAGCAGGCCCGGATCGGGAATATGCGGATACATCTCCGGATACTGAGGTGCGATGCCGTGCTTCACGCCCCACAGGAACCAGTTATCGACCACTGTCCCGGTCAGCAGGATACCGATCGCGCCGGTTGCCGTGCAGAGCACCGCGAACCACCAGGCCCAGCGATGGATCGACTCGAAGGTGGCGCAATAGCCCATGGTCCAGCGCCAGAACAGGCCGCCGCGCTCTGCCGCGGTGCCGCGGTCGGTGGCAAGCTCGAGCTCGCGTTCGCCCCAATAGCGGCTGGTGGCAAGGATGGTGCCCCCATGCATCGCGAACAGCAGCGTCGAGCCGTACAGGAACACGATCGAAAGCATATGAAACGGGCAGTAATACAAGTTGCCATAGCGGATCGACAGCGAGGCGGTCCAGTCGAGATGCGGGAAGATCCCGAACGGGACGGCTTCCGACCAGCTTCCCATCAGCAGCGGGCGGATGAACCCGTCCACCAGATAGAGCGATATCGCCGACGCGAACGCCCAGGCGACATGGGTGCCCATGCCCAGCGCGCGTGCCCGCTGGTACACCCGCACCCACCAGAGCAGGATGGCGGTGGTGAGAAAGAAGCCGGCCATCAGCCACCAGCCGCCCTGTGCCAGCGGCGGGATGTGCAGGCCCCATTCCGGTGCCGGAGGCTGCAGGCCCAGCCAGGGAAGCTGACGGATGAACTGGATCGGATCCCAGCCGACCTGGGCCAGGAAGTTCAACCCGATGATCTCGAAGGCGATGAAGCCGCACAGGATCGAGGCTGTGCCAATTCCCCCCAGATAGAACGGCCCTACCTGGGCCAGGCCGATCCGGCCCAGCAGGCGAGAGAAGAAAGGCTGCAGCACCCGGTTCTCGACGCCGTATTTCAGCGGCGCGCCCTGGTCGAAGGGGCCGTCGATCTCGATCCGGTTGAACAGGTTCTGGTATTCGACGCCAAACGCCGTGCGATAGTCGAACATGGTTCAGCTCCAGATCGGCAGGTTGAGCCACCAGTCCCACCATTCCGGCCAGCCACGCGTCCAGAACGGCCCGCTGATGACGATGCAGATCGCGCTCCAGACGCCGGCATTGATGGCGCAGAACCAGCCGAGGCGATGAATCCCGAGCGGCCCGATCGAATAGACTATCAGGTCGCGAAAGAAGCTGTCCTCGTAGCCCGACGGCTTGACCCGCTCGTCTCCGGGCGGGTTGAGGGAGGCGAGGATGACGCCGCCATGCATGGCGAGGATGAAGGTGGTCGTGAAGAAGAACGTCACCGCGATCATGTGCGCGGGATTGTAATGAAACTGTAAGTGCTGGTAGCCGACGTTGGAGACCCAGTCGAGATGCGACAGGATCCCGTACGGGAACCCGTGTCCCCAGCCGCCCATCAGCACCGGCCGGATCACTTCAAGGGTGAAATAAGCGAAGATCGCGCCCGAGAAGGCGATCGGGACGTGCAGTCCCATCCCCAGCTTGCGCGCGATCTCGACCATGCGCAGCGCCCAGGAGCAGAAGGCGCCAAGCGCACAGACGGTGATCCATTGCCACAATCCGCCTTCGCGCATCGGCGCGAACCCAAGGCCGTAGCGCAGGTCGGGTGGCGCGATGTTGATCCGCCAGATGTTCCAGGTTGGACCGATGGCCGCACCCCAGATGATCAGCAGCGTGCCGACCAGCGTGAAGAAGATGGTGGTGACGCCGAAGAACCCGACATAGAACGGCCCGACCCAGAAGTCGAACAGGTCTCCGCCAACGAGCGTTCCTCCTCGGATGCGGTATTTGTACTCGAAATTCAACATCGACATGGTCGGGTCCTCCTGTCAGCGTGACAGGCTCGCGTCACCGGGTATCGTTCTTGTTGGTCAGTGCTGCTGTGGAAGCGGCGTCATCTGCTGCACCGGAGAGCCGCTCAGCCGGTCATGATTGGGACCGTCGAGCCAGTTGAAGCGATCCGTGCTGAGCAGGATGAAGTGGATAACCAGGGCAAGCGTCAGCAGAAAGATGAAAAGGGTGACCAGCGCCTTGCGCGGATCAAACAATACCCATACGCGCCACATGATCGGTGCTCCTCAGCAGACAGCGGCGAGCATCTGCGCCGCCACGTGCAGCCCATCAACCGCGGCGGTATGATAGCTGCCGCCCCATGGACGCCACAGCCACGCCAGGATATGCGCGACCACCGCGATCGCCGTGAATATGCAGAAGCTCAGCACAAAGATGCGGTTGAACTCCTTTGCCTCCAGCTCGGTCAGCCCCGAAAGCACGGAGCGGTTGGGATCGTTCACCATGTCATTCCTCCTTTGTTTCACCGGCCGGCAGGACCGGACTCACGACACGACCTCCACCGGAGCGCCCGGCAGACAGGCCAACACGCGCGCACGGGTGATCCGACTTTCGTCATGTGCGCGCGCTTCTCGTTCAACCTGCTCGCGCAGCGACTTCGCGGCAGAAATGCGAACGAGGAAGGGTTCGGCCGCAACCCGGACATCGAGCAGCGCGGCTGCATCGTTGTCCCACGGTGCGGTCATGGAAGCCTGTCCACGCGCATGGGTCGGATCGATCGCATCGAGGTCGCGTCCCAGCGGCAGCATGGTGAACAACGCATCAAACAGCGCGTTGCAATATTCCTGCACGAGATAGGTGGCGCCCGCGTAACCCATGAACGGAGTGCCGGTGGACCGACGGATGATGGCGCCCGGAAACGAGGCCGGCACAAAGACGCAGCGCGTGCCCAGCTCAACCGCGTAGATGCGCTCGTTGGTGGAACCAAACAACACCAGCGGCGGCGTCTGGCGAAGCCTTGCCCGCACTGCGTCGTTATCGGTCTTCGCACCCGGCCGGCGCGCGACGGCGAACGCGCAAGGGATACCCAGCTCCTCCTCAAGGAAATGCCGGATGCCCCGCTCGTAGGTCTCGCTGGCGACCACCGCGAAGCTGCCGGTGGCGAAGAAATCCTGCGTCACGCTGCGCCAGAGGTCCCACACCGCCTTGATGGTGGTCTGCTTCTCGCGCTCGATGAAAGGCTGCGGGTCAAGCCCGGTGAGTTCGCCCAGCTTCTCGAGGAAGCTGGTGGTGGCGAACACGCCGATCGGCGCCTGCAGGTAGGGCTTGCCGAGCTCCTCGCAGAGCTTGCGCCCGAACTCGCGGTAGAGGCAGATGTTCACGCTCGCCTCGGCGAGCCGGGCCGTGTCGTCGATGTGGGTTCCGAGCGGGAACACCAGGTTGACCTCGCAGCCGATTCCTTCGACCAGCCTGCGGATCTCGGCGAGATCGGACGCCATGTTGAAGGTGCCGTGGATCGCGCCGATGATGTTCACCCGCGGCCGGGCGGCGGGTGCCGCCTGCTTGCGGCCGGCCTTCTTCTCGCCGAACTGCGTCCACAGCCAGTAGATCGCCCGGTCCGCGGTCTGCCACTGGTCCTCGTCGATGGTGCGCGGAATGAAGCGGAGCAGGTTCGAGCCTTCAGGAGTCACGCCGCCGCCGATCATCTCGGCGATGCTGCCGGTCACCACCACTCCCGGCATGCTGCGATCGCCGACCCGGTTCGCCTGGGTGAGGGCGGATTCGGTGCCGTTCATCGAAAGCGACTCTTCGGACAGCCCGGTGACGCTGATCGGCAGCTCGTGCGGCGGCAGCCCGTCAGTGTAGTGCAGCACGGCGGTGACCGGCAGGTTCTCGCAGCCCACCGGGCCATCAATGATCACCCGCAAGCCGCGCGCCGCGGTAAAGGCGTAGACCGCGCCCCAGTAGCCGCCCGCGCGGTCATGGTCGATCACCAGCATGGCGCTACACTCCCACCGGAGCTTCAACCGGGGGTACCACAAACTCGGCAGCCGGCTGCTTCCGTGCGCCGGACTTCTGCGCACCGGGTTTCGAGGCTTGGGCGGCTGCGAAGAACGAGACCATGCGCGCATAGCGTTCGCGCCCGCGCGTCTGGGCTGCCACCATCGACGCCATCGCAGCTACGCCCGGGATGCCGAACAACGGCCGTCCGGAGACGATGTTCGTGAAATAGATCGCGGGCGTGCCCTGTTCCTTCGCCTTCTGCACCACCGGCGTGGTGCCGATGGCGAGATCCGGCCGCACCTCGGTGAACGCGGCGACGTCGTTCTCCAGCGATGCGCGGAACTGCACGTGCGCGCCGTGCGCCTCGAGCCATTCACGGTCGGGATCGCTCCATTCGGTGCGCGGGCAGGCGGTGCCGACATAGGGCACCTCGGCGCCGGCCTCGACCAGCAGGCGCGCCACCAGCAGCTCCGAGCCCTCGTAGCCGGACACCGTCAGCCGCGCCTGCACCGGGTGCGCCTGCAGCACGGCGCGCAGCGGGCCGAGTGCTGCCGCACGC
>CAXUNX010000070.1:0-15386 GCA_964252545.1 uncultured Acetobacteraceae bacterium | reverse complement strand
GTCCGAGCGCGAGCACGAGCGCGAGCGCGAGCCTGGCGACGCGCCCGTCTTGCCGGGCGGGCTGCACCATTACCTTACCCCGGCGGGCCTGGCGCGGATGCGCGCGGAGCTGCACCAGCTGATGCGCGAGGAGCGCCCGAGGGTCGTCGAGATCGTGTCGTGGGCGGCCGGCAACGGCGACCGCTCGGAAAACGGCGACTATCTCTATGGCAAGAAGCGGCTGCGCGAGATCGATCGCCGCGCCCGCTTTCTCGGCAAGCGGATCGAGCGGGCGCGGGTGGTCGATCCCGCGGCGCAGACCCGTCGCGACCGGGTGTTCTTTGGAGCCACGGTGACCTTCGTGAACGCCGACGAGGAGGCACGCACCGTCACCATCGTGGGCGTCGATGAGGCGGACCTGGCGAAAGGCGAGGTGAGCCTGGCGGCCCCGGTGGCGCGCGCGCTGATGCGGCGTCAGGTGGGCGACGAGGTCCGCATGCAGACGCCGCGCGGCGAGATGCTCGTCGAGATCACCGCGATCGCGTATCCATCCCCCTGAAGGCCGCCCGGCTCAAGGAGCACTGCATGCCGTCCACGCCGCTGAAGATCGCCGTCCAGATGGATCCGCTCGAGAGCATCGACATCGATGCGGACTCCACCTTCGCGCTGATGCTGGAGGCGCAGGCGCGCGGGCACTCGCTCTGGGTCTATGAGGTGCGCCATCTCAGCCTGCGCGAAGGACGCGGCGATCCGGGGGCGCCGCGCCTGCACCGGCTGACCGCACGCGCCCGGCCGGTGCGGCTCGAGCGCAAGGCGGGCGCGCATGTTCGCTTCGGCGACCTCGCCGTGCTCGATCTCGCCGGCGTCGACGTGGTGCTGATGCGCCAGGATCCGCCGTTCGACATGGCCTACATCACCGCGACCCACCTGCTCGAGCACGTGCATCCCGAGACGCTGGTGGTCAACGATCCCCGCGCGGTGCGCGACGCGCCCGAGAAGCTGCTGGTGACGCATTTCCCCGACCTGATGCCGCCCACCCTGGTGAGCTGGGACGTCGAGGCGATCCGCGCCTTCCGGGCCGAGCATTCCGACATCATCATCAAGCCGCTGTTCGGCAATGGCGGCAGCGGGGTGTTCCGGATCCGCGCGGACGACGAGAATTTCGGCTCGGTGCTGGAGATGTTCTTCACCCGCTCGCGCGAACCGCTGATGATCCAGCGCTACGAGCCCGCGGTACGCGCGGGCGACAAGCGCATCATCCTGGCGGACGGCGAGCCGATCGGCGCCATCAACCGGGTGCCGGCGCAGGGCGAGGCCAGATCGAACATGCATGTGGGAGGCATCGCCGAGCGCGCGGCGCTGACCGAGCGCGACCGCGAGATCTGCCGCCGCATCGGTCCGCACCTGCGCGACAACGGGCTGGTGTTCGCCGGCATCGACGTGATCGGCGACTGGCTGACCGAGATCAACGTGACCTCGCCCACCGGCCTGCAGCAGATCAGCCGGTTCGACGGCAGCAACAGCGCGGGACTGATCTGGGATCGCATCGAGGCTCGCAAGCAGCAAGCCAGTGCCACGCCCGCCGCGTGATCCGCCTGGGGCCGTCAGGATGGCTTATCCGCGCTGCGACCTGAACATCGCCCGCAGCCGGTCGGTCACCGGCTCATGGCGGATCCGGTTGTCGAGCCACTCATAGATCGACGTGCGCCAGTAATAGGCGACGGCGCCGAACCAGAACAGCAGGTTGATCAGGATCAGCGAGAGATCGAGCCTCGACATGCGGCAGCGCTCCTCCTGCCCGGCTGGGCGCCAGCATAGCTTTGCGGGCGAGGCGCCTGCAAACACCATCGACAGGGACGTGATGACCGCGCCTCTTGATGCAGCCGCCTTGTCAGGGCAGAGAGTAGACCCGATGAGCCACGCCCTTGAAGAACAAAACCCGCGTGGCCCGGATGGCCCCGTGCCGCGATCGGCGCTCGATGCCGAGGCGGTCAAGGCGGCGTATCGACGCTGGGCCGGGGTCTACGACGCGGTGTTCGGCGGCATCTCCGGGTTCGGACGCAGACGCGCGGTCCGGGCGGTCAACCGGCTGCCCGGCGAGCGCGTGCTTGAGGTGGGCGTTGGCACCGGGCTGGCACTGCCGCACTACGGTGCCGGCAAGCGCATCACCGGCATCGACCTGTCCGGCGACATGCTGGCGCGGGCGCGGGCGCGTGTGGAGCGCCAGGGGCTTGCCGGCGTCGATGCGCTGCTGGAGATGGACGCCGAGGCGACCGACTTCGCGGATGGCAGCTTCGACATCGCGGTGGCCATGTTCGTGGCGTCGGTGGTGCCGAACCCGCGACGGCTTTACGCCGAGCTGCGCCGCATCGTGCGTCCGGGCGGCCACCTGCTGTTTGTGAACCATTTCATCGCCGAACGCGGCGTGCGCCTGCTGGTCGAGCGGGTGATGGCGCGCGCGTCGCATTCTTTGGGCTGGCATCCGGATTTCGCCATCGAGTCGCTGCTGCCGGACGCCGAGCGCGCCCGCGCCCGGATCGAGCCGGTGCCGCCCGCCGGCTTGTTCACCCTGGTGACGTTGCAGAACGGAGTGTTGCGGTCGGGATGGCGCGCGTGACCGGGAGACGATCAATGGAGCGCCGGCCGATTCCGGGTGGTGCGGCGATGGCACTGGCCGTGGGTTTCGTGCTGATGGCGACCGCGCCGGTGCTGGCGCAGGTGCCGCAGCCCTGGCAGATGGGCCTGCAGCAGGCGCACAGCCCGGTGCAGACCGACGTGCGCTGGCTGAACGGCCTCGTGCTCTACCTGATCATCGGCATCGTGGCGTTTGTTGCCTGCCTGCTGCTTTATGTGATCGTGCGGTTCAATCACCGCGCGCATCCGACGCCGACCCGCACCAGCCACAACACGGTGATCGAGATCCTCTGGACCACGGTTCCGGTGCTGATCCTGATCACCATGGCGGTGCCGTCGTTCAAGCTGGTGTATTTCGAGGATCGCGCGACCACGCCCGACATGACCGTGAAGGTCACCGCGCACCAATGGTATTGGGAATACACCTATCCTGAGCAGAACGGGCTCGACTTCACCAGCTACATGATCCCCACCAAGCAGCTGAAGCCCGAGCAGCGGGCGCTGCGCCAACTCGCGGTCGACAACCCGCTGGTGGTGCCGGTCGGCAAGAACGTGCGCGTGCTGATCGCCAGCGCCGACGTGCTGCACAGCTTCTTCATCCCCTCGCTCGGGGTGCAGCGCTACGCGATCCCGGGCCGGGTGATCGAGACCTGGTTCAAGGTCGACCGGCCGGGCGACTATTACGGCGAATGCAACCAGGTCTGCGGCATCAACCACGACTCCATGCCGATCAAGGTGCAGGCGGTCAGCGAGGCGGACTATGCTGCCTGGCTCAAGGACGCCAAGAACCGCTTCAGCGAGGCTTCGCCGCAGCTTGTGAACCGGGTCGAGCTTGCGCAAGCGAGATAGCGCGGGTGCCGCAACCCATCCACAGAGTATCGTGCCCTTGGGCAGCAGGACGCGCGGCCAGGGCCTGATCCCTGCGCGCAGGAGACGATAGATGTCGGCCACGACGCACGGCAACAAGCAGCCTGGAGCGGGCGCGCTCGCGTTCGAAACGGGGCACGCGCACGAGCATGAACATCACAGCCATGCGCCGAGCTTCTTTGTGCGCTGGTTCTGCTCCACCAACCACAAAGACATCGGCACGATGTACCTCATCCTGTCGATCGTGGCCGGCATCGTGGGCGGCGCCTTGTCCATGATCATGCGTGCGCAGCTGCTGCATCCGGGCGGCCAGATCGTGCCCAACGGCCAGGCCTGGAACGCGATCGTCACCCAGCACGGCCTGATCATGATCTTCTTCATGGTGATGCCGGCGATGATCGGCGGCTTCGGCAACTGGTTCATTCCGCTGATGATCGGCGCGCCCGACATGGCGTTCCCGCGCCTGAACAACATGTCGTTGTGGATGGCGATCGCCGGCTTCTTCATGACCATGATGGGCCTGCTGTGGGGGCAAGGGTCGGGTTCCGGCTGGACGCTGTATCCGCCGCTCTCGAACGGCACCTACCAGGCCGGCCCGGCGATGGACTTCACCTTGTTCTCGCTGCATCTGTCGGGCATCTCCTCGCTGCTCGGCGCGATCAACTTCATCACCACCATCTTCAACATGCGCGCGCCTGGCATGACGCTGCACAAGATGCCGCTGTTCGTCTGGGCGCAGCTGGTCACCGCCTTTCTGCTGGTGTTCGCCATCCCGGTGCTGGCCGGCGCCATCACCATGCTGATCTGCGACCGCAATTTCGGCACCGCCTTCTTTGACCCGCAGGGCGGCGGCGATCCCGTGCTGTTCCAGCATCTGTTCTGGTTCTTCGGCCACCCGGAAGTCTATATCCTGATCCTGCCTGGCTTCGGCATCATCAGCCACATCGTCTCGACCTTCTCCAAGAAGCCGATCTTCGGCTATCTCGGCATGGTCTACGCGATGATCGCGATCGGCGTGGTGGGCTTCGTGGTCTGGGCCCACCACATGTTCGTTTCCGGCATCTCGGTCGACAGCCGCGCTTACTTCATGGCGGCCACCCTGGTGATCGCCGTGCCCACCGGCATCAAGGTGTTCTCCTGGATCGCCACCATGTGGGGCGGCTCCATCGAGTTCAAGGTGCCGATGCTGTGGGCGGTCGGCTTCGTCTTCCTGTTCACCGTGGGCGGCGTCACCGGCGTCGTGCTGGCCAATGCCTCGCTCGACCAGTACCTGCACAACACCTACTATGTGGTGGCCCACTTCCACTACGTGCTGTCGCTTGGCGCGGTGTTCTCGATGTATGGCGGCTTCTACTTCTGGATCGGCAAGATGACCGGGAAGGAGTACCCGGAGACGCTGGGCAAGATCCATTTCTGGATGACCTTCGTGGGCGTGAACCTCACCTTCTTCCCGCAGCATTTCCTGGGCGCCGCCGGAATGCCGCGGCGCTACCCGGACTATCCGGACGCCTTCGCCGGCTGGAACTACGTCTCCTCGATCGGCGGCTTCATCTCGGGCGCCTCGGTGCTGGTGTTCCTGCTGGTGATCGTGGTGACCTTCAGCCGCAAGCCGACCCTGGGTGCGAACTATTGGGGCGTCGGCGCCACCACCCTGGAATGGACGGTGCCGTCGCCCGCGCCGCACCACACCTTCGAAGAAATGCCGCAGCAGCCTTGAGGCCATGACCATTCCCGCATCTCCCACGGCCTCCTCCGTCCAGCTCGGGGCGGACGCCGCCGACTGGCTGGCGCTGCTCAAGCCGCGGGTGGTCTCGCTGGTGGTGTTCACCGGCGCCGCCGGGCTGCTGGTGGCGCCCGGACACATCAACCCGCTGGTGGGCGGCATCGCCGTGCTGTGCATCGCCGTGGCGGCGGGGGCCGCGGGCGCCATCAACATGTGGTACGACCGCGACATCGACCGGCTGATGCACCGCACCGCTTCGCGCCCGGTCGCCGCCGGGCGGATCGCGCCGGACGCGGCGCTCGCCTACGGCATCATGCTCGCCGTGGGCTCGGTGCTGCTGATGTGGCTGGCCACCAACGCGGTGGCGGCGGGACTGCTGGCCGTGTCGATCGCGTTCTACGTGTTCATCTACACGATGTGGCTCAAGCGGCTGACGCCGCAGAACATCGTCATCGGCGGCGCTGCCGGTGCCTTCCCGCCGCTGATCGGCTGGGCGGCGGTGACCGGTGGCGTGGGCGTGCTGCCGCTGGTGCTGTTCGCCGTGGTGTTCTTCTGGACGCCGCCGCATTTCTGGGCGTTGTCGCTCTATGCCTGCAAGGATTACGCCCGTGCCGGAGTGCCGATGCTCCCCGTGACCAAGGGGGCCGCGCACACCCGCCGGCAGATCATGCTCTACACCGTGCTGCTCTCGGCGGTGTCGATGCTGCCGGTGCTGATGCAGCTCACCGGCCCGCTCTACGCGGTCGCGGCCGTGCCGCTCGACGCCGGGTTCCTGTGGTATGCGTGGCGGGTGCTGCGCGACCAGCAGGATGCCGCCGGAGTCAGCCTGACCCGCGACAAGCCGGCCCGGCAGGCGTTCCGCTTCTCCCTGCTGTATCTTGCGGCGCTGTTCGCCAGCGTGATCATCGATCGTCTTGCCTGAGTGGCCGATGAGTTCCCGCCGCAAATGGAGCCCGAACAGGCGCGCGAGTTCAGGCGCCGGCGTCGTGGTCGCAACATCGCGGTGCTGATCGCGCTGATCGCGTTCTGCCTGGTGTTCTATGGTCTCTCGATGGTCAAGATTGCCGGAGCGCATTAGGCCCGGCTTTACAACAGCGGTTTGATCGAGACAGGTGTGAGGCATGAGCATTGACGCACCGGCAGAGGCGCCGGCACCCGACGGGTTGAATCCGCTGCGCCCCTACTACGTGCCGGGGCCGAGCCCCTGGCCGCTGTTCGGCGCCTTCGGCGGCGCCCTGACCCTGGCCGGCATCGTCATCGCCGCGCATTTCGGCCAGTACTGGCTGCTGGCGCTCGGTTTCCTATCGGTCGGCACGGTGATGGTGTTCTGGTGGCGCCAGGTGGTCGCCGAGAGCGTCACCAGCAAGGTGATCACGCCGATGACCCGGCTCGGCCTGCGCTACGGCATGACCCTGTTCATCACCTCCGAGGTGATGCTGTTCGTGGCGTTCTTCTGGACCTTCTTCAACTTCGCGATCTTCCCCGAGAACGTCGCGGGCGCCAATGCGCCGCTCTGGCCGCCGCTCGGCGTGCACACCTTCAATCCGTTCAGCCTGCCGATCATGAACACCATGATCCTGCTGCTTTCGGGCTTCACCATCACCTGGGCGCACCACTCGCTGATCGAGGGCGAACGCCGCTCGCTGATCATGGGACTGGGCTTCACCATCATCCTCGGGCTGCTGTTCACCTGCTGCCAGGCGATGGAGTATTCCGAGGCGCCGTTCAGCTTCAGCGGCGGCGGCATCTATCCCGCGATCTTCTTCATCGCCACCGGCTTCCACGGCGCGCACGTGATCATCGGAACCTGCTTCCTGATCGTCTGCTTCTTCCGCTCGCGTGCCGGCCAGTTCAACGCCGCCCGGCATTTCGGCTTCGAGGCCGCCGCCTGGTACTGGCACTTCGTCGACGTGGTGTGGCTGTTCCTGTTCATCTGCATCTACTGGTGGGGAGCGGGTCCGGCCGTGCACGAATAGGGCGTGCGGCGGATCCTGGCTCCCCTGCTGGCCACCTTCCTGGTGGTCTGCATCACGACCGGGCTGGGGATCTGGCAGGTGCGGCGGCTGGCCTGGAAGCAGGCGCTGCTGGGCCGGATCGATGCGGCCGAGCATTCTCCGCCGGTGCCGCTTGCCCCCCATCCGGTGGGGTTCACGAAAGTGCTGGTGCGAGGCACGCTCGACCCGGCCCATGCCATGTCCTACGAGGACGACGTGCGCGACGACGCGCGTGGCAACCCGGTCATGGGCACCCATCTGGTTGAGCCGCTGTTGCGCACCGGCCAGCCGCCGTTGCTGGTGGATCTGGGTTGGGAGGCGTATCCGCCGAAGCCGCGCGGCGGCGAGGCCAGCATCACCGGCTACGTGCGTCCGGCCGAGCATGCGGGATGGCTCAGCGCGCGCGATGATCCAGCAGGGCGTCGCTTCTACACGCTGGACCCCCATCGGATCGCCTCAGGACTCGGACTAAGGGCGGTGGCGCCGTTCACGGTGGTGGCACTCGGCCCGCCGGCCTCCCCGGACCCGGCGCGCGACTTGCCGCAGCCCCCGAACAACCACCTGCAATACGCCATCACCTGGTTCAGCCTGGGCGGCATCGCGGTCATCATGCTGCTGTCGTGGCTCTGGCGCGGCGACGTTCGCCACGATCCATGAGCCTGTCCAGGCTTGCGGCAGCTTGTAGGGGCTTGCGGAGCGGCTGCCGATGGCTACCATTGCGCAACGACCACGGAGCAACATCGTGCGCCAATTCATCATCGCCGTCGCGGCACTTGGCTTCAGCTTCGCCACCTGCGCCCACGCTGCAACGCCTTGCCGCGACGCCAGCGGCAAGTTCATCAAATGCGCGTCCGCTCCGGCCAAGCCCGCGAAGTGCCGCGACGCCAAGGGCAAGTTCACCGCCTGCTCCCCGGGTCCGGGCAAGAGCGGCTAGATGCCTGCCTGAGCCAGACGCCGGCAACTGAGCGGCAGGCCGGTTCGAATGGGGATCGTAGTCCGGACGCGCGGCAGCGCCATGCCGCCGCGTCATCGGCGGCTGATTAGCGTGCCTGCTGGATCGCGGACAAAATCCAGCTGCCGCCGCGCGCGCGCACGAAGGTCCAGAGTTCGCCTACGCTCACCCGCTCGTTGGGACTGCCATCAACCACCCGGCCGCTGCCGTCGGTGGTGACATCGATCATCGAGTAGCGCATGGCCACGGTGGCATAATCCCGGCCGGCCTCGCTCCAGGCTTCCGACAGGTCGCCCTGGTCCAGGCGGACATCCGACACCGCGTTGCGCACCCCCCGACGCGCCTGGTCCTGGAGCTGCTGGCCGAAATAACTCACCATCTCCGGGGTCGCGACACGCTGCAACGCTGCGATGTCCGACCGGGTCCAGGCGGCCTGCACGTCGCGCAGGGTCTGCTCGAACTGCTGGTAGTCGCCGCGGGCGATCGCCAGCGGCGGGCTGTTGGCGGCCCAGCCGCTGCCGGCCTGCATGCGAGCCGCCGGCTGCCCGTAGCCCATGGCAGGGGCAGCTCCGGCAACGCCGCGCGCCGGCTCGCCGGAAAAGCGGCGGAACAGCCAGCGCACCACAAAGAACACCAGTGCCAACTGGATCAGCAGGCCGACCAATCCGCCGAGCCCGATGCCGCCGCCAAAGAACCCGTGCCCGAACACCATGCCCGCGAGCCCGGCGCCCAGGAAGCCGCCCAGCAGCCCTGCGGCAAGCGGATGGCTGCGGCCGGCCATCATGCCGCCACCAAACGGGGACCCATAAGGAGCAGCGCCGCGCGGCGTCATGCTCTGCCCGAACGGCGAGGCGCCATAGGGCGTGGTGCGGGTCGGCGCCGGCATGCTGTAGGTGCGGCTGCCGCGGCTGCCCATGGAGAAGCCGCTGCCGGCGCGTGCGTCGGCGGCGCTCGGTGCGATGGCAAGGCCGCCGAGCAGCAAGGCCGCGGCAGCGATGCGTGAGATCCGGCCGGAAAGGGAGTTGTTCATGATACCTTCAAGATGGTGTGCCGCCTAGGCGCCCGCAACGGTCATGCCCTCGATGCGGATGGTCGGCGCATCGGTGCCGCGCCGGAACTCCAGATCGGAGGCCGGCGTGAGCTCGGCGAACATCGCCAGCAGGTTGCCGGCCACGGTGATCTCGGCGACCGGCTCCGCCAGCGCGCCATCGCGGATCATGAAGCCGGTGGCGCCCCGGCTGTAATCGCCGGTAATGCCGTTGACGGCCGAACCCATCATTTCAATGATATACAACCCTGCCTTGATGTCCGCCATGAGCTCTTCCGGGGCCATCGCGCCGGGTGACAGGCTGAGGTTGGTGGTGGCGGCGGAGGGCGGCGAGGAGACCCCGCGCGAGGCATGGCCGGTGGTGCCGAGGCCGAGCTGACGGGCGCTGCGTCCATCGAGCACCCAGCTCTGCAGCACCCCGTCCTCGACCAGCAGCAACGGCCGGGTGATCACCCCCTCGCCGTCGAACGGCCGGCTGCGCAGGCCACGCCTGCGGCGCGGATCATCGGTGACCCGCAGCCCGCGGCGCATGATGGCCGTTCCCAGCCGGTCCTTCAGGAACGAGGTGCCGCGCGCCACCGCACCGCCGTTGACCGCGCCCGCGAGATGGCCGAGCAGGCTGCCCGAGACGCGCGGATCATAGACCACCGGCATCACGCCGGTTTTTGGCCGGCTCGGGTTCAGTCGTGCGACCGCCCGTTCACCGGCGCTGCGTCCGATGGTCTCGGCGTCGTCCAGCTCGGCGAGATGCACCACCGAATGGCCGTCATAGTCGCGCTGCATGGCGGTACCGGCTCCCGCCAGGACGCTGGCCGAGACCGAGTGGCTGGTGCGGGCATAGCGGCCGGAAAACCCGTTCGAGGTGACCAGCACCACCTCGCTGCGTCCGAACCCGGCGGAAGCCCCGAGCGAGTTGGCCACCCCGGAGACCTGCATCGCCGCCTGCTCGGCACGACCGGCGCGGAGGGTGAGCGCCTCGATGTCCGGCTCGGCGGGATCCTCCAGATCGAGGTCGCCTGGACCCAGCGGGCCCGCCGCCGCCTGGTCGCACAGGCCGGCGTGCCGGTCCTCCGGCACCACCCTGGCCATGGCGATCGCCCGGGCGGCGAGTGCCCGGAAGCCGGACGGATCGGTGCTGGTGGCCGACACGATGGCGCTTCGCGGCGCACCCCCGGACTGCACGAACACCCGCAGCCCGACATCGTTGTGCTCGGAACGCTCCAGCTCCTCGGTGCGGCCCTGCCGAACCTGCACCCCGACCGAGGTGCCGCGCACCAGCACGGCGTCGGCGGCGTCGGCGCCTTCCCGGCGGGCCAGCGACACGAGCTGATCGAGCAATCCGAGGCTCGCATCGTCCGTGCTCATGCTGCGAGGCTTTCGCTGATCGCGCCGAGGTCCGGGACGTGTGTGGCGGGCCCCATCAGGGCCAGCGTGGGGGTGCCCCGGAACAAGCGCTGTGCTGCGCGGCGCACATGCTCGATGGTCACCGCGTTCAGCTTGGCCACGGTTTCCGCGGTGGGGATGAGGCGGCCGAACACCTGGTATTGCCGGGCGAGCTGCTCGCAGCGGCTGCCGGTGCTTTCCAGCGACATCAGCAGGCTGGACTTCACCTGGGCGCGGGCGCGGTCGAGCTCCTCCTGGCTGATCGCGTCCTGCACCTTGCGCAGCTCCGCGACCGTGACCGGCAGCAGCTCGCGGGCCTCGTCCTCGCCGGTTCCGGCATAGATGCCGAACAGCCCGCCATCCAGGAACGGCGCGTTGAACGCATACACCGAGTAGACCAGCCCGCGCTTCTCGCGCACCTCCTGGAACAATCGCGACGACATGCCGCCGCCGAGCAGGGTGGAAAGCAGCAGCACCGGATAATAGTCGGGATCGCTGTAGCCGACCGACGGGAAGCCCAGCACCACGTGCACCTGGTCGAGCTCGCGCTGCTGGCGGAACTCGCCTCCCTTGTAGGCGCCGGGCTCGAACGCCTCGGCCGGACGGCTCCGGAGGTCGGCGAAATGCTCGGCCACCAGGCCGACCACCTGATCGTGCTCAAGGTTGCCCACCGCGGAAACCACCACGTTGCCGGTGGTGTAGTGCTGGCGCATGTAGCCGGTGAGCGACTCCCGGCTCATGCCGCGGATCAGCGCCTCGGTGCCCAGGGTCGGGCGTCCCATCGGCTGGCCGGGGAACGCGGTTTCCTGGAAATGGTCGAAGATCACGTCGTCGGGGGTGTCGTTGGCCTGGCCGATCTCCTGCAGGATCACCCCACGCTCGCGCTCGATCTCCGCCGCCTCGAAGCTGCTATGGGTCAGGATGTCGCCGATGATGTCGGCGCCGAGCGGGAGGTCCTCCTTGAGCAGCTTGACGTAGTAGGCGGTCTGCTCGCGCGCGGTATAGGCGTTGATGTGGCCGCCGACATTCTCGATCTCCTCGGCGATGCGGGCCGCCGAGCGGCGGGTGGTGCCCTTGAACGCCATATGCTCGAGAAAGTGCGACACGCCGTTCTCGGCGGCGGCCTCGTTGCGGGTGCCGCTTGCGACATAGGCGCCGAGCGAGACGGTCTCGACGCGCTCCATGCGCTCGGTGATGACCAGCAGGCCGGAGGGCAGTCGGGTGACGTGGGTCGGATCGGTCATGATGTTCCAGGTACAGCCTTCCAGGGCGGAGAAGTGAGGGCGGGATTCGGGGGACGGAGGGATTGAGGTCGGATGTCAGGCGGCGTTCTTCAGCAGGGCGGCGCGCACCGCGCCCTGGACGGCCTCGAGCTGGTTGGGCACCCGCCGGTAGCGCTCCTCGCGCCCGAACAGGTCGGACAGATGCGGCGGCAGGTGCGGGCGGATCCCGGTGGCCGTCAGCATGGCCTCCGGAAACTTGGCGGGGTGGGCGGTGGCCATCGCCACCGTCGGCACGCCGCTGATCGCGCCGGCGCGGGCGGCGGCGATGCCGATCGCGGAATGCGGATCGGCGAAGTAGCCGGTGGTCGCGTGCAGGCGACGGATCTCGTCACGGGTGGCATCGTCGTCAAGGGCATGGCCCTGGAACAGCGAGGCCGCCGCCTCCCAGGCGGCGTGCGGCACCTGCATGCGGCCGCTCGCCCGGAAGCCGCGCATGATCCGCGCGCAGGCCTCGGCGTCCCGGTCCAGCAGCTCGAACAGGAGGCGCTCGAAGTTCGAGCTGACGCCGATATCCATCGAAGGCGACAGGCTCGGCACCACCGGGCGCAGGCTCATGTCATTGCTTGAAAGGAAGCGGGGCAGGATGTCGTTGTGGTTGGCGCCGATCGAGAGCCGCGCCACCGGCAGGCCCATCCGCCACGCGGCCCAGGCCGCCAGCACGTTGCCGAAATTGCCGGTGGGCACCGCGAAGCTGACCGGGCGATCCGGGGCGCCGAGGGCGAGGGCGGCTGCCACGTAGTACGGGATCTGTGCCGCGACCCGGGCCCAGTTGATGGAGTTGACCGCGGACAGCCGCAGGTCGTCGCGGAACGGCGCATCGGCGAACATCGCCTTCACCAGGTCCTGGCAGTCGTCGAAGCTGCCTTCCACGGCGAGGTTGTTGATGTTCGGCGACAGCACGGTGGTCATCTGCCGACGCTGCACCTCGCTGGTGCGTCCGAGCGGATGCAGCATCACCAGCTCGACGCGCGCGCGGTCGCGGCAGGCTTCGATCGCCGCGGAGCCGGTATCGCCCGAGGTGGCGCCCACGATGGTGACGCGGGAGTCCTGCCGGTCGAGCACGTGGTCGAACAGGCCGCCAAGCAGCTGCATGGCCACGTCCTTGAAGGCCAGCGTCGGCCCGTGGAACAGCTCCTGGACGAACAGCGCGTGATCGAGCTGCACCAGCGGCACCACCGCCGGGTGGAAGAAGCTGCCATAGGCCTGCCGGCACAGCCGCTCCAGCGTCGGCGCATCGATCGAGCCGGCGGTGAACGGTGCCAGCAGGCGGGCGGCCAGTTCCGCGTAGGGCAGGCCGCGCAGGGCGCGCCATTCGTCCGGCGCGAGATGCGGCCACGCCTCGGGCACGTAGAGCCCGCCATCCTCTGCGAGGCCGGCCAGCAGCACGCCGGCAAAGTCGCGAACCGGAGCGTTCCCGCGGGTGGAGATGTAGCGCATGGTTCCTTCCATAGACCGCGCGGGCGCGGGCGCGAAGCGTTTGCTGTTGTTCGGCACGGGCGGGCTCGGGTCTCGTCCAGGCGGGCATCGCTCGCGGTTTCTGGCAGAAGGGTGGTGGATGGATATCAGGCGTGCCGGGATCGAGGACATCGCGTTGATCGAGCAGCTGATCTTCCGCTCGGTGATGGAACTGATGGCTGCTGAGTACTCGCTCGAGCAGCGGCGGGCTTCGATCGGCCCGCTGTTCGGGGTGGATCGCCGGGTGGTCGAGGACGGGACGTATCTCGTGGTCGAGGCGAGCGGGCGGCTGGTGGGCAGCGGAGGCTGGAGTTTCCGCCGCACGCTGTTCGGCGGCGATGCGGTGGGCGGCCGGGACGACACCCGGGCCGTCCCCGGCAAGGAGGCCGCGCATATCCGCGCCTTCTATGTCGATCCCGCCGCCGCCCGGAGCGGGGTGGGCAGCCTGCTTCTGCGTCGGAGCGAAGCCGACGCGACCGAAGCTGGCTTTAACCGGTTCACCATGGGTGCGACGCTGACGGGCAAGCTGTTCTACGCGCGGCATGGCTACCGCCCGGGCGCCGAGTTCTCGTTCCCGCTGCCCGGCGGGATCGCCTTCCCGCTGCTGCACATGAACAAGGATGCCACCCGCTAGCAACCGCCACCGCCTCCAGGCCCGCGCAGCCTTGCCGTCCCGCCCGATCGGCGGCGGTCTCTAGGGACGTGCCGGCAGCGGCGCCGAGGCCGGCACGCGCAGCTCGAACATCTCGACCGGGAACCGGATCTCGGACTTGCCATGATGGAAGGCGGCCGAACGGTCGAGCTGCGGCACCGGGATGGTCAACAGGCCGTCATGCAGGAACGGCGCGTCCGGCCAGTGCAGGCGGGGATCGCGAACCAGGGTGGTCAGCACCCGCCCCGGGGTCAGGCTGAGCACGCTGTTGTTTTCGACGTCGTCGAGATACAGCGTGCCGTCGGGAGCGATCGCGGTGCCGCCCAGCGCAGGGGTGTCATACCAGAACTCGACCCCGCCCGAGACCGCGGCCGGGCTGGCCTTGGCGTCGTCGAGCAGCCGGGTCGGAATGCGCCACATCGGTCCGGGCAGAGGCTGGTAGTAGAGGAACGTGCCGTCCGGGCTGACTTCGAGCTGGTCGGCATGGATCATCACCGGCTTGTTGTCGGGCCCGCGCAGGATCGCGCCGTCGACCACGATCGGGCGGCGGGCGGTGGTGGAAGCATCGCCGTCAAGCAGGCGGCGGGCGGCGCCGCTGTCGAGATCGAGCACGATCAGCCCGGGGGCGCCGGCGTCGGTGATGTAGGCGTGGGCGCCATTGAAACGGATATTATCAATCATGCTGCGGGGACGCAGCACAACCGCGGGAAGCGGGTAGATCCGGCTGACCGCGTTGCGCGCAAGATCGATGCGAACCAGCTTGGTGCCTCCGGGCAGCGCCTGCCTGCCGGGTCCGGGCACGCCGGTATCCACCACCCAGAGGCTGTTGTCTGGCGCCAGGTGCACCGCGTTCAGGCCCACGAAGCTTTGCGCCGGATCCGCCTTGCCGCCCGGCGACCATGCGTTCCAGCCGCCTCCCGGATAGGGCAGGAGGCTGCCGTCGGCGCCCAGGCTCGCGAGCGAGGGGCCGGGATTGCCGGCGGCGCGGGGGAACTCCACGAACACCCCGCCCGTCCGGCGCCACCGCGACGCCGTTCCAAACCAGCTTGTCCGACCGTCCCACGCTGCGCAGCGGATCGGAGGCGACGGCGCCGGCCGGAGGCTGCTGCGAGGATGATGGCGGCGGCGCGAGGGCCGTCGTGGTCAGCAAGGAAAGGGCGCACAACGCCCGTTGGCTGCGGTTCATGGGTCGAGGGTGGCCGATCGGACGGCCTTGTCAACGTGGCCTGCCGCCGCAGCCCACCCAGGAATCCGGCCTGCTCAGGAATAAAGCGAGCCGCTCACCTGCTCGGGCGCCACCGCCGCCGGCAAGCAGGCCGCAAGCCGGACCTGCTCGGTTCTGGGCAGCCGGCGCAGCATCGGCTGGAGCAGCGGCGCCGTGCCGACCAGCGGATGCGCCGCAACCCAGGCCAGCAG
>CAXUNX010000069.1:15106-15484 GCA_964252545.1 uncultured Acetobacteraceae bacterium | reverse complement strand
ACACGCGCCGCCCGTCCCGAACTCGGCGACCTGCAATGCAACGGCGCCCTGCCGCTTGCCAAGCGCCTCGGCCGCAACCCGCGCGAGCTGGCGGAAGCGGTCAGGGAGCATCTGCGCGCCCGGCCGGAATTGGCCGAGGTCGGGGTGGCCGGCCCGGGCTTCCTCAATCTGCGCCTGGCCGACGGGTTCGTCGCCGCGTGCGCGACCCGGCAAGCCGCCTCGCCCACGCTTGGCATCGCGCCGCTGCCGGCCGAGACCGTCATGCTCGAGCGCGACATCCGCCTCGTCCGCCTGACCGGCGCCCGCTACCACGCCGCCCTGGTCTCCTGTGCCGATTCCGTCGAGATCGTCCGCAGGGCCAAGCACGATGGGCTGCCC
>CAXUNX010000069.1:0-15096 GCA_964252545.1 uncultured Acetobacteraceae bacterium | reverse complement strand
ATTTGGGCGGCCCCAATGTCGCGAAGCCGCTGCATGTCGGCCATCTGCGGGCGCTGGTGATCGGGGAGAGCCTGCGGCGTATCCTGTCCGCCCAGGGCGTGCACACCCTCTCCGACATCCATCTCGGCGATTGGGGCCTGCAGATGGGCATGCTGATCTCCGAGATCCGCGCGCGCTGGCCGGAACTGGCGGCGGACCAATCGCCGCGCTTGAGCATGGACGACCTCCAGCGGCTGTATCCGGAGGCGGCGGCCGCCTGCAAGGCGGATCCCGAGCGCATGAGGCTCGCCCGCGCCGCCACCGCGTCGCTGCAGTCCGGAGACCGCGCCGCCCTCGCCCTTTGGCGGGAACTGCGCGACATCTCGCTGGCGGCGCAGCGGCACGACATCGACCTGCTCGGCGCGCATTTCGACCTGCTGCTCGGTGAGAGCGACGTCGAGCCCCTGATCGCGCCGATGATCGCCGACCTGCGCGCGCGCGGCATCGCCACCGAAAGCGAGGGCGCCCTGATCATTGAGGTCGCGGACCAGGGCGACGCCAAGCCGATGCCGCCGCTGCTGCTGGTGAAGTCGGACGGGGCCGCCCTCTACGCCACCACCGACCTCGCCACCATCGTCGCGCGCAAGCGCCACCAGGATCCGGCGCGGATCCTTTATGTGGTGGATCAGCGGCAGGCGCTGCATTTCGAGCAGGTGTTCCGCGCGGCCCGCAAGGCCGGCCTGGCACCCGGGATCGAGCTGGTGCATGTCGGCTTCGGCACCGTCAACGGTGCGGACGGCAAGCCCTACAAGACCCGGGCGGGCGGGGGGGCGCTGCTGGCCTACGTGCTGGGGGACGCCGTCTAAATGCCGCGCGCGCGCGGGCCGCCGGTGCCGCCCGGGCTGGACGGGGAGGCGCTGGCGCAGCTGGTGGGTCTGGCGGCGATCAAGTTCGCTGATCTTTCCTCGTTCCGCACCTCGGGCTACGTGTTTGATGCCGAGCGGCTGGTCTCCTTCGAGGGCCGCACCGGACCCTATGTGCAGTATGCCTGCGTGCGGATCGGCTCGATCCTGGCCCGCGCGAAGGCGCAGGGTGCCGGCGCCGGTCCGATCGTGCTCGCGGCTCCGGCCGAGCGGGCGCTGGCGCTCGAATGCGCGCGGCTGCCGGACGTGGTGGCATCCGCCAGCCGCAACCTCGCGCCGAACGAGATCGCCGATTTCGTGTTCTCGCTGGCCCAGAGCTTCAGCCGCTTCTACACCGACTGCCCGGTGCTGGCTGCGGAGGGCGAGGCGCTGCGCGCGTCCCGGCTCGCCTTGTGCGAGCTGGCGCGGGCGGTACTGGCGCGCGGCCTCTGGCTGCTCGGCATCGAGGTGCCGGAACGCATGTAGCGGTCACGCAACTGTTATGTGAATGCTGTGTTTGCCGTCGGGGAGCTTTGTTCCTTGACGCGCTGGAAACTGAGAGGGGAGCCGATTTGGGCAAAGTTCGTGTGGCGGTCGTGGGGGTGGGGAACTGCGCCTCGTCGCTGGTCCAGGGGATCGAGTACTATCGCGGCGTTTCCTCCAACGCCCCCGTCCCCGGGCTGATGCATATCGAGCTGGGTGGCTACCAGGTGGGCGACATCGAGGTGGTGGCCGCCTTTGACGTGGCGCAAGGCAAGGTCGGACGCGACCTCGCCGAGGCGATCGCCGCCGAGCCGAACAACACCACGCGTTTCGCCGAGGTGCCACGTTCCGGCGTGGTGGTGCAGCGCGGCCCCACCATGGACGGGTTGGGCAAGTACCTGCGCGAGATGGTCGACGAGAGCGAGGACGCCCCTGCCGACGTGGCGGCCATCCTGCGCCGCAGCGGCGCCGACGTGGTGGTCTCCTACCTGCCGGTGGGATCCGAGCTCGCCACCCGCTGGTATGCCGAGCAGGCGCTCGAGGCGGGCTGCGGCTTCGTCAACTGCATTCCGGTGTTCATCGCCTCCGATCCGGCCTGGCGTGGACGCTTCGAAGCGCGCGGATTGCCGCTGGTGGGCGACGACATCAAGTCGCAGCTCGGGGCTACGATCCTGCACCGGATGGTGGTCAACCTGTTCCGCGAGCGCGGCGTGCGGGTGGACCGCACCTACCAGCTTAACTTCGGCGGCAACAGCGATTTCGCCAACATGCTCGAACGGTCGCGCCTCGAATCGAAGAAGATCTCCAAGACCCGTGCCGTCACCAGCCAGCTCGGCCAGGAGCTGGAGGCGGGCAACGTGCATGTCGGGCCGAGCGATCACGTGCCCTGGCTGACCGACCGCAAATGGGCGCATATCCGTGTCGAGGGCACCACCTTCGGCGACGTTCCGTTGAACTGCGAGATCAAGCTGGAGGTATGGGATTCGCCCAACTCCGCGGGCGTGGTGATCGACGCCGTGCGCTGCGCCAAGCTGGCGATGGATCGCGGCATCGGCGGCGCCCTGGTGGGCCCTTCGAGCTACTTCATGAAGAGCCCGCCGGAGCAGTTCACCGACCACGAGGCGCAGGAGCGCACCGAGTCGTTCATCCATGGCTGAGAGCCGTTGACGCGG
Organism: uncultured Acetobacteraceae bacterium; assembly: GCA_964252545.1. Lineage (GTDB taxonomy): Bacteria > Pseudomonadota > Alphaproteobacteria > Acetobacterales > Acetobacteraceae > Lichenicoccus. Next base: position 12,560 of record CAXUNX010000069.1, on the reverse strand, counting down.
ATCTGGCTGGTTCGCCACGGCTCCTATGGGATGATCGGTCGGGGGCTTGGCGGCCGGGATCCGCACGAGCTCGACCGCACCGGGTGTGAGGAGGCGACCCGGATCGCCGAGCGGCTTGGCGGAAGGCCGATCCGGGCGGTGCTGGCAAGTCCGGTGCGGCGCGCGCAGCGGACCGCGGAACCCCTGGCCGATCGGCTGCGCTTGCCGGTCGGGATCGAGCCGGATTTCGGCGAGGTCGATTTCGGGTCCTGGAGCGGCCTCCGCTTCACCGAACTCGAGCCGCAACCGGCCTGGCGCGCCTGGAACGCTTTTCGCAGCACGGCACCGGTGCCGGACGGCGAGACCATGCTCGAGGTGCAGTCGCGGGTCGTCGCGGGCTTGCGGCGCCTGTCCCGGCGCTGGCCCGACGACGAGCTGGCGGTGGTCAGCCACGGCGACGTGATCAAGGCGGCGCTGGTGCATCTCCTCGGTGCGCCGCTCGACCTGATGCACCGCATCGAGATCGCGCCCGCCTCGATCAGCCAGGTCGAGCTGCACCTTGAGGGAGCGAGGATCCTCGGGGTCAACCTGCCGCCATGATCTCGTCGGCCACCGACTGCCAGTCGCCCGCGACCGGCTGGCGGAACAGGCGCATCGATGGATACCAGGGCGAGCGGTCGGATGGCGGCTGACCGGGTGCGCGGTGTGGACGGTCGGGCATCCAGCGCCAGTCCGCGTCGTGCTTGAGCAGCAGCCAGGTCGGACGGCCGAGCGCTCCGGCGAGGTGGGCCACCATGGTGTCCACCGTGACCACGCGCTCCAGCCCCGCGATCAGCGCCGCCGTCTCGGCGATCCGCGCCGGGCACCCTTGTGGATTGCGCACCGGAAGGCAGGCCGGCGCCGGCGTCGGCTGCAGGGTGACCAGTGGCCGCCCGCTCAGTGCCTGCGCCAGCAGAGACGCCGGGATCGAGCGCGCCGGATCCCAGCCGCCGGCCTGCCAGCACACGCCGGTGCCGCCCGCGGGCGGATGGAGGGGATCGGCTTGCAGATAGGGCGGCAGCACCGCCTGCGGCCCCAGCCGCAGGGCGTGGGCGAGCTCCATGATCTCGATATCGCATTCGGCGGCCGGCGCGGGCGCGTCCAGAACGAACGGCACGACGCGGTCGGCGCCTGGGATCGACCTGAACAGGTCGAACAGCGCGGCCTGCACCTCGAGCGTCACCGATGCAGCGCGGGCGCGAAGTGCTGGCAGGTAGCGGGCGAACTGCAGCGTGTCGCCCAGCCCATGGTAGCAGCGCACAAGAACATGGCGGTTGTCGAGGCGGTCTCCGTTCCACACCCAGCGGAGATGATAAGGCAGCCTCGGATCGTCGCGGCCGGCGGCATCGCGGCTGGCGAGAACGGCGTCGGACACGCCCCAGGCGGCCTCGTGATCGCCGCGTCGCATGGCCAGCATCCATTGTGCCTGCAACTCGTCGGGGGGTCTGGTGGTCACGGGATCTGGCGTGTGCACGACGTCGTGCGAAACGCAACGATCGCGCAGGCGTTGCAGCCGCGCGGACGTTCTGGTTTGAGATGTGTCGCATGAACTCCGACCAGATCAGACTCCGAATCACCGAGCTCGGCCCATGGTTCCACAACATGTCCCTCCGCGGCGTGCGCACGGCGCCGGATCATGCGCTGGGCGACTATCCGGCGGTGAAGTGGCGGCACTATGCCGACCTGCTGCCGCAGGACATGCGTGGCCGCAGCGTGCTGGACATCGGCTGCAACGGCGGCTTCTTTTCGCTGGAGATGAAGCGCCGCGGCGCCGAGCGGGTGCTGGGGATCGACTGGGACGAAGCCTATCTCGCGCAGGCACGTTTCGCGGCAGAAGTGGAAGAGCTTTCCATCGAGTTCCGCCGCTTGTCGGTCTATGACGTGGGATCGCTGGGCGAGGCTTTCGACGTCGTCTTCTTTCTCGGTGTTTTCTACCATCTTCGCCATCCCCTGCTCGCGCTCGATCTGGTGCATGAGCATGTCGCGCGCGACATGCTGGTGTTCCAGACCATGCAGCGCGGCAGCGTCGCGGTGTCGGCCCTCGCCGAGGATCATGCATTCTCCGAGCGGTCGATCTTCCACGATCCCGGCTATCCGAAGATGCACTTCATCGAGCGGCGCTATGCGCACGATCCGACCAACTGGTGGGCGCCGAACCGCGCCTGCACCGAGGCGATGCTTCGCAGCGCCGGGTTCGATATCCTCGCCCGACCCGAGGACGAGACCTATCTTTGTCGCCGCGGCGTGCGCCCGGATGCGGCCTACGGGCCGGTCTATCCGGCGCAAGGCCGGCAGCCCCCCGGCCCGGACATGAGCGGAAAGGAAGACGAATGATCGAAGCGGCCATGATCTGGAACGAGCCGAACAACAAGTCGCACTGGGACCTCGAGGCTGATCCGGACTGGCGCGTCTTCGCGCGCATGACCTCGCTCGCCGGCCGGGCGATCGCCGCCGAGGCGCCGCGGCTGCCGCGGGTGCTGGGCGGCATGTCGCCGATCGATCCGGGATTTCTCGAGAAGCTGGCGGAACAGGGCACCCTCAAGGATCTCGATGCGGTGGCGGTGCACGGTTTTCCGCTCGACTGGAATCTCTGGACGATCGACGAGTGGCCGGACAAGCTCAAGCTGATCGCGGGCGCCACCAACCTGCCGGTCTGGGTGTCGGAGGTCGGGGTTTCCAGCTTCGGCGCCCAGGAAGTGCAGGAATGGGGATTGCGACGCAGCTTCGAACTGCTCAAGGGCCGCGCGCCGCGAATCCACTGGTACAGCCTCTACGACCTTCCGGCGGCCTGGCCTGCCACCACCCGGCACAAGGAAGCCGAAGGTTCGTCCTACTACCGGCATTTCCACATGGGTCTGCTGGACGAGCACGGCCAGCCCAAGCGGGCGGCGCGGGTGTTCCACGAGTTCGCCCCGGAGATGGGCCTGTGCCAATGGTTCCATTTCGAGGACCATCGGCTGGATGACGCCGTGCGCTGGATGCAGGATCTCGGGGTCACCTATCTCCGAACCGGCCTGAGCTGGGCCGATTTCTACCGTCCCGGCGCGGAAGCGTGGTTCGACCGGCAGATGCGCGCCCTCGAATCGTTCCAGGTCACCGTCACATTCTGTTTCACTCCTGAGCATAAGGGCATCTGGCCACATTACACAGCACCTCCAGCCGAGCCGGAAGCGTTTGCCGAGTTCTGCGCGAACATGATCCGGCGCTATGTGGGGAGCGCCGGTGACGAGAGTCGCATCGCCGCACCAGGCACGGAGAGCTCCAGCGCCTTCGAGCAGGCGGAGATCGCAAGCAGCAGCTAGCCAGAGCCGGATCCGCTGCGTTCAGGTTTCGCAAGCTCGCGCACGCGGCGCGGGCTTGCTGCCGATCGTTTCGGTGACTTCAGCATTTCCTTAATGTCTTGGCTGTACAAAGCCGAAGACAGGTATGGAGCGGAAAGCATGCTGAAGATCGTGGAATGGACGGTGATGGTGATCGTGCCTGCGGGATTCGACATCATCCTGATCGCGGGTTTTGTTCTGCACCTGCTGGGACGCACCGGTTCTGCCGTACAGATCTTCGCGGATCTGATCAATGCCGCCAGGCGGTTGTGCTGCGGGCGCAATGCCGGCGCGTTGGCGGCCTATCCGGCCGGCCGTGGGGCAAGGCTCACTGGCCGTTCCTGAGCAGATCCATCCTTGCTGGTTTACGACCACCGGCTCCCGGCCGGTTATCGAAAAAGGCGCTTCAGCGATCCCAGGCCTGCGAGAGCCAGCACCCTAGCCCGCGTTGGACGACGCGAGGGAGCGCGAGAAACTACGAAGCTCCTCGACCAGAGCGTCAGGTTGCTCGTAGAACGGGAAATGGCCACCGCTCGCCATCTTGGAGTAATGCACCACATGGTGCGACTTCTCGGCGACTGCGCGCGGCGGCACCGGGAACACCGGATCGGGGAAAGCACTCAAGCCCGTCGGCACCTCCACGCGCTTGCCGACCGGAAGCGTCATCTCCTCGCGCCGCTTCGCGCCATAGATCCAGATCGAGGTCGCGAACGCGTCGGTCACGAGATAGAGCATGACCTCCGTCAATAATTGATCGCGTGTGAACAGTTCCTCGAACCGGCGTGCGCGCCGATCGGACCAGGCGTGGAATGCCTCGGTGATCCAGGCCGCGACGCCCACGGGACTGTCGGCCATCGCAAAGGCCAGCTTGGCGGGTTTGGTCGCCTGGATACGGGAATAGGCCCCTTCTCCCGACCACATCGCCATCTCCGATGCAACAAACGCCTTTTCCTCGTCGCTGGCGTCCGGCGCGACCTTTCCGGTGAGCTGCTCGGCAGTGGCGTCGCGCAGCGCGATCCCGAGCGCGTGGATGCCGATGACCCGTTCCGGGCGGTGAAGCCCGAGAAGGCTGGTGACGTGGGCGCCCCAGTCACCGCCATGCACGAGGTAGCGGTCGTATCCCAACACGCCCATCAGCTTGTCGAACAGCAGAGCGATCGAGCGCGGTCCCATCGGCATCGCCGGGCGTTCGGAGAAGTCGTATCCGGGATAGGACGGTATGACGACGCTGAACGCATCCTCGATCCGGCCGCCATGTCGTTCGGGGTGTGCAAGTCTGTCCACGAGGTGGCTGTAGGAATGAAACGAATAGGGCCAGCCATGCGCGATCAGCAGCGGCCGGGGCGCCGGGCCCGATCCGCGCTCATGAACGAAGTGAAGATCAAGTCCGCCGACCGTCGCCCTGAAGTGCGGGACGGCGTTGATGCGCTTCTCCTCCGATCGCCAGTCATAGTTGTCGCTCCAGTAGCGGCAGAGTTCCCGCATGAACAACAGCGGAGGGCCGTAGCGCCAGTCCGCGGCATCCGCGGGCTCAGGCAGCGCGTCCCAGCGAAAGGCGTCCACCCGGGAGCGTATGCGCTGCAACGTCTCGTCCGGAACATCGACCGAGAACGGCCTCGGCACGCCATCGCGGTCTTCCGCCTTGCTGTGTGACATCGTCTACACCCTTCATGACGCGAGCTCGCCGGCCGGCGGGTGCTGGAGCGCGGGCTGAAACGCAAAGCCGCTCTGGCTGCAGCCGAGCGCTTCCGCAACACGCGATGCTACCGCGCCGCTGCCCGGCCTGCCACCCGCAGCAGCCACCACAACAAGCACGGGTGCCGGCCGGCTGCAGACCGTTTGCTGCTACAGGACCACGCTGTTGCCGAGCTTGGTGACGCCGAGCACCTCGATCCTGGTGCCGTCGGCAAGCGAGATCAGGCTGTTGCCGCTTCCGGTGGAGATGCTGACCTGGTTCGAGGCATAGCCGAACAGATCAATCGTGTCGGTTCCGACCTTGAAGCCGCTCAGCATGTCGGTGCCTGCAGCGGCGCCGTTGACGACGTCGAACTTAGCGGCCCCAGTCCCGTCGGTAACCGACATGTGCCCGGATCCGAGTTCAACCTCCATGGAGCCCGTGCCGCCGGTCACCGTGGAAGTTCCGGTGCCGCCGAAGATGAGGCTGGCGCCATTGCCGGTGTCCAGCTGTGACGTGCCGGTGCCAGCCACCACCAGCATGTTTCCGCCCGTTCCACTGACCTTCAGAGCTCCCTGGCCACCCACGATGGAGTCCGCACCGCTGCTGCTGCCCTTGACGCTCAGAGACCCCGTGCCGCCAAAGATGGCGTCGCCTTTCTGGGCGGTCACCATGGCGGAGCCGGAGCCTGCCACGATGGTGTCGCCGGCCGCCGTGCCGCCATACACGCTGCTCGATCCCGCCCCGGTGAAGATCACGTCCGCGGCCGCGCCGCCATTGATCGTTGTGTGACCACCGCCGCCCAGGATCGACTCCCTTCCGGCACCGGCGACAAGCACGTCGTTGCCTGCGGCTGAGCCGAACAGCTGGTCTCCCGATCCGGCGCCGGTCAGGGTGGTGTTGCCGCTCGCGGCCCCCTGCGAGACCAGGATGTTGTTGCCCGCGGTTCCGCCGGTGAAATGGCCGCCGCCGCTGCCGCTGAACAGCCTGGTTGGGCCAGCACCGCCGAACACCGAGCTCGGAGCGCTTCCGCCGAAAAAGGTCAGGGTGCCTGCGCCCCCGGTGACGGTGACGTCTCCCGCCGTCGCCAGCACCGTGTCGTTGCCGGTTCCCGCCACCACTGCGACGCCCGCTGCCGCGGCATAGAGCTGGTTGCCGCCAGGCAGCGTCACGACACCGGGACCGCTCGGCGAGGAGGCCGGCAGCGCGCCGATCTCGGTGCTCGCATCAACAAGAACGCCAGCCGGCAGGGTCAGCTCGGAGGTGCCGGCGCTGGTGCCATCGGACGACCACAGGGCTTCCTTGCCGGACAGGTCGGTGCCGGTGAACACAACCTGGTTGCCCACCGCCCGGATCGCGCCGTCGAACGAAGCGAGGTTGGGGATCTGGATCTCGACGGTGCCCTTGGGCGTCCCGTCGGTCGCAAAGATCGCCGTTTGCGAAACCTCGGGATCGAAAAAGAACGCCTTGCTTCCTGCCGCAACCGCGCCCTCGGATTCCGATCCCGTGAGGGCCACGGTTCCTGCCTTCGTGCCGTTGGTTGCAAGCAGTTCGTAGCCGGTATCGAACAGCACCTTGTTGCCGAGCTGCAGGTAGCTGTTCGGATGCCGGGTCGGCGCAAACTCCGGACCGTTGACCACCAGCTCGACCGTTCCCGCGTTTGTGCCGTCGGTCGCCCACGCGCTGATGTTCCCGGCCGCATCGACGGCGCTGAACACCGCCCGGCTGCCAGTGGAGGCACCGCCATTGTCGGTGAGGATGTCGAAGCCAAGAGACGGGTTCTGGATCTGACGGACGCCGGTGCGGGTGCCGTCGCTCTCCATCAGCAGGGTGCCGCCATTGCCTGGGGTAGAGAACACCACCTTGCCGCCGCCAAGCGAGAGGATGTCGGAAGGCTGCAGGGCGAGATCGCCATCGGTGATCTGGAACGTGCCTGCGGCTGTGCCGTCGGTGCGCCAAAGCCCTTCCGGGGATCCGCCGCCGTTGGTGCCGGCGAAGAACCCGAGATTGCCCGAAACCGTGACGCCGGGCGCACCGAAGCCGTCGCCGCTGGTGATGAGGGAGAAGTCGGTTCCGTTGCTGCTCGACCAGATCTGGGCAAGCTGCGTGTTGTTCGGACCGGGGCTGACGCCGGAGACGAGCACCCTGCTGCCGACCACGGCAAGGCTCGTGGGAGCAAACCGGTTGTCCGGGCCGCCGATATTGGTGAAGGAGGTCCCGGTTTCGGTGCCGTCGGTGATGCCGACGCCGCCATAGAGCGCGCCGCCCGCCGCGGTGTATCCGAGGAACAGGTCACGGTTATCGAACGCGGTGTAGTCGATCGGCGATCCGTCGGACGTGTAGCCGAACCGCTCGGCGCCGAGGTCCACGGTTCCGGCCGCGGTGCCATTTGACGAGTACAAGCTCGTGGAGCCGCCGCCGTTCTGCACGGCAAAAACAAAACGGTTTGTCATGTCTGCCTCCCATCCGGCCGCGTGCTGTTTGCAGACTCGCCGGATCCGAGATGATTAAGCATCAACTAAGCTGAAGGCGCCAGTCACAGGCAGTAAGGATAATTCCCTGTGTGGCTGCGGGATCACGGTTGTGTCGATCGAGGCGGACGGCGCCAAACCGGCCCGGCGCTGGTGCGTCTCTGAAGCAAGCCGCATGTCCGGAGCTCTGGGCAGCGTTTGCGACGGTTGGGCGGCTGGCGGCCTGGGAAAGAACGAGAGCCCCATGCGGGATGGAACCGTCAGACGCAATCTCCGGGTGCTGGTCACCGCCGGTGCGTCCGGGATCGGGCGTGCAATCGTGGATGCATTCGTCGGCGACGGCGCACGCGTGCATATCTGCGACGTCGACGCCGACCGGCTCGAGGCATGCCGGCGCGAGACCGGCGTGGGCGCCAGCCTGGCCGATGTTTCCGACGATGATCAGGTCCGCACGCTGCTGGACCGGGTAGGCAGCACGCTCGGCGGCCTCGACGTGCTGGTGAACAATGCCGGCATCGCCGGTCCGACCGGAGCGGTCGACGCCATCTCGGTCGCCGACTGGCGACGCACCATCGAGGTCAACCTGAACGGGCAGTTCCTGTGCGCCCACTACGCGGTGCCGATGCTCCGCCAGGCGGCCGCTGCTTCGGAGGCCAACTCGGGCGCCGCCTCGATCGTCAACCTGTCATCGGCCGCCGGTCGCTTCGGCTATGCCTTCCGCTCGCCCTATTCTGCCTCGAAATGGGCAGTGATCGGTTTCACCCAGAGCCTCGCCAAGGAACTCGGACCGGACGGCATCCGGGTCAACGCGGTGCTGCCCGGCATCGTCGAGGGCCCACGCATGGACGGCGTGATCCGCGCGCGCGCCACCCAGCTGGGCGTTTCGTTCGAGACGATGCGGGAGCAGTATCTCGGGCGCATATCGCTGCGGCGGATGACGCCCCCCGACGAGGTCGCCTCGACCGTGCTGTTCCTGTGCTCCGAGGCGGGGCTCGGCATCTCGGGCCAGTCGCTCAGCGTGTGCGGCAACGTCGAGTCGCTCTGAACCGGAAAACCATGGCCATGCCGAAGCCGCCGCCCGTCATCATCACCTGCGCCGTGACCGGCGCGATCCACACGCCCTCGATGTCTGCGCATCTGCCGGTGACCGCAGCCGAGATCGCGGAGGCGGCGATCGGCGCGGCCGAGGCCGGGGCGGCGATCGTCCACCTGCACGCGCGCGATCCCGTTGATGGCCGGCCGGACCAGCGGCCGGAGGCGTTCGCGCCGTTCCTTCGCACGATCAAGGCCGGAAGCGACGTGGTGGTCAACCTCACCAGCGGCGGTGCGCCCTATATGCAGATCGCCGAGCGGATCGGCCCCGCCACCGCTTTCAAGCCGGAGCTTGCCTCGCTCAACATGGGCTCGTTCAACTTCGCATTGTTTCCGATGCTGAACCGCTACCAGGAGTTTCGGCACGACTGGGAACGCGCGCATCTCGCCAATAGCGAGGACCTGATCTTCCGCAACACGTTCCGCGACATCGCCTACGCGCTGGAGGCTTGCCGCGGCAATGGGACCCGCTTCGAGTTCGAGTGCTACGATGTGGGGCACCTCTACAACCTTGCGCATTTCGCGGGACGCGGCCTGGTGGAGCCGCCCTTCTTCGTGCAGACGATCTTCGGCCTGCTCGGCGGGATCGGTCCGCATCCAGAGGACGTGCAGCACATGAAGCGCACCGCAGACCGGCTGTTCGGCGAGCAGTACCGCTGGTCGGTGCTCGGCGCCGGCCGCAACCAGATGCCGGTCGCGGCGATGGCCGCGGGCATGGGCGGCAATATCCGGGTCGGGCTTGAGGACAGCCTGTGGAGCGCTCCGGGCCGGCTTGCGGTGAGCAACGCCGAGCAGGTGACGAACGCCCGCCGGCTGGTGGAGTCGCTCGGGCTCGCGGTGGCGACGCCAGAGGAGGCACGGCAGATGCTCGGCCTCAAGGGCAAGGATGCGGTCGGCTTCTGAGGCAGCAAGCAACCGCCGGCAGGGGAGACAGCCGTGGCAGCAGCAGAATCGATCTCGATCGGCACGCTCGGGGACGTCGCGGGATTCATCAACCGGTCGGACGAGCGGCGGCGGCAGAACAGCGGGGTGGTGCTGTTGCTGGCACTCGGCGGCATCTTCACCGACGCCTATGACTTCACCAGCCTCAGCATCGGCGCCGTCCAGCTTCGCGCGCAGTTCCACCTGACGCCGCTCGGGCTCGGCACGCTGACCTCGAGCATGGCGGTTGGGGCGCTGCTTGGCGGGCTGTTCGGCGGCTACTACACGGACCGGCTCGGCCGGCTCAAGATGTTTGCCGTCAACATGACGCTGTTCGTGCTGGCGACCCTGGTGGCGGCGGCCGCTCCGAACTACACCGTGCTGCTGATCGCCCGGCTGTTCATGGGCATCGGCGTCGGGCTCGACTTCCCGGTGGCGATGAGCTTCATCGCCGAATACCGCTCGCTGCGCACCAAAGGCAGTTCGGTCAATCTCTGGCAGCCGGTGTGGTACACCGCAGGTGCCTGCTGCTACGTGGTCGGGCTCATCATGATCGGGCTGCATGCCGGTCCGACGCTGTGGCGCTGGGCGGTGGGGTTCGGCGCGGTTCCGGCCTTCACGGTGCTGGTGCTGCGCTTCGTGCTGATGCATGAGAGCCCGCTATGGGAAGCCGCGCGCGGCAACCTCGATGGAGCGGCGCGCATCCTGGAGGCGACATATCACGTGCGTGTCGCGGTCGAGCCGGCGTCGCAGGCGCGGTTCCGCTCGCGCACGCACGGCGAATCGCTGGTGCTCTACCGCCGGATCTTCTCGCCGCGCTATCGGCTGCGCACGCTCCAGGCGATCCTGATCAGCACCACCCAGAACGCGGAATACTACGCAGTCGCCTTCTACCTGCCGACCATCGCGCTGCTGATCTTCGGCCGCGGGCTGGTTGTGGCGATCGCCGGCTCGCTGGTCTTCAACCTGTTCGGCATCGTCGGCGGCAGCCTGCAATCGCGCCTGACCAACCGGATCGGCATCCGTCGGCTGGCGATCCTGGGGTTCTCCGGCGTGATCGCGACGCTGGTCATCCTCGGGCTGTTCGGACACCGGATCCCGCCGCTGGTGGGCGGGCTGTGCGTGGGGCTGTTCATCTTCTGCCACGCGTTCGGCCCCGGCTCCCAGGGGCTGACGCTGGCGACGCTGTCGTTTCCGACCGAGATGCGCGGGGCCGCGAGCGGCTTCGTGCAGGCATGCCAGCGCGTCGGCAGCATCTTCGGCTTCTACTACTTTCCGCTGCTCCGCGCCTCGATCGGGCTTTATCCGACCTTGCTGGCGCTGGCCGTGGTTCCCGCCATCGGATTGCTGACCGCGCTGCTGATCCGCTGGGATCCGACCGGCCGAGACCTCGACATCGAGGATGCCGCGCACCCGGTCTGACACGCATCGGGCGGCAAGCCCTGGGGCGCCGGGTTCCCGCAGCCGACCTCGATCAGCTCAACACGATGCCGCCGCACACGTTCAAGGACTGTCCGGTCACGAAGGCCGAGGCATCCGAGGCCAGGAAGCAGGCGGGGCCCACCACGTCCTCCGGCTGGCCCAGCCTGCGAAGCGCAGTGCCGGCCACCCATTTGTCGACGTTGGCCTGATCCGAAAGGTTGGTGCGGCCCATGTCGGTGACGATGATGCCGGGGCAGACGCAGTTGGCGGTGATGCCGAACGGCCCCACCTCCTGCGCCAGCACGCGGGTGAAGCCCATCACCGCCGCCTTGCTGGCGGAATAGTGCGCCTGCTCGGGGGCGCCGTGCTTGCCGCCGATCGAGGCGATGTTGACGATGCGCCCGTATCCCCGCTCGCGCATATGCGGCAGCAAGGCCTGCACCACCAGGAACGTCCCCTTGGCGTTGACGTCCATCACCGCGTCCCACTGGTCCTCGCGCAGGTTCTCGACGGTGCTCGCGATCAGGATGCCGGCATTGTTGACCACGGCGTCGATATGGCCGGCCTGCGCCACCGCCGCGTCGACCATGCCCCGGACCTCGCCGCGATCGCTGACGTCGGCGTCGAGTGCGATGCATTGGCGTCCCATCGCCCTGATCTCGTCCGCCACCGCCTCCAGCTCGGTGCGCTGGCGCGCGATGTCGTTGACCACCACGTCGAAGCCTTCGCGCGCCAGCCCGAGCGCGATCGCGCGTCCGATCCCGCGGCTGCAGCCGGTGACCAAGGCGGTGCGTCCGTTTCCCGATTGTGCCATTATTTGTTGTCCCTGATTAGAAGAAGCGGATCTCGCCGCGCAGCACGGCGAGGCTCACGGCGGCGATCATCACCACCCCGCGCACCTCGTTCTGCAGGTAAAAGGGAGCGCCAAGCAGGTTGAGGCCGTTATCAAGCATGCCGATGATGACGACGCCGACCAGGGTGCCCTGTACCGTGGCGCGCCCCGGCTTGAACGCGGTCATGCCGAGAAACACCGCGGTCAGGCTGTCCATCAGGTAGGGCTCGCCCGCGCCGGGCTGGCCGGTGCCCAGCCGTGCCGTCAGCATGACGCCGCCCATTGCGGCACCCAGCGCTGACAGGCTGAGCGCGATCATGCGACAGCGATTGACATTGATGCCGGACAACCGGGCCGCCTGCAGGTTCGATCCGGTCGCCACCACGGCCCGGCCCAGCCGGGTGCGGTTGACCAGCACATAGAACACCGCAACCACCACCGCGGCGATCAGGATCGGCACCGGCACCACGCCGCCGATCCGGCCGGTGGCGATGTAGTAGAACGGCTTCGGGAAGCTCGAGTAGATCGAGTCGCCGCCGTCATAGGCATAGTTGAGCCCGAGCGCGATCGGGCCCATCGCCAGGGTGGCGATCAGCGAGGGGATGCGCAGGCGCGTCACCAGCAGGCCGCTGACCACCCCGATGACCACCCCGGCCAGCACCGCGAGCAGGATGGCGAGCGCGATCGGCAAGCGGCTCCAGACCATCAGCCCGGCCACCAGCACACCGGACAGGCCCGCCACCTGCCCCACCGACAGGTCGAACTCGCCGCTCGCCACCGCGACCGTCAATCCCGATGAGATCACCATC